>JAMCTB010000225.1 GCA_023380955.1 Chloroflexota bacterium | reverse complement strand
AGAGGATATCCCCCGGCCTCGCCCCGGAGTTCCTCACCACCCAATCGGGATGAACGAGCCCTGTCACGGCCATGCCGTACTTGGGCTCCCCGTCGTCCAGGGAATGCCCACCCGCCACCAGC
This sequence comes from Chloroflexota bacterium, assembly GCA_023380955.1. The sequence goes on along the minus strand of JAMCTB010000225.1, from coordinate 2,389 downwards.
ACCCCGGCTTCGGCGGCCTTCTCCGCCCCGCCCCTCAGGATCTCCCCGAGGATGTGAAGGGGGAAGGTCTTGGCAGGAAATCCCACCAGGTTCAGGGCGAGGATAGGAGTGGCGCCCTTGGCGTAGATGTCGGAGAGGGCGTTGGCGGCGACGATGGCCCCGAAGGCATAGGGGTCGTCCACCACTGGGGTGATGAAGTCGACGCTCTGGACCAGGGCCAGTTCGTCGCTCACACGGTACACGGCGGCGTCATCGAGGGAGTCCAGACCGACCAGGAGCCGGGGGTCCGAGACAGCGGGTAGGTAGCGCAGCACCTGCGCCAGGTCCGCCGGACCTATCTTGCAGGCTCAACCGGCCCCATGGGAGAGGGAAGTGAGCTTTATGGCTGCATCTGTGTCGAAAGCGAACTGTGTCATGACGCGAAGGCTAACACCGCTAATGTTATAATGCCACTGCCAATTCTGAATATCGCTTATTCAGTTGAGTTATAGCGATGAATCTCTACCGACTGAGGATCTTCCTCGCCGTTGCCCGCCGCCTTTCCTACTCCCGCGCGGCGGAGGACCTCTTCATCAGCCAGCCCGCCGTCTCGCGGCACGTTGCTGCTCTCGAGAAGGAGTTGGGGATCCAGCTCTTTGGTCAGTCGGGCAACAAGGTGCTCCTGACGGAGATGGGCCGCCTGGTGCATGGCTATGCCCAGAAGCTCTTCGATGTGGAGGAGGAACTGACGGCGGCGCTAGCGGAGACGGCGAACCTGGAGCGGGGGCGACTTCGGCTGGGGGCCTCCAGCACTCCGGGCATCTACCTGCTCCCGCCCGTCGTGGCCGCCTTCCAGGAGCGTTACCCCGCGGTGGAGGTGAGCCTGCTGGTCGCCAACAGCCAGGAGGTGGAGGCCCGCGTGCTGGCAGGCGAGCTGGATCTCGGCTTTGTGGGCGCGAGCTTCCAACCCGGCCTGCAGGTCCTCCCCTACGCTCGGGACCGATTGCTTATCGTGGCGACCCCTTCGCATCCGGCGGCCTCTGAAGCGGCCATCCCCCTCGAGCGGCTGTTTTCGGAGCGCTTTCTACTTCGGGAACGAGGCTCCGGCACCAGGAGTGTCCTGGAGGAGGAGTTCGAACGGCGCGGATTTAGGCCCAGCAGGACCCTGGAGCTCGCAGGCTGCGAGGCAGTCAAGCGAGGGGCAATGGCGGGCTTGGGCGTAGCGGCCGTATCTGAGTACAGCGTCGACATCGAACTGCGACAGGGTCTGCTGAAGGTCCTTCGAGTAGTGGGGTTGCTGCTCGAGAGGCAGATCAGCACCATCTCCCACAAGGACGTGCGCCCCTCGGCCGCGGCACTCGCGTTCACGGCCCTCGCTCGCAAGGTACGATCGGGCGGCATGGCAGCGGATGTTTGAGGACCGCAATATCCTTCTCCTGGACGCCCTCGAACATGGGCAGGTTATCCTCGACCGCGGGGCCTTCGATGCGATGCGCCGGACCTTCCAGCGCTGGCTCGCAAGCGGAGAAGTGGCGCGCTCAGGCGCTGGCTGGCGGATTTGACAGGGAAACGCATTTGACAGGTTAAGGTTGCCCATGGTAGCCTCTCGCTGGAAGTGATTAGGGCTTCCGGGCGATGGAGATCCGCCCGGGGACGGTTACGCGTCCCGAAGCGCGATGATGCTGATGACTCCTGACCGGGATATTCGATCCCCGGCCAGGGGTCTTTTTTTGTGCGTTGGGAGGTGCCAGAGTGATTACCAGCCTGATCCTGCAGCTGCTGCAGGTGGCGACGGTGCTCGTATGCGCGCCCCTGGTCAAAGGGGTGATCAACCGGCTCAAGGCCATAGTCCAGTCGCGGCGCGGGCCGAGCGTCTTTCAGCCTTACTACGACCTGTGGAAGCTGCTCCATAAGGGCAGCGTGGTTTCCGAACACGCTTCGTGGATCTACTTCGCCGCACCGGTCTTTACCTTCGTGACCCCGCTGGTCGTCGCGACCCTGATCCCGGTTCTGACCGCTTATCCCCTGCCCTACGCTTTCATGGGCGACATGCTGGCCGGCGGCTTCATACTCTCCCTGGGCGGCTTCTTCACCTCCCTGGCGGCCATGGACACCGCCAGCAGCTTCGGGGGAATGGGCAGCAGCCGAGCGAGGACGGTCTCCCTCCTGGCGGAGCCGGCGGTGATTCTGGTGCTGTTCACCGTGGCCCTGATTGCCCAGGCAACTATCCCATTCGTCGTCAACCAGACGCTGATCTCGGCCTCATACCTTTTCAATCCGGCCCACTGGTTGCTGGCCGCCGCGCTGTTCCTGGTGATCCTGGCCGAGAGCGGGAGAATCCCTGTGGACAACCCCTCCAGCACCTTCGAGCTGTCGATGATTGAGAGCTCTCGCCTCATCGAATACTCCG
>JAMCTB010000224.1 GCA_023380955.1 Chloroflexota bacterium | reverse complement strand
GGAGTAGAGGATCAGCCCGTGGTGGGCCTCCTCCTGGAAGGGGTCGGTTGCCACGGCGGTGCGCAGCAGCTCCAGCGCCTGCTCCAAGGAGCCCTCCTGCGCCCTCAGCTTGGCCAGGCGCGTCAGGGCCTGGAGGTAGCGAAGCTCCAGGTCTTCTCGCCGTGGGATCACCCAGTCGGAGTAGAACTCGTCTAAGAAGGGGCCCTTGTAGAGGTCGATGGCCCGATTGTACGCTCCTATGCGCCGCGAAAGGGGAAGATCGACGATGTCACCCTCGTCCATCAGCCGGGGAAACTCGTCGGCGTCGTACCAGTAGATGTTGTCCAGGGTGAGCTGGTAGCGACTATCCCGATAGGTCACACACTGGGGGAAGAGGGCCCGGCGCAGCCGGTACATGGTGGAGTGGAACTGGCTGTTGCTCTTGCCCAGATCGACCTCGGGCCAGACGTCGTCCACGATCTGCTCCTTCCGGAGTGGGTGGTTCTGCTGGAGCAGGTAGAAGAACAGCTCCTTGGTCTTCTCCACCGCCCAGTCGCTGCTGGTGACCAGTCGGGAGTCCACCAACACCCCTGCGGGGCCGAAGGAGTAGATCTCGATCTTCGTGGGCCCTGCGGGCTCGACGTGGATGTTCGGCCGTCGGTTAGCCTGCACCGGCTGCCTGGCCGCCCGAAGTCTCTGAGCGACCAACTCGAGCCGCCTACCCCCGACGCCCCGGGCCAGGGCCCACGAGATCAGCTCTCCCGTCCTCTGCCCTTCGGCCACCATGAATGCGTCGTACCCCAGTTCACGACACAGCTCCAGGGTGGCTTCCAGCTCGCGGGCCGCCATGTCCGGATTGCCGGCGGCGTAAAGAGTATGGGCCAGGTGGAATCGGGCCCGGGCTAGGTCCCGTTTGGCTCCCGATGGGCCCAGCCGATCGATGGCCGATCGCAGCAGCTCCTCAGATCGGTCGACGTCGCCCTGCTCCTCGGCGAGGACGCCCGCCGAAATGGAGTAGGTAGCAGCCTCGTAGGGTGACTGAGCTTCTTCCGCCTGCTGTAGCGCCTGTCGCAGTAGCCGCTCGGCCGTGGCGTAGTCACCAGACAGTCGATGAGTGTTGGCCAGAGCATCAAGCATGTAGTTTATCAGGGGGAGTTCATCGACCCGCTGCGCGATCTCCAGGGCTGCTTCGTGGGCTTCCAGGGCGGCCTGCAAGTTGCCCGAGTCGCGTCGCACGTCTCCGAGACTCCCGAGGACGAAGGCCTCTACCCGAAGTCGACCGCCTTGTCGCGCCTGAGCAAGGGCGTTCTCAAGGATCTCGACAGCCTGCTCGTACTCGCCCGTGTAGTAGTGGACCAGGGCGATGCAGTTGAGCACATGGGCGGCTGAGGCGGTGTTACCCAACCTCTGCCAGGCGGCGAGAGAGCGACGGTAATGGGACATACCCTGGGCCAGGTCCCCGAGACGAACCAAGAGGACCCCCATGGACTGGCATATGGTCGCGACCCCCTCTTCGTTCCCCAGTCCGTCGTAGATCGCTAGACCTTCTCGCAGATCCGCCGCGGACTCCGTGAGCCTCCCGAGGGACGCCAGGCAGATGCCGATTTCCCTATGAGCCTCTGCGGCCACCTGGGAGGTGGGATCGTCCTGAAGGGAGAGAGCCTCACGGCATGCCTCCAGGGATTCGCTCAGGCGGCCCTTGAGTCTCAGGGCCACGCTCTTGGCGGTGAGAGCTCCACCAGCCGATTCCGCGTTACCCTGCAACTTGGAACGCTGGGCTGCTCTGTCCAGGTGTGCTATGGCCCTATCGGGCTCGCCGGACCAGATGTAGGTGCGGCCGCGGTAGAGGGAAAGGGTCGGTCTAGAGTCGATCACCCCCGGCGACAGGCAGTCGAACCACCGGTAAAGCGTGCGCCAGCGACCCGACTGCATCATCTCTTCGGCCACATGCTCCACCAACCTGGCTGCCGCCTCCCCGTCGCCAGCCGCCTGGTAGTGCCCAAAGGCCGCGTCCCATTCCCTCTCTTCCTCGGCCATCTCCGCCGCTCGTCGTTGGAGCTCGGCGTAGAGGTCGGGGTCCTCGGCCTTCAGCTTCGCCTGGAGGAACTCCTGGAACAGGTTGTGGTAGCGATACCACTCACCCGATCCATCCAGCTCCTGGACGAAGAGGTTAGCCCTCACCAGGTAGTGCAGCATCTCCGCGGCGTCCCCGTCGGCGAAGAGGCGGTCACACCGCTCCGGCGACATCTGCTGGAGCACGGAAGATCGGAGCAAGAAGCGCTGCGACTCCGGCTGCTGCTGAAGGTAGGCCTCGTTGGCCAGGTAGTCGAAGAGCGGGCTACCCGTCCCTTTGGCCTTGACCAGGTTCTCCACCAGCCCCATCCAGAGGGTGTGGGTGGTGAGCAGGATGCCGGTGATCCAACCCTCGGAGGCCTCGATCAGCTCCTCGGTTTGGTTGGACGGCATTACCAGCTTGAAGTTCTCGCGCAGCAAGCGGCTCAGCTCCTCGGGCGTGAAGCGGAGGTCGGTGGTTCCCAGTCCGGCCACCTGTCGCTGGGCCGCCAATCGGGAGAAGGTGAGTTGGGGCAGGGTGCGAGTGGAGAGGAGCAGGTGGCAGTTGTCGGGCAGATAGTAGATCAGCAGATCCAGAGCGGCGTTGACCGCTTCGCTGTCGTCCGCCCAGTGGAAGTCGTCCAGGATCAGCAGGAAGTAGTCGGGTATGTCCGATTGGATCTCGTTCACCAGGGACGCCACGACGGAGTTGACCTCGCGGCCTACGTCCTCGACCGACTTGAGCAGCGACTCGGTCTGCCGGCCGGAGTCGGGGAATCGTTGGCGCAGCGACAGCAGTAGGTACTCGAAGAAGGTCCGGGGATCGGCGTCCGAGGCGTCCAAGGAGTACCAGCAGACGGGGAGATCGACCTCGTGGGCGAAATCCACCAGGAGGGTGGTCTTGCCGTACCCGGCAGCAGCCGACAGAATGATCAGCCGTTTGTCCACCTGTTGGTGGAGGAAATCCACCAACCTGGAACGGCGCAGAACATCCGCGCGCCGCTGCGGCAATCTGATCTTCGTTAGAAAGGCGGGGTAATCCATCAGACTGGCACGACCCCCGGCGCTCAGTTGAACCGCCACAGCCGGGCTACCAAGGACCTATCCTGCAAGCCGCCCGGCGTTGGCAGGGGCAGACGGGCGGACGGAACACCGCGGCGTTGGATGATTTGCTGAAAGGCACAGGGGCTTACCCGCAACGCGGACCGGGACAGTATAACACTGTGACTCTGCCTTGCAAACGGGGTTCTCCTTTGCTACTATCGGCCAGGTGCAGCCACTTTGCCTCGGTTCTGGGTGTTGCCCAGCTAGATAAAGGAGCCACACATTCCGCTAGTAAGGTTTCTCCCCCAAGATAAGGCCGTTGAGGTCCAGCCGGGCGCGAATCTGCTCGATGCCGCGAAGGCGGCTGGGGTTGAGATCGGAATCCCCTGCGGCGGCCAGGGAAGATGCGGTCGCTGCAAAGTCCAGGTCGCCCTCGGCCAGGTGGATTCCCCTCCAACGGCGCTGATCAAGCCCTCCCTGGTTCAAGAAGGATGGGTCCTGGCCTGCCAGAGCGTGGTGCGCGGTGATGTCTCGGTGCTGGTGCCCCCTCAGGTGGGACGCGAGGTCCCTGTCGGCGAGTCTCGCGCGGACCGCATAGCCCTGCCGGCGGGATGGCAGGGGCGCATCGACCCTGCGGTGGGCGCCGTAGCCCTCACCATCGAACCCCCGAGCCTCGAGGATAACACCGACGATTACAGCCGCCTTCGTCGCGAGATGGCGCGGCTCGGCATCAGCAGCCTCTCCGCGGAGCTATCGTCCCTCCGCGCCCTCCCCGAACTGCTCCGGGCCGCCAACTGGCAGGTTACCGTCTTCTACGACACGGTCTCCTCTACCGAGACTCGCCGGTTGATCTCGGTTGCCCCAGGGGACCGAACGGACCGGTTGTTTGGGGTTGCCGTGGACATCGGCACTACCACGGTGGTGGTGTACCTGGTGGATCTGCGCACCGCCAAGCTGCTGCAGGTGGCCTCCGCTTACAACGGGCAGATCGCTCGGGGCGAGGACGTCATTTCCAGGATCGTCTACTCTCTTAAGGGAGACAATCTGGGAGAGCTGCAGCGGATGGTGATCGCCACCATCAACGGCCTGCTGGCCGAGGTGCTGCGGAAGGCCGGCGTGCGGCCGGAGGAGGTGCTGCAGGTGGTGGCGGCCGGGAACCCCACCATGAGCCATCTCTTCCTGGGGATCAGTCCCCGCTATCTGCGAGAGCAACCCTACATCCCGGCGGTCAACCATTACCCACCGGTGCTGGTCGGGGATCTCGGCATCGACGTCAATCCCAACGCACTGGTGCTGGCCACTCCGGGTGTTGCCAGTTACGTGGGAGGGGACATCACGGCGGGTGTGCTCAGCTCCGGTCTGTGGAAGACCGACAAGCTCACCATGTTCATCGATGTGGGCACCAACGGCGAGATCGTGCTGGGGAATGCCGAGTGGCTGATCACCTGCGCCTGCTCCGCCGGCCCGGCCTTCGAGGGGGCGGGGGTGCAGCATGGCATGAGGGCGACCGCCGGAGCAATCGAGAAGGTGGAGATCGATCGGACCGACTTCGAGACTCGGTTCCACGTGATCGGGGACGTGCCGGCGAAGGGGATTTGCGGCTCCGCCATGATCGATCTGCTGGCGGAGATGTTTCTCGCCGGGGTGATCGACAGGGGCGGCCGCATGAATTGGAACCTGGGGACGCCGAGGGTGCGACGGGGCGACCACGGTGGCGAGTATGTGGTTGCCTGGGCCGGCGAGACGGCCGAGGGGCAGGACATAATCATCACCGAAGTGGACGTCAACAACCTGCTCAGGACCAAGGCCGCCATCTACGCCGGCTTCTCGGTGCTGGTCAACAGCATGGGGCTGACCTTCTCCGATATCCAGGAGGTGCTGATCGGCGGGGGGTTCGGTCGCTACATCAACGTGGAGAAGGCCATCCAGATCGGCTTGCTGCCCGACCTCCCGTGGGAGACCTTCCACTACCTGGGCAATACCTCGGCCCTCGGTGCCTACGCCTCCCTGGTTTCGCGGGAGGCGAGGGGCGTAGCGGAGGAGGCGGCCCGCAAGATGACCTACCTGGAGCTGTCCGCCGATAACCGTTTCATGGAGGAGTACATTTCGGGGCTGTTTCTTCCCCACACCAACCTGGCAGCTTTCCCCACGGTGGAGAAGCTGCTGAGCGGCGCATCCGGCCAATAGACGGTATCGGTCGCCTGCGGGTCCGCCAAACCCCGAATCCGTGAGTTGCCGAATTGGCGGGCCCGGGACTGGGCGATGTGGCTGGGTTTGAGCCTGTGTGGGAAGCTGTTGGTGCCCTGCTGGTGTCGCGTGGTGAGGAAGATGGCGGATGACTGGACTGTTTGTGCTCCTGAGCGGGATG
>JAMCTB010000223.1 GCA_023380955.1 Chloroflexota bacterium | reverse complement strand
AGAGGTAGTCGTCGATGGTGGCTACGCCTCCGTTGTTCTCGATAGCCTCGGCCGGGCAAACCTCGACGCAGGTGCCGCAGCCGGTACACAGTTCATGATCGACGCTGTAGGACATCAGTGACCTCCTCGTCACCTGGTCAGGTTGGTAAAAGCGCGAATTCGCATATGTCCCATGAAGCACAAAAACAACTGTCAAGAATGCCGCGCCCTGAGCCTCCGACGCCTCTCCATCAGATCCACGAAGGCCTCAATCCTGGTGACGAAGCCAGCCCTCCCCATCTGCTCGTCCAGGGTGATGGGTAGCACCGGGATGTCATAGTTTCTGGTTACCCCAGGCATGACGTTCTGTGCCATGATTTCAGGCATGCAGGTAAAGGGCATCAGGTGAATGATGCCATCGAAGCCCTCCTTCTGATGCAGAATAGTCTCGCCTACCGTCTGCACCGCGTCACCGCTGACGTCGCGGCTGAGGTAAGGGGCTGCTGCCAGCTTCACCTTCTTCCCGTGGCTCAGGCCGACCAACTCCAGAATGAGCCAGGTCTTAGCCCAACTCCCGAAGAAGGCATGGCGCACGACCTCGACTCCCATCTTCCCTAGCAGGTCCTCTATGTCCATGTTGCAGAAGGGCTCGACCACCGTGAAGAACTCCCCCAGCAGCCCAACCCACAGCGGATTGGCGTCGGGGTTAGTGGGCACCTGATGGTACTCGCGCAGGACTTCCGCCTTCACCCTCTTCAGATCGTCATAGGTCCATGCCTGAGCCATCCGATCCGCAGCCGTCCGCCAGATGCGAGTTATCTCCGCGGGCTTTGTCGCCCTGGGGCGCAGGTGGTGGGCCATCCGCTCCAGGTCGTCCAGCGTCGCCAACTGGGTTAGGGCAAACTTGATGTCACCCGCTATCTGTGGCCAGGACCGGTTGGGCAGCAGTTTGCGCAGAAGCTCCGCCAAGCCGATGACCTGCTTCTCCTGCCAGTCGAAGCACATCATCTCGAACTGGTACTCCGCGTCGTGCAAGATTTCCTCCGACACCTTGGAGTAGTAGCCGAGACGGCACAGATTCTGGCCTGACACGTAGAGCAGGGTATCGGCCCCCATCTCCAGTCCCTCGATGAAGTTGCCGAGGTTCAGCTTGAAGGGCAGGCACACCCACTCCGGCGAGTACTTCACCCCGAGTGAGAGGGTGCGCTTGCTGAATGGTGGTGGAACGATGCACTCGACCCCCGCCTTCGCGAAGACGGTGACGAGCGCTGCCCACGACGAGCCAACGCGGGGGAAGGTGACTTTCATCCAGATCCTCCCTCATGATCAGTTCTGGGGGCCACCGGCCGGCGTCAGTTCAGCGCCGTTATCTCCGGCACCACCAGAACCTCTCCCTTCAGCGACTGGGCCACCAGGCTGTACTTGTAGGCAGTCTTCAGCGCTTGCTGGACGCGTCTCTCGCTGCTCCCCTTCACAACGATGTGGGGGCGCAGCACGAATCGCTGGAAGACAGAGGTCTTGTCGATGAACTCCTCTACGAAACCCTCGGCCTCGCACTCGTACGAAACCAGCCCCAGTTCAAACCGCTCGGCGGCCCAGAGGAACATGAGCTGAAAGCACATGTTCAGCGCGCTAACTACACCGTCCTCTGGTGTCATCACCCCTGGGTGCCCGTGGAGAGACGGCGGGGCCGAGAAGTCTAACTCCGCTCCGTTGGAGCAGGACACGTGGCCCCAGTGCTCCCCTTTCCACGTTGCCATGGCCTTGTAGCTTATCATCGGCCTGGCCTCCCATTCGTGCGGTAGGCAACGAACTCTGCCCAGAGGGCATCAGCATAAGCAGCCTCACGACCGGGTGCGATGTAGTTGTACACCTTGACCACCCGGAGTAGCTCCTCCTTCAGCTCGCTGTCCGCCGCCTGCCCTGAGGAGGAGAGCACCTGTTCGAAGATCGGCTCGAGGCCGGCGATGCCCACCAAGCCGTCGCCCACTCGAATGGTCTTCACGGGCAGCCCATCCACCCCGCAGCTGCAACCGGTGGTCGTGGGCCGGCGCCTGAGGCTGGCCGCATCCACGTGCACCACTGCCCCGGACCCTGCCCCGTCCAGGCGGATCACGCCAGGTCCGGCCTGGCGGCCCAGGATCTCATCTACCCGGGTGGCGATCTCCTCGGCCACCCGACGGGCCAACTCCATCCCGCCCTCGCCCAGATGCCGTCTCGACTCGGCCTTCAGCTCGGGGAAGCGTGCGGCCACCTTGCTCACGTCCACGACGGCGGCCGGCCTGGCGCTGTATGCTTCGGTAGCCTTGGCAGCACAGAGCTTGTCGCAGCCATCCACCGCGATGGTCGGGTAGAACTTGGCGAAGGCGCGCTCCTCCTTGCCCCCGGCCAGGAAAAGTGGTAGGCACAGAGTCACCGTCTGGCCGGGCCGCAGCTTCTCCAGGACCAGCCGTGTGGCCATCCTGGAAACCGTCCCCTCGGCCAACTCCTCCCCGCTGCAGGAGATGATCCCTACCTTGCGCGCCGGCAGATTCACCATCGCAAATCCTCCCTGATCTGGTCGACCTCCTGGGCGATTTGCTCGGCCAGGAAGTGGGCTAACTGACGGCCAGCTTCGTCCAGCTCTGTTATCCCCGTAGACTTGAGCGCCCTGTGTTCCTTGTAGATATCAACCACCCGCAGCCCGGACACCACCTCGCCTCCGGCTAGCTCCACGTTCTTCCTGGCGCACGCCGAGGGACAGCCGTCCACGGTGATGCAGGGAAGCCCCTGCACCCTCTCTCTTGCATCCTGGTCGCCCATCACGAGGGAGGAGAGGCAGATGGTGTCGGAGACGGCTGGCCGCAGCTCTTCCACGGCCATGAAGGTGGCCTCTCGGCCGATGGTACCGAACGCCTTGCCAATCCCGCTGCAAGGGATGACCATGACCTTCCCGTAGCGCCTAGTCATTCCCGCCCCCCTGAGCTTGCCTCTTCTTGTCCTCCTCGGCCAGCTTCTCCTTCATCAGCTCGAAATACGCATCAGCGTCCAGCAGGCCCTGGATCGCCAGGTCACCGGCGGGCTTCATGGTGACCAGCCACCCCTCGCCATAGGGGTCCTCGTTGAGCAACTCGGGCCGCTCGTCCAGCGCCTCGTTGCTCTCAGCCAGGATGCCGTCAAAGGGAGCCGGTATGTCCACGG
>JAMCTB010000222.1 GCA_023380955.1 Chloroflexota bacterium | reverse complement strand
GCGGTGGGTAAACGGGATGATTTTCGCCTTCGGCCTGGTGATGGTGGCCCAGGGCTCCTGGCAGGCTACGGCCTCGGTGGAATCCGCCGTGGCTGCCACGCTGCTCGCGCCAGCGGCAGCCCTGTGGCTCATCACCCTCCAGGGTCGGTCGGCTCGGCGGGAGGACCGAGATCGGCATGGGAACAGGGCAAGCCGATGATCCGTGATTTCTTCCTTGGCTTCATCAAGGTGCACGTCTTGCATCACGCTGCTCGACAACCCGTCTACGGCCTCCAACTGATAGAGGGACTGCGGCGCCACGGCTACAACCTCTCGCCAGGTACCCTCTACCCCATGCTGCACGATCTGGAGAAGTCGGGCTATCTCATCCGCGAGGATCGGCTGGTGGGCGGGAAGATCCGCAAGTACTACCGGGCGACACCCCTGGGCGAACAGGCGCTGGAGGAGGCTCGGGCCAGGATCCGCGAACTGGTGGCGGAGGTTCTGGAGGGAGAAGGTCCGGCATCGCTGCCCGAGGCGGAGGAAGGGGGCAGCGTGGAGCAGGGAGTTGGAGGGGACGTATGATAGCTGTCTGGGCGATGTCCGGGCTGTAAGGTCATGGGCCGCCGTGGATAACCGCAACCCCGTCAGGAACGACGAAGAGTCGCGCCTGGCGCCACAGCTGGGAGTCGGCCAGGCGCTTGCGATCACCCTGGGTGCCATGCTGGGGGTCGGCGTTTACGTGTCCATGGGGCGGGCAGCGGGGACGACCGGCGGATCTCTGCTGGTAGCCAGCAGCCTGGCACTTCTGGTCTACTACTGGGTGATGAACCTATCGGCCCTCCGCCTGCCTGCGGAACGGCGACTGTATCCAGTAGCGGTGCCGGTGGCGGGCATCGTGGCTAACCTGGTCGTCGGTCTCTCTCTGCCCTGGCAGACCCTGGCAGTGGCCGGTGCCGTGGCCGCCGCCGACTTGGCCTACTTCGAACTGCTCCGCCGCCTTCGAAGGTGAGACGCAGCGAGCGCCCGGCGGCACGGGTGTCCATCAGCCGGCATCCACAGCAGCCGGACTGTCCCAATCCCCGCCGGTCTCGTCGGATGGGGCTCTGCCCCTTGCCTCGATCTAGTGGGCCAGGTACTCCACTCGTCTCACTTCCATTGCAGCAGGCTCTCAAAAGTGTTGTCGGTTGGCACCTGGACCTTGATGAAACCGTAGCTACCGGGGAACTCGCTGCTGGTCTGGCTGGCGTGGCAGCTGTTGCAACCGTTGATGGCGTTGTTGTATGCGGTGGTGAAGGCGCCGGTGTCCTTGTTGTCGATGGCCGTGGCCAGGGGGTCCAGGAAGCTGGTCTCGAAGCCCTTCAAGGCCGCGGCGCGAGCCGGCCGGGTTGTTTCCCCGACCTTCTGGATCTCCCGCATCTCCAGCACCTGATACTTGGCCATGTCCCAGTTTCCCGCCTGCTCCGCGAAGTAGGTTGCCGCCATCCTACGGCTGTATTCGATCATAACAGTCCCCAGGGCTGGCTGGATGGCGGTTAACTGGGCATTGTTTAGGACCAAGGGTGTTGGAGACGGGGCGGCTGCGGCCGAAGTGGTCGCTGCTGGAGCTGCAGCGACTGCCGTCGCCGGAGTGGTAGCCGCATTCGGTGGTGCGGTCACCGCAATGGGCGACTGTGGGGCTGCGGTAGGCGTCGCTGGCTGGGGAGCGCAGGCGACGAGCGTCGAAATCGCCGCCAGACCCGCGGCCAGCAAGAGGAAGTCCACGTCCCGCTGTGGAGATCTCACCTGCAATGTCCTCCATTCTGCAATGTTGGCAATCCAGGGCAGCATCAAAGCTTCAATTATCTAGCCGCATAATCCGGTCCGCGGCGAACCGGACGGTGCCCGTGCTGATGCTCACGGCCCGGGCCGAGGACACCGCCAAGGCCATCGGTCTGGGCATCGGGGCCGACGACTACCTGGCCAAACCCTTCAGCCCCACCGAGCTGGTTGCCCGGGTGAAGGCGCTGCTGCGCCGGGCCTACCAGTTCAACGAGCCACCCCGGCCAACCCTGCTGGGTGGCCCTCGCCTGCTCCTGGACTCGGCCCGCCGTCAGGTGACCCTGGACGGCCACCCCGTGGAACTGACGCCCACCGAGTTCGACCTGCTCCACCTGCTGATGGGCAACCCCGGCTGGGCCTTCAGCCGGAGCCACCTGCTGGAGAAGGTGTGGGGTTACGACGACGAGGCCGGCGAGGACACGGTCACCGCCCACATGAGCAACCTGCGCCGGAAGCTCGGGCCGGAGGGCGCCGACCTGATCCGCACCATTCGAGGCGTAGCCCACGCCTACGAGCAGGACAGGTGATGGCCCGTCGCCTTCTTCTCAGCTACCTGGCCCTCATCGCGCTCACGGTGGCCCTCCTCGCCGGGATCATCTATTCGGCGACCTCGCAGACCTTCTCCCGCTATCTGAACGACCAGGCCGCCGCCCACAACGAGATGTTGCCGGTGATGCTGGCGGGGTATCACACCGAACACGGAAGCTGGGATGGTGTGCAGCCGAGCATCGAGCAGGCGAGCATCCTGATCGGGGGGCAGGTCACCCTGCCCGATGTGCAGGGCCGCATCGTGGTGGCCACCCGACGCGACCTGATCGGGCGAGCAGCCGCCGAGGTCCCGGATCTGGGCACGCCCATCCCGGTGGCGGGCATCGGAGGGAGGGTCATGGGCACCCTCTCCGTCCAGCGCAGCGCCGCCGCCGAGCGGGCCGACGCCGAGTTCCTGGCGGGCGTCACCCGCGCCTTGATCGCCGCCGGGCTGGCCGTGGCCCTGCTCGCCGCGGGACTGGGGGTGCTGCTGGTCCGCTCCATCAGCCGGTCCCTCTCAGAGATGAGCAGGGCGGCTTCGCGCATCTCACGAGGGGACTATGCCGTGCAGGTTCCGGCCAGGGGGCAGGACGAGGTGGCTGCCCTGGGCAGGGCCTTCAACCAGATGGCCGAGGGGATGGTCGGCGTGGAGCGGCTGAGGCGGGAGTTGGTGACGAACGTCTCCCACGATCTGCGGACCCCCCTGACGGTGATCCGGGGCTACCTGGAGGGGCTCCACTCCGGCGAGATCGCCGACCGGCGCTCGGCGGAGATGGCCTTCGAGGCCATGCACGGCGAGGTCAACCGGTTACTCCGCCTGGTGGACGACCTGAGGCAGGTAGCCTCTCTGGACGCGGGCGCACCCCAACTGAAGCGCTGCCCCACCCCAGTGGCCGATCTGGCTCGGGACGCCCCGGTCCGCATCGAGCCAGTAGCCGCGGCCAAAGGCGTGATCCTGGCCAACGAGGTGCCGCTGGACCTGCCGCCGGTGAGCCTGGACCCGGAGCGGATGGGCCAGGCGCTGCTCAACCTACTGGAAAACGGGGTGCGCCACACCCCGACCGGTGGCACGATCACCCTGCGGGCCGGGCGTGCGAGGTATCCCAGGGGCCCAAGAGAGCACCTGTGGCTGACGGTCCAGGACACCGGCGAGGACATCCCTGCCGAACACCTGCCCCACGTCTTCGAGCGGTTCTACCGCGCCGACCCGTCCCGCACCCCTTCCGAGGGGGGCGCAGGGCTGGGACTCTCCATCGCCCACTCCATCGTCGAGGCCCACGGCGGCCGGCTCACCGCCCAAAGCCACGGTATCCCGGGCCGCGGCGCCTGCTTCACCCTCTATCTTCCTCTTTGAGTTGCGCCTCTACCTTGTGCATCCGAGTTTGCCGATGGAGGGAATAAGATCCGCTGTCTTGAGTTGGTTGCCCCCAGGCTCGCAATGTCAGTCAAGGGTGAAGCACATCTTCAGCGTCTCAGGCTGGCAAGTTCTGCGTAGGAGGCGTCGGCCTCGGCCTGGGTCAGGACGCCGCCCCGGACCAGGGCCGCGAGGACATGCTGCTGGCGCTGCCTGGCCAGATCGAAATGCTTCGTCGGGTCGTAGGCGGAGGGCGCCTGGAGCAACCCGGCGAGGAGACTCGCCTCCGCCCAATCCAACGCCTCCGGCGCCTTGCCGAAGTACCCCCGACTGGCTTGGGCGACGCCCCAGTGCCCATCGCCGTAGTAGATGCCGTTGAGGTACATCTCCAGGATCTCGGCCTTCGAGTAGCGCAGCTCCAGCTTGACCGCCAGCCCCATCATCCGCAGCTTGGCCTTGAGGGTGTGATCGTCCTCCACGTACAGGACCTTGGCCAACTGCTGCGAGATCGTGGCACCACCCTGAGGGGAACCCGTGGTCAGGGTGGACCAGGCAACCCGAAGCAGGCTCACCAGATCGATGCCATGATGAACATAGAAGCGTCGGTCCTCGATGGCGACGACCGATCGCGCGACCTTCCCCGGCAGTGGCAGTCCGGTATCGATCCCGTCGTGGGCTCGCAGCACCTCGGCGACCCGAGCCTCGGCATCGCCCACATCAGGCAGGGTGGCAAGGATCACGAGAGAAGCACCAGCGCCTAAGAGGGCAGCCATGATCGCGGCCAACAGTAGAGCTTTCAACCCTTTGCCCCACCCGGGCTTCCGGCCGCCGGCTGAGGATGGATAGGAGAGCAGCCTACCGGACCGCGTCATCACGACACGGCGTCCTTCGAGAGCCGCTCCTGCCTGCTCCTCCCCCACTCTCCGACAAGCAGGGCAAGGTCAGTCCAGGCGCCGCCCAGCAGGTATCCACCCACCACGTCGCTGGGCCAGTGTTCTCCGGAGGCCACCCTGGCGGCCCCCACCACCAATAGAAAGGCGACTGACACCAGGACAGCTGGCATGCGCCACCTGGGGTGGTCCCATGCGATGAGAGCCAGGAGCACGCCAAGGGTCACGGTGACCCGCACGACGTGGCCGCTGGGGAAGGAGGCAGTCGCCACGAGGTCGTCCGTCGGCCCCTGGCCGGGCCGCGACCGACCTACCAGCGCCTTCAGGGCGAAGGCCGCGACCTCGGCGGAAAGATCGGCCAGCACGAGGATGAGACTCGCCCGCCGCGCTCCTCGCAACCAGAGCAGCGCCCCTACGGCCAGAACCAGGGCCGTCAGACGGGTAGCCCCACCAACCGGCTCACCAGGCTCAGGGTGGCTCCTCCATGGCCGGCGAGTGCCCTCTCAAGGGCCTCGTCGCCGGAGATAGGCCCACCTCGCATGACCAGTGCCAGGGCGAACAACAGCAGGAAGAGAACGGCGCTGAGAAGAGCACGCCCTTTCACAGTTCACCTCCAAACGAAGTTGCGGCAGTATCGGCGAGCCCCACCTACGCTCGAGCCGACAGTTGGCGGCATCGGGCAAGGTGAGTATACCAACCACTCCTACCTTCACAGTGCTGACGTCGGGGGTCTCGCTGCCAGACGGTGAGAATACCGCTCTTCACTCGCCGACCTCGTAGACCTCGATCCTCGGGCCCGGGCGCTCCAGCCGCCACAGCTCAAGCCACGGGTCTTCCAGGTTGTTCAGCAGATCCGAAGGCACGTATCCCGCTGCCTGGCCGGGGGAGAAGGTTGCGAGCAACCGCCCGCGCTGGGCCAGGTACGCTCTCAGGGCCTGGTGCCCCCGGTGGTCGGACTTCCAGCGGAAGTCGCTGACCACGAAATAGCGGATCCGGTGGGTCGCCAGGTAGGGCGAGAGGAGATCGACGGCGGGGGATGTGTCCACCAGGTTGAGCCGCGTCAAGCGGTAGGCCACCGCCCCCTCGGGCAGCCCCTTCTCCAGGATCCACCGGTCGCGGGCTCCCAGGCTTTTCGGCTCCGCTTGCTGCCGGGCCCGCAATCCCTCTGGATCGGGGTCGAGCGGGGGAGGGTAGGACTCCACCGCCACCTCGGACCCCGGCGGGATGGGCTCTCGATCCACTCCTTCGTCAGGGTCCTCGTGTCCGGTTGAGCCAGGAGCCAGTCGTAGCGCAGGGAGGCCAGCGCGACAACAGCGATCAGGAGCGCGGCCAGGAGAGCGCCGAGCCGGCTTCCCCATCTCACGGGCTTCAACCTGTCCTGGAACCAACCGGCAAGGCTCGCCGCCAGCCCGGCGGGAAGGGAGCCCAGCACCACCACCGGCAGCATGTATCGCTGCTCCAGGCTGGGGGAGGTGGTGGAGAACATCAGGTAGTGGAAGAGCGGGTAGATCAGCACCAGGAGGGCAGTCGAGGGGAAGCGCCGCACGGCCAGAAAAGCTCCGACGATACCCAGGAGGGCGATGGCGGGATCGTAGGCCAGGACGGCTTCGGCGAAGAAGGCGAACCCCTGCCTCTGTAGGAACTGCTGGAAGAAGCCCTCGCAGTGGCCCCGGATCTGCCCGCCGATGGAGGATTCGCCGCTGGAGTGGAAGGCGACGAACCGGTCCGCCTCCAGCAGCACGTAAGGGTTCAGGGCGAAGAAGAGGGCGGGGGCCAGCAGGACGGTCGACAGCAGGGGCATATGGGCGCCGATATCCAGGAGACTCCGCCAGGGTGCTCTCGTCCGGGACATACTCGTAGGGAAGCCCCTGGGCTAGGCCGTAGACCCTCAACCCCAGACCGAGCATAGTGATGAGGGCTACGAGCCAGGCCACCTTCACGGTGCTGAGGGCGCGACGGGCTCTACCTGTTGATCCCGAGGTCTGGGTCGGGAGCGTTTGAGAGAGTGCCATCGAGGTTCATTACCTCACGTAGCCCGGCGGAAGCGGCGCACCGACCAGCGGTATGCCAGGATCAACAGAAAGAGCCACAATCCACCGATGAGATAGCCGCCGGCGACGTCGCTCGCCCAGTGGGCGCCGAGAAACACCCGCGACGGGCCGATTAACAGGATCAGGGCGCCGCAGAGGGCCACCACGGCCCACCGCAGGGGGGCCCGCCAGCTGGCTGTACGCCAGATAGGCCACGAAACCGAAGAATACGACGAAGAAGACGACGTGGCCGCTGGGAAAGCCGTATTGGTTGAAGAGCCCCAGGAGGTCGTTCCCCGCATCGGGCATGGGACGAGGCCGAGCCACGACCACCTTCAGCAGGATAGCCAACGCTACGCCCGTGGCGGTCGCCAGCACGAAGAACGCCTCCAGCCATCGACGCAACAAGGCGAGGGTCGCCGCCGTGCCGACGATCAGAGGCGTAGCCACCTCGGGGCGGCCGATCTCGCTTACGCCCTGCATCAGGGAGGCGAAGATGGGATTCCTCTCCTTCCCCAGCTCCTGACCGATCTTCACGTCGAATGGCAGGACCGGGAAGGTAGCCGCTGCCAGCGACAGGGCGATGGCGAGCCCGAGGAAGAGAGCAAAGGCCAGGAGGATCTTCCAGTTCATGCCCTCACGCCACGCTGCCCAGCGACAGGAAGCCAAATAGCACCCCCAGTACGGCCCCACCCACCAGGATCAGGAAGGGGTGGATCTTCGTGCGCAGAGCCAGGAGCAGGGCGAGGACCGCGATGAGGGCGTAGGGCCAGCCGGTGAAGGTCTGCCGGGCGAGGCTGAGGGCCGTGACCCCGAGCAGGCCCACCACCGCCGGCCCCGCCCCTCGCCCGAAGCCTCGCAGCCAGGGGTGTTGAAGGAAGCGGCGGAGCAGGTGGGCGGCCAGGGCGGCCAGGGCCCACGGCATCAGAAACACCCCCAGGGTAGCGGACAGCGCCCCGACGAGGCCGGCCGCCCGGTAGCCGACGAAGGTCGCCAGGATGAGCACCGGCCCGGGGGTGACGTAGCCGAAGGCGACCGCCGCGGCGAAGTCGGAGGGGCTCACCCAGCCGGTCTCCGCCACGGCGATCCGCTCCACCAGTGGGAAGGCCGCCTGGCCTCCGCCGAAGGCAAGCAAACTGACCAGCAGGAAGCGCCAGAAGAGTTCGAGGATCACCGCGCGCCTCCCCTGGTCCGCTCTTTGTTGGCCACTGGCTTGGATAGCAGGGGCACGCCAATCAGCCCGGCCGCCACAACGATCAAGGCGGCGTTCAGGTCCAGGAGGGTCCCCGCAGCGAAGGCGACCAGCGCGATCCCCAGGGTGAGGGGCTCCTTCACGTTGGACCTGCCGAGGCGGTAGGTGGTCGCGAGCAGCACGCCGACCACTGCCGCCGTGAGCCCGCCCACCGCCGGACCCATGCCAGGCAGGGCGGTCGCCGCCACGTAGAGGGCGGCCAGCAGCAGCATGGCGAGGAAGGAGGGAAAGATGAGGGCTGCGGTCGCAAGCGCCGAGCCTCCCCAACCGCCCAGCTTGAAGCCGAGATAGGCCACGACCTGGAGGACGGTGGATCCCGGCAGCAGCTTGGTGTAGGTAAGGGCCTCGGTCAAGTCGTCCCGGGTGAGCACGCCCCGACGATCCACCAGTTCGCGCTCGATCAGGGCGAGGGCCGCCCCGAGGCCGCCGAAGGCGGTCGCGCCCAGCCGCAGGAATGCCCAGCCAAGAGTGAGGACCGACAGGGTATGGAAAGTGCCGTTACGGCCATGATTATTGGTTTGCATTTCTCGACTCCGTCCAGCAGCTAATCCTCGGGACCGGTCTCATGGCAACCGGCGCCTGTCTCGGGAATTAGTAGGGCGACCCTCGTGCCATCCTGCCGGTTGGAGGTGATCTCCAGGGTGCCGCCCAGCGACTTGGCACGCTCCCTCATTCCGAGTAGCCCGAGGTGACCGCCGGCGGCGAAGTCGGAGGCGGTGGGCGGGCTGAAACCGATGCCGTTGTCCACCACCTCCAGCCCGACTCTGCATTCAGAGAAAACCATCCTCACGCTCACGTGAGAAGCCCTCGCATGACGCTCCACGTTTCGCAGCGCCTCCTGGGCTATACGGAACAGGCACAGTTCCAAGTCCGGGGCCAAGCGGCGCTCCTCCCCCACTATGGTCACCTCTCCGTCGACCTTGGCCCGCTCGGCGCAGTCCTCCACCAACCTGCGAACACTGGTCACCAGCCCCAGGTCGTCTAGGGTCAGGGGGCGGAGGGTCCGGGCGAAGTCCCGCAGCCCCTCGGCGACCGTCTCAGCGGTCCTTCGAGCCGCCCGCAACTCGCCGAGGCCGAGGGGTGACAGTGGCGCACCAACGCCCTCAACCAGGTCCAGTTGGCGGCACAACAGGATCAACTGCTGGACGCTCTCGTCGTGAAGCTCCTGAGCGATCCGACGACGTTCCTCCTCCTGCGCTCGGAGGATGGTCGCGGCGAAAGCCCTCAATCCAGCCCGCTGCTGCCGTTCCTCGGTGACGTCTCTGAGCTGGATCTCGATCACGGGGTTGCCCTGGCTGTCGCTGATCCGAGTGAGCGTCGGCTCGAGATATACCTGTGAACCGTTGGCCCTGGTGATAGTGAGGTAGTCTTCCTGCTGCCTGGCGTCGTGAGATAGGTCGATGAGTTTCCTGCTCCCAGCCGGCCTAACGAGATCCGCGATGGTCGCGTTGCGTAGGTCGGCTGGATCCTTCCCAAAGAGGCCGCCTGCAGCCGGGTTTGCCTCGAAGATCGTACCGGCCGGATCTGTCACCAGGATCGGGATCGGGCTGGACTCAAACAGACCTCGATACTTCATCTCGGAGGCCCTGAATGCGGCGCCGGCTGCTTCGGCCTGCTGCCTGGCAGCCTGTTCACGGTCCACCCGGTGCCCGACGAAGGAGGCGATTCCCGCGACTATGCCGAGCTGGAAAAGCTCGGTCGCCGCGTCGAGCCCTTTGTGGTACAGCAGCGGCAGGGGCACGGTGAGAGCAATGCACAGCAGGGCGGTCGCCGTCGAACCAGCAAAGCCGAAGTTGAGGGCAGCATATACCATCGGGATGTAGAGAAGGGTGATCGGAACAAACGTGAGGCTATAATCCGGGATCTGCCAGCTCTCCCAAAGCCGCAGGCTCTCGGCAAGGAGGTGGAAACCGGCAACCACCGCGACGAGACCCTGGACAGCCCAGAAGTGCCTGTCCCGGATCCTGGGGCGGAAGGGGTAGATCCAGGATTTTCCGTTCAACTCTGATCCTTGCTCTCTTCCAGCGCGATCCAGCCGTGGGAGACGGCATATAGGACGGCCTCCAGGCGCGAGGAAACACCCAGCTTCGCCAGGATGCTGTTGAAGTGGCCCTCGACAGTACGCATGCTGATGCCCAGACTATCGGCAATTGCCCTGTTCCGGAATCCCTTTGCCGCAAGATCGAGCACCTCCCGCTCCCGCGGGCTGAGCTGCCCCGGAGCCTCCTGGTGCACTGAAACCTGGCGACGGTTCCAAAGGCGAGCTACCTTGAGCGCGATGGAGGGATGGAGGACCGGCTCCCCCTCGTGAATCCGCCGCACGGCGTCCACCAGCTCGCTAGCCCGGGCGGTCTTCAACATGTAGCCGGAGGCCCCGGCCTCCATCAAGGCGAGGATGTAGTCGTCGTCGTCGTAGGCGGTCAACACCAACACCCTGGTGTCGAGGCCCGCATCTCTAATCAACCGGACGACTTCGACGCCGCTGAGCTTGGGCATGCGGATGTCCAGGATCAGCACGTCTGGCCAGAGGCGCTGCACGAGTTCCAGCGCCTCCTGCCCATCGCCGGCCTCGCCCAGGACGGTGAGATCGGCATGCTGTTCGAGGATGCGGCGCGTCCCCTCCCGCACCAGCGAATGGTCTTCTGCAAGAACGATCCGTATCGTCTCCATCGTACTTTGTATTCTAGCAGCCCCGGCCAACTTTCCAGCGATGTAACCACCTGTCGAAAGTAGGTGGAAACACCTATCCGACAAGGCGTGTTTTCCTCGTTGCCATGCTTTCAGATGTGATGTCTGATATGAGCTGATAGACCGCCTGCGCCCTTCATCTTCTTTCGAGGCTTGCGGGTGCCATCAGGCTACCCTCGGGACCTCCCTCCCAGGATGGCGGCTTGATGGCGCTTCCCGCCATCTTCAACGGGAGACTGCCATGAAAGGAGGGCCTACCACCAGGATCTAGTCGCGCCCCTTCGCACCCTGCTCATGCGTCCACAGTTGGGACAGCTACGATGGAAGCAAACTGACGAGGAGGTCCAGTTGAGAGCACTTCTAGCCGTGTCACTGGCTGCCGCTATGGTAGCGGTCATTGCCCTAGCCGTCCCCGCGGGGGCGACGACGGACTATGCGGCAAAGACCGGGCAGCCCTGTACCACCTGCCATTCGACCATTCCCGCCCTGAACGCGACAGGCGAAACCTTCAAGGCCGGCGGCTACGTGTGGCCGATACCCGCGGCCCCGAGCGAGGCACCCGCTGGCGTTCCAGCCCCAACCGGCAACCCGATCCTCACCTCGGTCCGGGTTGATGCGGCACCCGTCCTCGACGGCAACGGCAACGACTCGGCCTGGGCCAAAGCATCCGCCCTCGAGATCCCGGTAACTACCTTCGGCATCCCCAAGTTCAACATCACCATCAAGTCCGTCTACTCGGGGGACATGGTTTACTTCCTCGCCCAGTACCCGGACTCCAACTACCAGGTGGAGAGAAGCAACTGGGCCTACGACGCCTCCAAGAAGGCGTGGGGGCGAATCGAGGACGACTTCGGTGACGAAGACGAGATGGGGTTCTTCTTCAACATAAACCTGCCCAACTACGATTCGGTCGGCTGCGCTCAGACCTGCCACGGAGAGAAGATGGTGGCCCCGAAGGGCACCACCCTCGATTACTGGCAATTCAGCTCGGCTCGCGCCAACCCTA
Organism: Chloroflexota bacterium; assembly: GCA_023380955.1. The sequence goes on along the minus strand of JAMCTB010000222.1, from coordinate 4,456 downwards.
TGGGCTGGGCCCGTGACTTCCGCCTGAGCGACGACGAGAACGCCGACCCGGCCGGCGGCTTCACCAGAGACGAGAGCTCGGGCGGCAACCGCGGCTATGCGGACAACGTTCAGAAGCTGGGAGGCGTCGAGGTGCCCCTCTACTGGAAGCCATACTCCGGCACCGGTGGCGTCTCGGTCGGTGACCCCCGCTTCCTGCTACAGTCTGAGATCGACTCGGGCCTCGCCAAGAAGATCGTGAAGGCCGATGCCGACGGCACCCTCACCGACAAAGCCGGCAACAAGGTGCCGATGTTCACCCGCATCCCTGGCCGCATCCTGAGCGCCCCCTCTGGCCCGAGTTGGAACGACATCCAGGCCAAGGGCGCGTGGATGGATGGCGTCTGGACGGTCGAGTTCGCCCGGAAAATGGACACGGGGCACTGGGATGACGTGAAGTTCGACCCAGCCGGGCAGTACGACTTCGACATGTACATCAAGACCCGCCAACCCGGCGAGAGCGCCCATGCTGAAGTGCCTGTAAGCAAGCTCGTCTTCGCCCAGTAGCAGCCGGACAAGCCTAACGGTTGGTATCGCTCACCCTGGCTGCTGGCCTAGTACACCAGTATCCCAGAGGGCTTCCCAGTTGGGAAGCCCTCTGGCTCTCGTAGAGGTACTATGCAACGAAAGCTTCCGTTGACCCTGCTCAATCCCATCAGCCTCCTGGGTGGCACCATCGCGATCTTCTCCCTCGTCATCATCCTGGTGCTGCTGGCCCTGGGTGCCACAGGGGCCATCGCAAACCCCTACACCGGCATCCTCACCTTCCTGTTGGGACCGGCTGCCCTGGTGTTTGGACTGATCCTGATCCCCATCGGCGCCATGCGGGAGCGCCGCCGCCTGGCCAAGCTGGGCATCGTGGCCAAGGCCCTTCCCCTTCTCGACCTCAACGACCCCAGACAGCGAAGGGGGATCGTCGTCTTCGCAGCCGCGACCGCAGCCGTCTTGTCGCTGATGGCCGTCACCACCTGGGGAGCCGCCGAGTTCATGGACTCCAAGCAGTTTTGCGGCGACATCTGCCATCGGGTGATGCAGCCCGAGGCCGCAGCCTACGACGCTTCAGCCCACGCCCGGGTTTCCTGCACCAGCTGCCACATAGGTCCCAGGGCTTCCTGGTTGGTGAAGTCCAAGGTCTCCGGCATTCGTCAGGTGTTCAACTACACCTTCAACCTATACCAGCGCCCCACCGCCGCTCCCATCACCGATCTGCGCCCCAGCCGGGATACCTGCGAGCAGTGCCACTGGCCGCAGCAGTTTTACGGCAACCAAGTCCGCACCACCATTCACTATGCCCAGGATGAGAAGAACACGCCGAGCTCCCAGTCCATGGTCTTCCGGGTGGGTGGCAGCGCCCAGGGCCAGGGGATCCACTGGCACACCTCTGCCAAGGTGTACTACTTGCCTTCCAACGAGGACCGCAGCGAGATCGGCTGGGTGCGGGTGGAGAAGCCCGACGGGTCCGTGGACGAGTACGTCAACCCGGGCCAGGAGTACCAGGTGACGCCAGCGCGCATCCAGAGCGACCAGCGGTTCATGGACTGCATCGACTGCCACAACCGGGCCGCCCACAGCTTCCCGCCCATCGAGGATAGCGTTGACAAGGCGATGGCCCTGGGAAAGATCAGCCCGAGCATCCCATTCATCAAGCAGCAGGCGATGATGGCCGTGGGCGATCCCCGTTCGCAACTGAGCCAGGAGCAGTACCAGGAGACGCTGCAGCGGATCGACGGCGTCGAGGGGTACTACAGCGGCCAGCAGGCCCAGGCCTATAGCCAGTATGGCCCTCAGATAAAGCAGGCGGTCGCGGAGCTAGGCAACATCTACCGTGGTAGCGTCTTCCCCGACATGAAGGTTGCCCCGGGCACTTATCCTGACTGGAGCGGCCACGAGGGTTGCTTCCGCTGCCACGGCAAGCTGGTGGGCGTGAGTGGCGAAGTAGCCGGCAAGACCATCGGCGCCGACTGCCAGACCTGCCACTACCCGGCTCCAGCAGCGGCTGGGGCTACCTCCCCGTCGTCTCAACCGCCCGCCGCGTCGACGGCCACGGCGACATCCTCGGGGCCGATGGCGGTGCCCCATCCGGTTCAGGGTCGGGAGCAGTGCACGACCTGCCATACGCCGGGGGACCGGGTGTCGGGGCCTCGGGCGGGACGGGGATGCCGGCTGACCATCGGGGGCGACTCGATACGGCCTGTCTGAGCTGCCACACGGGTTCAAGACCTTCCGATGGTTGAGAGCTTAGCGCCCAAAGTAACAGTCCCCGATGTCGATCTTACAGCTTGACGACGCCCCTCTTCAGGCCCTGGTGGAGCAACACTCCCGCCACGAAGGCAGCCCCCATGTTCCAGGTGGCGAAGGCCGCGGTCACCAGCATGAGGTAGACGTCCTCCTTCTTGCCCCCGATGTCCCGAGATGAGAGGGCGAGCTCTATGCCGGCGAAGAAGAGGATCACCCCCAGGATCGCGACGGGAAACATCTGGAAGATCAGCTCCACGGAGTTGCCGAAGAAGAGGCCAAGGGCGATGATCAGGCTTCCCAGGATCACGAGCGCCCCTCCGGTCCTGGCTCCGAACCGCACGTGTCCGGCCATCCCCCCGGCCCCATGGCACATGGGGATGCCGCCGATCAGGGGGGAGAAGAGGTTCATCAGCCCCATGGAGGTGGCTACCTTTCGCTCGGTGACGGGCCGATCCGGGAAGTGATCGTTGTTCTCCGCTACCACGGCGATGCAGGCGTTGCCGAGGCTGAGAGGAACCTGCGGGATCGCCAGGATGAGGCCACCCCAGAGCACGTCCTGCCAGGAGAGGCTTCCGAGGGCGAGAGAGGGGAGGCGCAGACCGATCCCGGCCTGGACCAGCTTTGCGGGAAGGTTGGGCTGCTGGAAGATGGCGACGGCGATGCCGAAGAGCAGCAAAACGAACATGGCGGGCACCTTGGGGTTGGAGAGCAGAAGGTAGGTGACGACGAGCCCCACTCCGGCCACCATCGGATCGCTGCCCATCATCCGGAAGGCTTCCAAGACGAAGGTGAAGCCGAGGCCGAGAACGATACCCCTGACGACGGGCTCCGAGGCCAGCCTGGCCAGCCTGTCCACGGTGCCGGTTAACCCCAGGAGCAGCCAGATGGCGGCTGTTACCAGTCCCGAGCCGTACACCATGCCCGGGGTGAGGACGCCTCCCTGGCCGATGGCTGCACCGCCGATGGCCTTCATCGGCTGAACCGGCATGGGGGTTCGGTAGAAGAAGCCAACGGCCACCTTGGTGAGACCGAAGGCCAGAAGCACCCCCACCGGATCCATGTGAAGGACGGCTATGTAGCCGACCACGAAGGGAATGAGGGTGCCAAGGTCCCCAAAGGCGCCAGCCCACTCCATCCGGTCGTAGCGGTTGGCCGTCGGTTTTCCTTTGGGCACGCGCCGGTTCTCCTGTTTCTCCTCGCCGCCCTCCCGATGCGGCACATCCACAGCAGCCATCGTTCCAATCCTCCCCGATCCGTATTCTGGTGCTCAAGCTGAAACGAAAGACCCCGCCCCGGATGCTGGCAGGCACGAGGGGCGTCAGAAACCCGGTTTCGGGTCCCTCCCCTCTCCTTTCCAAGCACGCGGAGGCGGGGTCGTTTCCTTCCCCACCCGAGACCTTCGTAGGAAGGCCCGCCGTTTCGGCGAACGGCCCCGTTGGCCATGGGTTCCCAACCTTTAGGTCGCGGGGCTCGGAGAGATTATGCGGTTCGTCCGGCACGCCGGATCATAACGCTTGCCAAAAGAAAGATCAGCCGAAGGCTTTCCGGAATCGGCCGTCCACCAGGGCGTCCAGACCCCGGCTGAGCTCACGGTAGCGGCGAAGCAGCTCCTTGGCAGTGGGCGTGAGGGTGCTTCCTCCTCCGTCCGCGCCACCAGACTGGGTCTCGACAAGCCGCAGCCCCAGCACCTCCTCCGACTCCTTCAGTCTCTGCCAGGCGGTCCGGTACGGAACCTTCAGTTCCTCGGCGGCCTTCGTCAGGGAGCCGGTGCGTTCGATCCCCTCGAGAATCGCGGCTCGGTAGTCGCTCAGCACCGCCTTGCCCTTCACCTCGATCCACAGCTTGGAGCGCACCTCGAGCCCGGCGAGAGACACGGCGGGCGAACTCCTCTCTCCATCGAAATCTGTCCTTTCTCGCGCGGCGGGCGCACCCAAGTCGTCCACTGTCGCTCACCCCTGGACGAAGAATCGTTATGCAGAAAGTATCATGACGCCTCGGGCAAGTCAAGAGCTAACGATGCCGGAGGTTCACAGCTATAACTCAACTGAATAGGTACTATTCGGAATCGGTAATGGCATTATAGCACCGTCGGTGATAGGCTTCCTTCCATGACACAGAGTACTTTCGATACCAACCCAATCTTCAAGCTCACCTCCCTCTCTCACGGGGTGAGCGACAGT
>JAMCTB010000221.1:2871-37946 GCA_023380955.1 Chloroflexota bacterium | reverse complement strand
TGGACCCGGAGAACCCGAAGGCAAAGCGGGGACTGGCCTACTATCAGCCTCAGTTGGACGAAAGCGGTGGGGAGCAATGAGCACGGAAGCTGATTCCAATCTCTTTTGGCACGAGGGATCTCCCGCTCAACCGGGGGCGCAGCCTGAAGGGCCCGAGGCGGTCGGTGGCGCCGCTGCGGGACTGTCGACCGAGGTGCTGAGGATCGCCTTCCATGAGGCGATGCAGGCCCGCCTGGACGCTTTTCTCGCCGGGGAACGGGTGTACGACGAACTGGTGAGGGCGGCCGAAGCGCGATCCGGGCAGATCCTGGCCGAGGCTCAGGCAGAAGCGGATCGGATCCTCGACAACGCCCGGACCGAGGCGGAGCAGACCCTGGTCGAGGCCGTGCGGCAGACCAAGAGTCTCCAGGATGAGGCCGTTCGTCAGGCGTGGGAAACCAACCTCGCCCTGGCCGATCTTCGATCCCAGCGCTCCACACGGATCCACGCCTTATGGACCCGACTGACGGGCAGGTCCGAGGAGGCAGAGCCGCCCCCAGCCGAGCCGGGATCGGTCCTCGTCGGGCATCCCGGCTTCGCTCGACCGGTTCGGTCCGGCGAGCCCGCGATCTCGCAAGTCGCCACCTCGATCCCCTCGGCGGGGTCCGCCGATCTCGCTCCAGATGCTGCGCCGGACTCCGACCGAGTCGAGCAGGCGGCGGACTCCCCGTGCGAGCGACAACTGCCGGCGGGGGATCCGGAGGTCGGGCTTGCCCCTTCGCGGCCGTCCTCGGAGATGCTATCGGGCGAGACGAAGACCACGGACAACCGCTATTCAACCGAGGCCGGGGCGTCCGGGAAGGGATCCTGGACGGTGCCCGACTGGCTGAAGTAGGCGTCTCGCGTGTACCCTGGCGCGGCTCCTGGCAGGCGGCGGAGAACTCCGGGAGCGCCGACTACAGCTTCGACTTCCGGCTGCGGGTGCTCTGGACCGACGATCCCGGCACTTTCGACGCCCCCACCACCGTCTCCGTCTCACAACAGCCTCTGTTGACCTCTCCTCGGTGAGACCGGCTCAGATTGCCCTGTAATGTAGGGCCTTTTCATTGTCACCCTGAGCGGAGCGAAGGGTCTCCTCTCGCCGCCCCGGGAGATGCTTCGCTTCGCTCAGCATGACAGTCCGGCCAACCTCGAAAAGGCCCTACCTGTAATGGTGGCGCAACACGTTTTGTCGCTAAATGTAGTACAATGCGTCTTAAGTGGCCGGACCCAGTGGCCACGGTCTTCGAGGTTCGATCGGACCTACTCCCGGCCCGTGGGGCCGGAGGGCTGCTAGACCGCGGCTCGATGGGCAGCAGTGCAGGGTGTTCGGACCGGGAATGGCGGAGGGTTTGCCCTGCCTGAGGGGCCCGTCCGGGCAAAAGGGGTGATACCGCTATGGCGAGTGGAGATTTGGTGGTTAGGATTGCCGGCGAGTCCGGTGAAGGGGTCATAAGCACCGGGGAACTGGTGGCGCAGGCTGCGGCGCGCGCGGGCTACGAGCTGCTGACTTTCAAGACCTACCCGGCCGAGATCAAGGGTGGGCACACCCTGATCCAGCTTCGGCTGAGCGACCGTCGCCTCTACACCCAGGGGGATCAGCTGGATGTCCTGCTGGCCTTCAACCAGGAGGCCTACGACAAGAACGTTGCCGACCTGAAGCCGGGTGGCCTGCTCATCTACGACTCGGCCGAGTTCACGCCGCCCGAGAGCGGCGACCGGCAGCAGTACGCCGTGCCCCTCACGGAGATCGCCAGGAGCCAGCTCAAGTTCGAGCTGGGCAAGAACGTGGTGGCCGTGGGGGTGGTGGCGGCCCTGTTCGATCTTCCCAAGGAGCAGTTGGTTCGGCTCCTTCAGGAGAAGTTCGGCCGGAAGGGCGAGGATGTAGTGGCCAAGAACGTGGCCGCCCTGGAGGCCGGGATCCGGTACGTTCAGGATCAGATGGGCGGGAAGCCGCTCTTTGCCGTTGGCGCCGCGGAGCATCGGGGCGAGATGGTCGTCGTCTCGGGCAACCAGGCCCTGGCCATGGGCGCCATCGCGGCGGGCTGCCGCAACTACTTCGGGTATCCCATCACCCCGGCCACCGACATCATGGAGTTCCTGGCTGCCCACCTGTCCAAGGTGGGTGGATCGGTGGTCCAGGCGGAGGACGAGATCGCGGCGGCCGGCATGGTGCTGGGAGCCTCCTACGGAGGGGTCCGAGCCATGACGGCCACCTCGGGCCCGGGGCTCAGCCTGATGGTGGAGATGCTGGGGCTGGGGGCCATGGCCGAATTGCCGGCCGTGGTCGTGGACGTCCAACGGGCGGGTCCCTCTACCGGCATGCCGACCAAGCACGAGCAGGGGGATCTGAAGCTGGCCGTGTCGGGCGGGCACGGTGAGGTTCCCCGGATAGTCCTGGCTCCTACCTCGGTGGAAGACTGCTTCTGGCAGGCCATCAACGCCTTCAACCTGGCCGAGCAGTACCAGATGCCGGTGATCCTGCTCTCCGATACGGTGCTCGCCACCCGGACCGAGAAGATACCGCGGCCAGACCTCTCGAAGGTGGAGCTGAAGGGACGGCTGCTCTACCAGGCCGATGGGAGCGGCAACGGCCACGAGGGAGGCCGCTTCAAGAGGTACAGCTTCACTGCCACCGGGGTCTCGCCCATGAGTGTGCCGGGTCAGGCCGGCGGCCAGTACGTAGCCACCGGTCTGGAGCACGGCGAGCTGGGCCGCCCTCGCTACGATCCAGATACCCACAGCCGCATGACCGAAAAGCGGTTCAGAAAGCTGGCGGCTGCGGCGGCGGATGCGCCGCCCGCGGACCTCTACGGTGACCCCTCGGCCGAGATCGGCATCGTCACCTGGGGCTCCACGATGGGGGCCGTGGTGGAGGCCGTGGATCTGGCCAGGGAGAAGGGCATCGCCGTGGAGGCGCTGGCGCCCAGGATGTTGTGGCCGATCCCCGACCGCCAGGTGGGGGAGTTCGTCAGGAGCAAGAAGGTACTGATTGTGCCTGAAGTCAACTACAGCGGGCAGTTCGCCGATCTGCTGGCGGCCCGCTACAAGCGCGACGTCGTGAAGCTGAGCAGCTACGGCGGGACTCCCATCAAGGTCGCGCGGATCGTGAAGGCGATCGAGGAGGTGGGGCAGCATGTTGGATAGCACTGCCTTGATCGAACGGACCCTGGAGGATTACAAGAGCGACGAGAAGCCGACCTGGTGTCCCGGCTGTGGGGACTTCGGCGTGCTGAACGCCGCCTACAACGCCATGCGTGAGAAGGGATTCGATCCCAAGGATGTGGTGGTGGTGTCCGGCATCGGCTGCTCCAGCCGGATCCCCTTCTTCGTGGCAACCTACGGCTTCCATGGCGTGCACGGTCGAACCATGCCCATCGCCACGGGGCTGAGAGCGGCGAGGCCCGAACTCTCGGTGCTGGTGATGGGAGGTGATGGGGATGCCTTCGCCATCGGCGGAGGCCACTTCCTGCACGCGGCCCGCCGCAACCTGGATGTGACCTACCTGATCATGGATAACAGCATCTATGGTCTCACCAAGGGACAGACCTCGCCCACCAGCCGGGTCGGCTTCACCACCAAGACCACGCCCCACGGCAGCGCCGATCGCTCTGTGAACCCCCTGCTGCTGGCCCTGACCGCCGGGGCGACCTTCGTGGCCAGGGGCTTCTCGGGGCAGCCCAAGGAGCTGGCCGACCTGATCGTTCAGGGGATCGACCACAAGGGGCTCTCGATCATCGACGTGTACAGCCCGTGCCCCACCTTCAACAAGGTGAACACCTTCAAGTTCTATCGGGAGCTGGTTGAGGCGCTTCCCCAGGATCACGATGCCGCTGACCTCGGCGAGGCGATGCTGAAGGCTCGGAGCGAGGATCCCCTCTACGTGGGGGTTTTCTATCGGGAGGAGGCACCCAGCTTCGAGGAGGGGCTGGAGGGCCAGAAGGCCGCCGGTGAAACCGACGCCCACGACCTGCTGGAGGGGTTGTTCGACCGGTTCAGTTAGGCGAGACGGGTTCCCTCTCCCCTTGGGAGAGGGTCGGGGTGAGGGCTCGGTCGGCAGCACCAAGACAGCCCTCACCCGCCCTGCGGGCGGCCTCTCCCAGAGGGAGAGGGGATTCTGTCTAGTACCGTTTGCCCCGCTGGCGGGTGATGTCGAACTTGGCCGTGCTGGCCACGTGCATGACCGTCATGACACCCGCCTGAACGGGATCGGACACCACCAGGTCGGCCACGTCGGGGACGCTCCCGGCCATGTTGAGGGAGACCACCACGATCCCCTTGGCCTGGACCTCCCTCACGGCCTCGGTGATCTCGCCTCCCATGAGGGATCCCGCCAGCACCACCGCCTTGGCCCGGGGCAGCCGAGCCACGGCCCTCACGGCTGCCGCGAGCTCCCTCTCTCCGACCAGCGGTATGGTGTCCACCGAGATCCGCTCCCCGCGGATGTTGTGGCGGTCGGCCTCGCTGACGGCCCCCAGCACCACCTGGCCCACCTGGGCTCCACCGCCTATCACGATGATCCGCTTGCCGAAGATCCTCCAGAAGGAGGGCATCTCCTCCACGGATTCCACGATGTCCAGCCGGGATAGATCCTCCATCAACGCACTGGCGTCGGCCACCCCCTCCAGCTCGAAGTAGGTGGATGATCGATCCCCGTGCCGATCGGTGATATCCACGTAGGTGATGTTGGCGTTGTGCTCCAGGATCACCCCGGTGAGCTGGTGCAGGATGCCCGGCCGGTCGTAGGTGTGGACGGCGATGGCCAGAAGATTGGGCGTGCTCTCGGGCATGCGGGGTCTCCAGGTGACGAGGGATAGTGTGGAGGGAGGATAGGATATGGCAGTCGCGGTGTCAACCGCGGGGGCGGCGGTGCCGATGACGGTTTTGTAAGCAGGCAAGCGAGGCGGGCGCATCGGGGGAGCAAACGGGCGGTGATGGTGGGCGGGGCTCGCTGTCGGGAGGGAGAAGGAGGGACGACGGGCGCGGGGCCAGCCTGAAGCCGGCCCCGGGTGCTAGCTACGCGCTCTGTTTCAACAGCTGGCGGGCTTCGTCGCCCACCCCCATCTCGAGGCAGTCGCAATAGGTGGAGTATATGGACTTGTCCAGGACTTTGACGATGGAATCCTCCAACTGGCCGACACAACTGCGCCTTAGCCAGAGTAAACGCCGGAGTCGCAGCAGGAACATCCGCTGCTGTCCCTGAGGTCCCCCAGGCGTGTTGTCTCCAAAGATAGACTCTGCGCCACGCTGCCAAGCAGGATGTGGTGCTGCCATTTTCACCCGACCTCCTCTTCGGCGCGCTGTGCGGACCCCCCCGACTCCTCGAGACAAGCCGGCCGGGGACGCTCGGACAGCGAGTTCTGAGCATCGGCCGCAAATCCCTTACGGCTTACAGGCATGTGGTGTGCCAGACGGCGGTGAAAGAGGAAAAGACTCTCATCTTCGGGCAGGCCGCCCAGAGGGCATGATGCTTGCGTAGAGCCGGCCTGCCTCGGGTCGGACCGCACAGCAAGGTGGTGCAATGAGAGAACACGCTGATTACTTTACCCAGACCTCCCTGGAGCCCGCCTCCGAGGAGGACGAGGAGATGCTGGACTGGCTGAACCGGGCCCTGGCGTCGGATCCCAGGACCACCGATGCCCTGGTCATGGCAGAGGTGCACAACGGCGAGGTCGTCTTACGGGGCGACGTGACGGTCCCCGGCACCAGGTCCGCCGCAGAGGACGTGGCCTGGGGGATACCGGGCGTGCACTCGGTGGTGAACCAGATCGTGGCTCACGGGCCGGCCGCCGCCGACTGACCGACTCCAGGGGGCTTGTGGGGTTGTCGGAGAGCCAGTTGGATCGAGTCGTTAGCACGCTTCTTGCAAGAACATATGGCGTAGAAGCCTGTCGGGGGGACAGCCTTCTCGCTGCGCTGGGCCGGCGATCCCACACGCCGGCCCAGTGTGTTTGTCCAGCTGTAGAGACGCGACACGTCGCGTCTCCACGGGGGCTGTCCGCCGGCCCCTGGTTCAGTTGTCCCTGATGCAGGAGTGTCCGTCGGGGTCCATGGAGTCGCCGCAGAGGGGACAGGTCGGCCTGCCGGCCGATATCACCGACTCGATGCGATTGCTGAGGGCTCGCACCTGTGCGGCGGTGGCCAGGCAGGTGAAGGAAGCAGGTCCCTCAGGGTCGTCCTCGGAGTCGTGAATCAACAGGACGAACATGTCGCTGTCGGTCTCGTACCCCAGCGACAGCTGTCCTACCTTGAAATCCACCTGGGCGGGCGCCGGGAACTCCAGAGTGGGCTCGTAGGGTTCCGGAGCCCTTCCGTACAGCTTCCATTCGGGCCGGCCGGAGATGCGAGCCAGCAGCTGATCGATAGCCACCCCGAGGGCCCTCAGCTCCTCCTTCTCCAACCAGAGCGAGGCGGTACCCTCACGGCTGGCTACCAGGAGACGGAAAGTTCTCTTGCCCGGAGGCCCCTCGGTATCCGCATCCAGGCGCAGTACCGGTCCGAAATCCTTGGGGTCGTAGGTCATTCCAGCCTCTTCACAGTCCCTGCTTTTCACGCCAAGGATACCATATCGGGGAGCGCGAGGTGCGTGGCGCGAGGCACGGGGGGTGCAGGAGGTGCACTGCATGCAGCTCGCACCAGGCGCTACACGAGGGGCCAGGGGATGTTGCGGTTTGGGTCCAGCCGGGGGTACCTCCTGGTGCGGAGGAACCGATCCACCCGCCGGAAGAAGGCGTCGATCTCCTCGGATGCCAGATCGGGCTCCAGCTCGGCGCGAAGCCGGTCGCGGCGGGCCGGGTCATCCCGCAACGATTCCAGCTGCTCCAGCAGCCGCTGGGGGATCGGTTCGCCGCAGTAGTCCCACAGCACCGTGCGCAGCTTGGGATCCACGTGGAAGGTGAGCCCGTGGTCGATGGCCCAAACCCGGCCGTCGACCCCCAGGATGCAGTGGCCGGCCTTGCGGTCGGCGTTGTTCACCAGCAGGTCGAAGAGGGCGATCTCCATCAGCTCCCGCCGCCGCTCCTCCTGGAAGGCGAAGAGGTCGGGCTGCCCGGCCGTGGGCACGTAGAGCTGGACGCTCCCAACCCCAAAGGGGCCCTTGCGGAGCACCGTGACCGGGATGTTGGGCCAGCCCAGATGGCGGCTGGTGACGTAGGCCGCGTGCTCTCTGAGGTGAAGGGTGCCCCAGGGGAAGTCCCAGAGGGGCCTCTCCCCGCGCTGGGGCTTATAGACGGCCAGGAACTGTCCCCGGTTGTCGGCCGACATCAGCACAGTGAAGGTGTAGTTGCTGCCGGAGGGCACGACCCGGTATTCCTGGATCTCGCCCTGCTCCAGCAGAGATGCCGCCTCTTCGGGCGGCACGGCTACGGTGCGCTGTGCGGCCGGGGGCGGGGAGGCCGCCCGTCTCTTTCGCCGGTCGTTGCGGGCCGGCTCTACTTCGTGACCTGCTGCCACCTATTCTTCTGCCGACCTTCCAGGGCGGGGCCGGCGTCGGCCGGCCCCGTTGCTCCAGCGACAATGGTACCGCTCTTACGGGAAACCCTCAACCAAGGGGGCGGCAAAGCCGGCGGCCGGTGAATCCGGCCGCCGGCCACCGGCCAGGTCAGACCGCTGCAGGCTCCGGGGGTATGATGGCCCAGCAGAGCAGGTAGACAGGCACTCCGATGAACCCTAACATGGGCAGCGAGAAGGCCGCCCAGATGAGCCGGACGATGGTCGGGTCTACCTCGAGGTACTCGGCGATGCCGCCGCACACGCCGGCGATGAGCCGGTTGCGCCTCGAACGATAGAGATGTCGCATTCTCCATCACCTCCTGTCGCCGCGATCGGCGGGAGGCAAGCTGGGCAAACCCCATGCCGGGGACTGTGGGTTTGCCCAGGACGTTACTGTAAACTATAATATGGGTATCGCTAGGAGACTGCGGCGAGGCCACCTCGAGCGTGCGCCGTGGTCACGGGCTTCTCGGGAGCCTCGCTAATAGTGTTAGCCTCGAAAGGAGAGGGGATGATCAAGATCCGGTTGCGGAGGACCGGCGCCAAGAAGCAGCCGAGCTACCGAATAGTGGTGGCCGACGTCCGTGCCCCGCGTGATGGCAAGTACATCGACCTTGTGGGCCACTACAATCCGCTGACCGAGCCGGCGACCATCCAGGTGGACGTCGAGAAGGCAGCCAAGTGGGTCGGCCAGGGGGCTCAGTTGACCGAGACCGTCGAGAAGCTGTTCACTCGAGCGGGGGTAATGGACCAGGTCCGGGGGACCAAAGGATAAACTGACGGCCTGGGAAGGACGGACTCGAAGTTATGAAAGAGCTGGTGGAGTTCATCGCCCGGTCGCTGGTAGATGACCCCGCCTCGGTGCGGGTGACGGAGATCGAGACCGACCAGTTGACCACCTACGAGATCGATGTGGCCTCGGAGGACGTGGGGAAGCTGATCGGCCGCCAGGGGCGCATAGTCAAGGCGGTCAGGTCCGTCGTCAGGGCCTCGGCGGCGCGGCAGGGCAAGCGAGTGGCCGTGGAGGTCGTGTAACGCGCTCCAGACCGCGGTCTGGAGTGCGGGAGCAACATGTACCTGGTTATCGCCCGCATCGTTTCACCTCAAGGCAATAGGGGCGAGGTCAAGGCCGAGCTGGTCACGGATTTCCCCGAGAGATTCGCCTCGACCGCGGCCGTCTACCTGGGGCCGGAGCACCGTCGTTACGAAGTGGAGGGCCACCATTTCCTGGAGGATGCGGTGGTGCTGAAGCTGAAGGAGGTCGACACCATCGACCAGGCGGAGCGGCTGAGGGGAATGCTGGTGGAGGTGCCGGAAGAGGAGGCCGTCAAGCTTCCTAAGAACCACTACTTCTGGCACCAGATCCTCGGTCTCCGAGTCGTTTCCGTCGAAGGCGAGCTCCTCGGCCAGGTCGACGACATCCTGCAGACCGGCAGCAACGACGTCTACGTGGTGCACGGGCCCCGGGGTGAGCTGCTCATTCCCGCTATCAAGCAGGTGGTGAAGTCCGTGGATCCGGCCCAGGGCACCATAACCGTGGAGCTGATGCCGGGGCTAGAAGACTAGAATCTGCCATGGCCGAACGGCCGAGAGTCTACCGAACCAAAGGCGTGGTACTGAAGAGGATCGACCTCGGTGAAGCCGACAAGATCCTCATCCTTTACACCTCCAATGCCGGCAAGCTGCGGGCTGTGGCCAAAGGGGTTCGTCGCCCGGGGAGCCGCCTGGGCGGACACGTAGACGACCTCGCCTACGCCGACATGCTGCTGGCCAGGGGTCGGGATCTGGACGTGGTCACCCAGAGCCAGACCCTGGAGACCTTCCGCCGGATGCGCGAGGAGCTGAAGCGCACCAGCCTGGCCTACTACGTGTCAGAGCTGGTGGACAGCTTCACCGAGGAGCGGATCGAGAACCGGCCTCTCTTCGACCTGCTGGTGGCGACCCTCGGCCTCCTGGCCGAGCAGGACGACCTCTCCACCGTGGTTCGCTTCTTCGAGCTACACCTGCTGGAGCTGGTGGGGTACCGCCCGGAGCTGTCCCGCTGTCTGAGCTGCCGGGGGGAGATTCGGCCCGAGACCAACTACTTCGACGCCCTGAGAGGGGGCGTGCTGTGCCCCGCCTGCGGCCACCACGACGTGACGGCCGCGGCCCTTTCCCTCAACGGGCTGAAGGTGCTTCGCCATCTCCAGCGGCTGGAGTCCTCGCCTGAGGGCGGCCTGCGGCTCGATGGGTCCACCCGTCGGGAGGTCGAGTCCGCCATGCGTTCCTACATCGAGCAGCTGCTGGAGAGGTCGCTCAAGTCCACGGCCTTCCTGGACAGGCTTCGCCTGGAAGAGTCCTCGGCCCCCTACTACACCGCCTCTAGCTGACCAGCCCCCGCTTCGCCAGCTCCGTCGAGGCCTCCTCCAGACGGTCCTCGGCCGTCTGCTGCCGAACCCAGCCCGCCAGATCGTGGATCCCCTCCTCGAAGGTAACTCTGGGTCGATAGCCGAGGGCGCCGATCCGGCCGACGTCGGCGTAGCAGTGGCGGATGTCACCTTTGCGGAACTTCTGAGCCACGAGGGGGCGGAGCCCGGCGGGACCCACCTTCCGGCAGATGATCTCAGCCATCTCCAGCACCGTGAGGGCCCGGCCCGTCCCCAGGTTGAAGACCTCGTAGTCCGCGGCTTCGCTATCCATGGCCAGCAGCAGCCCCCGGACGATGTCGCTGACGTGGACGAAGTCCCGGCTCTGAAGCCCATCCTCGTACACCAGGGGAGGCTTGCCGTTCAGGGCGCGGGAGGAGAAGATGGCGGCGGCTCCCGTGTAGGGGTTGGAGAGGGCCTGGCGGGGGCCGTAGACGTTGAAGAAGCGCAGCGCCACCGTGGGGATGCCGTAGGCCCTGCCGATGCAGAGGGACATCTCCTCCTGATCCTTCTTGGATATGGCGTAGATGGAGGTGGGCTGCAGCGGCTTCTCCTCAGGGGTGGGCTGGGGCACCAGGGCCGTGCGGCAGCGGGCGCAGAGGGGCTCCCAAAGGGACTCCCGCATCCGTGCCTCGGTGCGGGGCAGCGGCTCCGCGGGGCCGCAGCTGGGGCAACGATAGCTGCCCTCGCCGTAGATGGACATGGAAGAGGCCACCACCAGCTTCCGCACCGCGGGTTGGCGGTTGGCCAGGATGTCCAGCAGCACCGCGGTCCCCAGGGTGTTGGCGGAGACGTACCGCTCAATCTCGTACATCGATTGTCCCACCCCCACGGCCGCGGCCAGGTGAAAGATCACCCGGACCCCCTCCAGGGCCGACCCCAGCAGATCTCGATCCCGGACGTCGCCCCGGATCAACTCCGCCCGGGGATTGAGATAGGTGGGGACCGCGCGAGCGGCCCCGTGGACCTGGGGATCCAGGTTGTCCAGGATCCGCACCTGCACCCCTCGTTCGACCAGGGCGTCCACCAGGTGCGATCCGATGAATCCCGCGCCGCCGGTTACCAGCGCCCTCTCCATCTGCTCCTCTCTCCGCTCGAAGTGGCAGCCTCGTCGCGCCATTGTGGGGGACTGCCGCCTTATATACCATCAGGTAGTCGACGTCGTCCAGTTCCGCGCAGTGCCGGATGACATTGGTTTTTGGGTGCGCACTATGCCCGGACCGCCAACTCCCTCGCCTTGAGGACGGCTGCATTGGCATCCGGCGCATAGAAATCGGCACCAATCTCCTTGGCAAACCGCTCGGTCACAGGAGCCCCGCCAACAGCGATGCGCACCCTGTCTCGCAGTCCCGCCACCTGCAGCGCGTCGATGGTCTCTTTCATGGACAGCATAGTGGTGGTGAGGAGGGCGCTCATCATCACGAAGTCGGGCTTCTCCGTCTGGACCGCCTCAATGAACCTGGCCGGCTTCACGTCCGCCCCCAGATCCACCACCTCAAACCCGCCACCCTGGAGCATCATAGCCACCAGATTCTTCCCGATATCGTGGAGATCCCCCTTGACGGTCCCGATGACCACTTTTCCCCTGGCCCTGGATTCCCCCTCCGACAGCAGCGGCTTGAGAACGGCCAGCCCTGCCTGCATCGCCCGGGCTGACACCAGCATCTCCGGTATGAACAGCTCATGCCTGGCGAACTTGTCTCCCACCACGTCCATCGCCGGTATCAGCGCCGAGTCGAGGATATCTTGAGGGCTCCTACCCTCGTCCAGAGCCCGCTGTGTCAAATCCCTGGCTCTGGCCCCGTTGCCATCGATCACCGCTTGCTTCAACGACTCGTAGTCGGCCATCCCTTCCTCCTGTCTCAACACTCAGCTCAATCGCACGCCGGCGCTGTTGGCTGCTCGCTCGAGGACGGCACGGATCCCCCGCTGGACGTCGACGTCCAACTCAGGGGCCCGGTGGGTCTCCAGGACCTGCTCCACCTTCTCCCTGGCGACCTCCCGGTAGCTCTTCCCCCCGGCCATCTCCCAGTTGCTGCGGTTGTCCCGGTTCATGAGCCTTGGGTACCACTCCTCCCGGAAGTGGCGATAGGTATGATCCTTATCGAGGTACTCCCCATCGGGGCCTGCCTCGTGAATGAGATCGAGGGCGAGGGTCTCCCGGTTCACCGGCTGGGGCTCCATGAAGCGCCTTATCCAGCCGATCACGTCATCGCACATGGTGAGCATCTCGAGGGAATTGGTGAGACCGTACTCTATGTATCCCACGTCGTGGATCAGGTTTGCCCCCATCAGGGAGTCCACCAGCAAGGTCAAAGACGCCTCGGCCAAAGCCTGCTCGTCGGGCAGCTTCGAGTCGCTGCAGCCGGCCATACCGAAGATGGGCAGCCCGTAGTAGTGACAGACGTCGCCGCGGTAGCCCTGGGTCTCGGGGGAGGCATAGGATGAGACCATGGTGCTCATGTCCAGCCCGCCGCCACCGGTCCTCATCACCACGACGGGAGCGCCCTCTCGTACCAGCTGAGCCAGCACCAGGCCGGCCAGCGCACCCGCATTGCCCAGAGCCACCGCCGCGGCAGCGGTCACCGGTGTGATCACCCCGCGGGTGGTGTTGGACCCAACGTAGATCGAGGGAAGCCCCTTCTTCGCCAGGAACATCAGCTTCTGAATCGCCTCCCCGTTGTGCCGTAGAGGGGCGGTAATGTTGATGTAGCAGCAGGCCGTGGGATTGGCTCGCAGGGCATCCGGGCCTCCCGCCACCACCTCAGCCATCTCCACGGCATCCCTGCATCCATCCAGGTCGTGGGTCACGTACACGATCGGCTTGGTGGTGTTGAGAAGCATCGCCTCCATCTGGTAGCGGTCGGAGACGGGGACCGGGACGTCGGAGGGGATGAACATCGACATCACGAAGTCGATGTTGGGGAGGTAGTCGCAAACCCTCATTCCGTCGACCACGTCGGCCAGGGTTGCCTCTCTGCGGGCACCGGTTCGATGGTCCAGGATGTGGGGGCAGTCGGACCCGGTGCCGAAGTAGCAGTTGTTCCCCTGGAGGGCCATCACCTGGCGGCCGTTGCGATCGTACAGAGGTATGCGCTTGGGGGCTATCTGGATGGCCCACTCCACCAGACGGGCGGGAATCCGCACCAGGTTGCCCTCCGAGACGTGGGCGCCCGCCTTCTTCAGGAGGGTGACGGCCTCCTCATCGTAGAGGCGCAGGCCCGTGCGCTCCAGGATCTCCAGGGTAGCGAAGTGGATGTCGGCCACCGCGCCATCCGAGAGGCGATGTAACAAAGGGACTTGTTGCGACGAAGTAGCCATTATGCCCGTGACCTCCTGCGGTGTCGTTTCCTATGTGAAGCAAGTTGCCGAACTTGCCGACTGGAGCGCGATGACCGGGATGGATCACCGCGATGCGGCCCCTCTCCAGCTCCCGCTAGACTAGAATCTGGTACCGCTCCCGGATTTGGCCATCAGCCTCTGCCGAAATAGGCATCGGCTGATGGGCGGCCAGGATCTCCCTCGCTCTCTGCCGGGCCCTCTCCAGAGCCCCAACCGAATCCCAAGCCTCCCGCGATCGTCGATCCGAGATCCTGGGGTAGAAGAACTCCGATCGCATGTGCTGAATGGTATGAGGGCTGGTTAGGAAATGCCCCCCTGGGCCCACCTGGTCGATGACCTCCACGGCCAGCGTGTCCTCATTGATCTCGATGCCCCTCACGGCCCGCATGGCCATGCCCAGGATGTCATCGTCGATGACGTACTGCTCGTAGGCCACGGCCCGCATCGACTCCAGCATTCCGGCCGCATGATGGACGAAATTCGCACCAGCGAGGGCCACCTGGGCCACGGAGAAGCCCTTCTCGTAGCCAGCCTGAATGTCCGGGACCTTGCTCTCTGTCAGTCCAGCCGAGTTGTACAGGGGAACCCGGTAGTACTGCGCCAGCTGTGCTGCAGCGGCGTTCAGCATCCCGAACTCGACGGCACCCCCCAAGTAGGCCGCCGTGCGCATATCTGCGGTCGAGGGCACAGCGCCATAAATCACCGGGGCACCTGGACTGACCAACTGGGTGAAGGTCAGCCCAGCCAGCTCTTCGGCGTTTATCAACACCAGCGCGCCGGCGAGAGTAGCTGGAGCGGTGGAACCAGCCATCGGCGCCGAGGAGAGGACCACCGGAATCTGGTGGCGCACTATTTCGGTCAGAACCCTCGTGGTCTCGGTGGCAAAACGAAGGGGGCTGATCATCCAGCTGGTGATGAAAGAGATGATCGGCCGTTCGCACAACCTCTCCTCACTGCCGGCGATAAGGGATGCCAACTCAATGACCTGCCTGGCCGACTCCACGCTGTAGGCCGAGCCCATGACGTGTTTGGTGGTATTGCTCAGGGCCGCATAGTAGGTATTGGTGTCGAGAAGATCCTGGGACACGTCTTGGGCGACCACGGGCCGCAGGTAGAAGTGGATATTGTCGAGGGCATCTACCAGCCTGGCGATGTCGGCCACGTCGCGTAGCGCAGCCGGCCTGGCCTCTCCGGTCTCCAGATCCAGCACCGTCAAAGCCGCGCCCCCGCTGCCCAGATAGACCCGCCGGCCTTCGAGAACCAGGTCGTGTTTCTCCTCACGACCACGGAGAACGAGACGGGAAGGCACTTTAGCCAGGGCGTCTTCCAGCATGGCCCGCGGAATCCTCACGCTGGAGCCCTCGACTCGGGCTCCCCCCTGTCTGAAGATCTCCAGCGCTTCTTCGCCTTCCACCTTTATCCCGGTTCGTTCCAGCACAGTGACGGATGCCTCGTGAATGCGGCGGACATCCTCGCCGGTCAAGGGCTGGTATTGGCCTCCCACAAGCCCTTTCTCGATCACGCCGGGCCTCCCTTCCTAGAGGGTCGCTCTCCGCTATTCTCTCTTGATCCTCTCCCTGGCCCGCTCCACATCGTAGAAAGGGATATGACTGTCCGTCGCCTCGATCTTCCATACTGTCCCGCTCCGCGAGATACAGGAGATATAGAAGTTCTCAGCATCGTCCCCTCCTTCATCCCACCAAGGCCCTCCCCCCACCGCTTTCATGGCCACGTAAGGCGCCATGGACAGGGCAACCGCCGGGCACAGCTCCTTGGGGGGATACAGAGGCGAATAGGTGTACTCGAAGGTATCACCCAGTTTGTGACGGAAGTCCCTCGCTGTTCCACCATGGTCACTCGTACCACCCAGGGGCCCTCTCTGACCGCCAACATCTGCGAACGACCTCCTCACTATATCGCCATCGCGCCGTAGTCGCGCCAGGGCGGGGCTCGTCCAGGGAACGGACAGCTAGCGCGGTCGGGACGGCCGAAACTGCCCCTAGAGACTCGGCAGGCGACCTGGAGGACTCTCCGGTCGCCCGTCCTGCTACTTGACCAATCCCTGGCTCTTCAGAAACTCCTTGGCGACGTCCTCCGGTGCGCGCTTCTGGACATCCACCGCAGCGTTCAGCGAGGCCATCGTCTGGTCCGTGATCTTGCCAGCGAGCTTGTTGAGGATCTCCGCCACCTGGGGCGACTTGTCCAGGAGATCCTGCCGCACTATGGGTGCAGCATAATAGGGCGGGAAGTAGGCCTTGTCGTCGGCCAGCACAGCCAGGTTGAGAGCCGGTATTCTGCCATCGGTGGCGAAACCGGAGATGACGTCCACCTGCTTCTCGGCCACAGCGCTGTACATCAGTCCCGGGTCCATGCCCTTGGCATCCTTGAAGGCAAAGCCATAGGCGGTGGCGAGACCAGGCAGGCCATCGGGGCGGACGATAAACTCCTGAGTAGCCCCTAACACCATGCCCTTCGACTGAGCGGAGAGATCCGAGACCTTCTTGACACCCAGTTGGTCGGCTTGGTCCTTCCTCATCACCAGAGCGTAGGTGTTGTTGAATCCCCAAGACTTCAGCCAAACCAGGTTGAACTGCTCCTTGTACCCTTTCTGGACGGCCTCGTAGGCCTTGTCGGGATCGCTAATCACCGGCTGCTTCAACATCACCGTAAGGCCCGTGCCGGTATACTCCACGTAGACGTTGATGTCGCCTTTCTTCAGGGCCTCGTGCACCAGAGCACTGCCTCCAAGGCCAATCTTCTTCTCCACCGGATAGCCGTTCTCGGCCATCAAGGAGGCGACCATGTTTCCCACAATGAACTGCTCGGTGAAGTCCTTGGAGCCAACTATGATCTTCGGTTTTTCTGCTGGCGCGGAGCCGCTGCATGCGCTTCCCAACACCGTGGCTACCAGCGTCAGTAGTAGTAGCGGGAACATCACTCCGGTTTTCATTGCGCAACTCCTTATCTTCCAGCTTCGAGGTGTGGCTCCCATTCAGCTTCTGCGGTCGAAGGCCACCTCCTTTCCTCGTCGCTTACACCCGGATCCCCATCGGCGTAAGCCCTATCTCCATGCGTCCCAGGAGCAGATCGGCCAGGATTGCCAGCAATGCCGTGGGAATAGCTCCGGCCATCAGCATGGGCCCATCTACCATGGCGATACCTCGAAAAATGAGATCGCCCAAGCCGCCCGCACCGATGAGAGCAGCCAGCGTAGCGATGCTGATACTCATCACGGTGGCAGTGCGCACGCCGGCCATGACCACGGGCAGAGCCAACGGTAACTCCACAATGGTCAACAGCTGTCGGTCCCGCATGCCCATTCCCCGCGCGGCCTCGATGACCGATGGCTCGATCCCAACGATCCCCACATAGGTGTTGATGACGATAGGTAGCATGGCCCGCAGAACCAGGGCGGCCAGAGCCGGTTTGAAGCCGATACCCAGCAGGGGGATCAGGAGCCCCAGGATCGCCAGGCTGGGGATGGTCTGGCCCAGATTCGAGAACCCGATCACCAGGAAGCTGAGCCGCTGATAGCGGGTGATCAAGATGCCCAACGGCAGGGCGATGGCGATGGAGATTCCGACGGTGACCAGGGTCAAAATGATGTGCTGGCCGGTCAACTGCAGCACCACCATCGGTTCCCGCACGATGTAGCCGAAGAAGGCGTCCATCGTCCCCCCTTAGCGTCCGACTCCTTTAGGGCGCAAAGCACTCTCCATACGAGCCAACAGGTAATCGGCCAGGACGGCCAGCAGGGCCACGGGCGCAGCCCCGGCAATGATCTGCTCAGGGTACAGGCTGGCAATCCCGCGAAATATGAGCACTCCCAGCCCTCCTGCACCGATGTATGCGGCGATGGTGGCAACGCCGATATCCATGACCGTAATGGTCCGCACTCCAGCCATGACTATGGGTAGGGCCAGCGGCAGTTGCACCATCCTGAGGATCTGCCCATTGGTCATGCCCATCCCTCGGGCTGCCTCAACGATGGCCCGGTCGACTGTATTGATGCCGACTGCGGTGTTGCGAACGATGGAAAGCTGAGAATAGAGGATCAGAGCGAGAATCGTCGGTTTGACGCCCAAACCCAGGAAGGGGATGAGGAACGCGAAAAGGGCGAGGCTTGGAATGGTGTAGAGCACGCCGGCTGTGCCCAGGACGAGCGGATAGAGCCACCGCAATCGGGTAACCAGGATGCCGAGGGGCACGCCCACGACCACCGCCAGGATAACGGCCACAGCCGTAACCTGCAGGTGCTCCATCGTCAGAACCAGGACCTGGTCGGCGTGGGAAAGGATGTAGCCCATCTGCTACCTCTCTGTTCCATCAACCGCCCCCCTCATTGGAGCGGCGTCAGCCCTGTAGTGACCGACTGAAGGGACGGCGTATCTGCAAGAGAGTCAGTCTCCTGGTGGGTTTGAAGGAAATGAGCGGTGGACTAGCTCTGAGAAGAGGGCGGTCAGGCTGCTGTGGGATACTACACCTGTGAGCCGCCCTGCCTCGTCCACCACGGGCAACTCTGTTGCCCGTTCTCCGGCGATGAGTGGCAGGGCATCCTTGAGCAGCATCGTCTCCGGCAGGTTGGGCACAGCCGCCAACATCGCAGGCGTCCAATCCGAAGAGCCGCTGCAGGGCGCCGGAAGGGAAACGTCCTGCACCCGCAGGTAGTCGAGCTTGCGCCACATTCCATCCCTGCCGACAAAGTCCGCCACAAAACCGTCGGCGGGCTGACGTAGCAGCAGCTCGGGGGCGGCCATCTGTAGCAGATGGCCGCCTTTCATTATGCCGATGCGATCGCCCAGCAGGAAGGCTTCGCTTATGTCGTGGGTAACGAAGAGGATGGTCTTCCTGATGGTTGCCTGGATCTTGCGCATCTCCTCCTGGAGTTGCCGGCGGATCATGGGATCTACGGCGCCAAAGGGTTCATCCATGAGCACTATGGCCGGATCGCCGGCCAGGGCGCGCGCAACGCCCACACGTTGCTGCTGGCCACCGCTGAGCTCCCGCGGATAACGATCTCGGAAAGTGGCCGGCGGTAGCCCCACCAGATCCAGCAACTCCTCCACGCGAGCTCGACGCCGACTTACGGGCCACTCCTTCAGCCGCGGCACCAGGGCTACGTTCTCGGCGATAGTCATGTGGGGGAAGAGACCGATCTGCTGGATCACGTAGCCAATACCCCTGCGCAGCTGCACCGGATCCATCCGGGCTATGTCCTGTCCATCAACGAGCACCCGGCCTCCGGTCGGATCCACAAGACGGTTGACCGTCTTGAGAGCCGTAGTCTTGCCACACCCGCTGGGGCCGATCAGCACCACCAGCTCTCCCTCGCCGACGGTGAAGCTCACCCCGTCCAGGGCCACGACACTTCCAGGGTAAACCTTGGTCACGTCCTGGAACTCAATCATCGAACCCACCCGCCCGTCTAAGGCTGTCTAGCGGCGTACCCAAGCTGCGAGGCGATTCGGTTCGCGGCCTCCTTGGCCAGGCCGGACAACGCAGGGAATCTGTCTGGGGAAACCCGATAGGAGGGCCCGGATACGCTCACCGCGGCAACCACCCGTCCCTCGTAGTCCCTGACGGGGGCTGCCACCGCATTCAGTCCCTCCTCCAACTCCTCATGCCCCACCGCAAAGCCCCCATCACGGATCTTCGTCAGTTCTTCGCGTAGCCGAATCGGATCGGTGATGGTGCTGGGAGTGAAGCTGGTAAGAGGTCCTGCCAGCACGCTGTCCACCTTGCCTTCGGGCATGTGGGCCAACAGCACCTTGCCGGTGGAGGTGCAGTGCAGAGGAGAACGTCTGCCCACCCAGCCGATATTCTTGACCAGACGGGAACTGGGTATCTGCTCCACGTTGATGACCTGTTCGCCATCCAGTACCGCCAGGTTGATGGTCTCCTCGGTGGTCTCAGCCAGCCATCGGAGGGGAGCACGCGCCGCCCGGCGCACATCCGCATGACTGATGACCAAGCCAGCCAGCGGAATCAACCCGACGCCCAGGCAGAACTTGTCGGTCACCGGATTGCGCTCGACCAGCGCCGCATGCTCCAGAGTGGAGAGAAGGCGGGAAACCGTACTCTTGTGGAGACCCACCCGTCGGCTCAGCTCGTTCACCCCCAACTCTGGCTCTTGAATGGAGAACGCCTTCAGGATGGAAATGGCCTTCTGCACAGATTGCACGGAAGAGTCTGGAGCCTTATCCATGTGCAGCCTTCCTCGTGTTGATGGCTAGCCCGTGCGTCCAGCTGCATTAGTGTTGCATATCGTGCAACATAGTTGCAGTTTAGCACGGTTGCCTTTTTGTTGTCAATCCCTTTTGTCCGGACATTTTCCCTGAGCAGTGACACGTGACAGGACGATCTTGACAATTGTTGAACCCCATGCTACAAGCCGATTGTCTGCAGGGCTCTCGTAAGTGCCCCAGGTCTCGGAGATAGTCTCGAATACTCTCCACCCATGGTCCGTGTTGCCGTAGGTTCAGGAATTTGGGAGGCCAGCGGGTATGGCAGTTCGGGTAGCGTTGGGTCAGACAGACTGCGTACTGGGTGACGTCGAGGCCAACACGCGAAGCGCGCTTCAGCTGGCAGAGCGGGCCATCAGGGCTGGAGCGCAGTTGATACTCTTCCCGGAGATGAGTCTCACGGGTTACTTCCTCGGGGACGGGATCTTCGACCTGGCTCTGCAGCTGGATGACCCCCGCTTAAGACCGCTGTTGGATGCCAGCCACGACATCTCGATGGTGATAGGCATGCCCCTCGAGGAACCTGGGCCGCGGTTCTACAACGCTGCCTTGTATCTGGAGGCCGGGGAATTCAAGCATATCCATCGGAAGATCTATCTCCCCACCTTTGGCGCCTTCGACGATGCGCGTTTCTTCGCACAAGGCGACAGGATGGCCGCCTTTGACACCCGGTTCGGTCGCATGGCTATGTTGATCTGCGAGGATCTCTGGCATCCGGCACTGGCTTATCTGGCCGCCCAGGATGGTGCCGACTATCTGTTAGGATTGATCGCCAGCCCGACCAGCGGAGTAGACAAGGGTTTTGACCCTAGACTCGGCTACCAAGCACTTCACCGTGCCTATGCTTCCACCTTGACATGCTTCGTCCTCGCCTGCAACCGAGTTGGCCAGGAAGGCGGATTACGATTCTGGGGTGGATCGGAGATCGTGGGGCCGGACGGTACTTGCCTGGCACAGGCCGAGGGCTCGCAGGAGCAGCTAGTGCTGGCCGATCTGGAACCCGAGACTCTGCGTCGCCAGCGGATCAAGCTGCCATTGCTGCGGGAGGAGCGGCCAGAACTGGTCCTGCGAGAACTCCAGCGCATCGTGAGCCAACGTCACCCCCCAGAACTATCAAGGTCTCTCTGATACTCACCTAGAGGCCGTCGGGCGGAGGCGCCTCTGGTTTGCGAGTCGAGCGGGTTCGGCGGGCCGTGGCAGGCTTGGCCGTCTTCGCCTCCGGTTTGAAGAACAGTATTCCCAGGGGCGGCAGGGTCAGATTGAGGGAGTGGGTCCGGCCGTGGTAGGGGATCGGTGCGGCCTCCACCCCTCCCATGTTCCCCTGGCCGCTTCCGCCGTACTCCCCGGCGTCGCTGTTCAGGATCTCCCTCCAGATGCCTCCCGCGGGGGCACCCACCCGATAGTTGTGCCTGGGCACCGGCGTGAAGTTGCAGGCGATCAGGAGGGTGTCCTCGGGAGCGGAACCCTTGCGCAGGTAGCAGAGGACGCTGTTCTCGGCGTCGCCGCCGCTGATCCACTCGAAGCCGGCCTGGTCGAAGTCCAGCTGGTGCAGGGCCGGCTCACCGCGCAAGAGGCGGTTGAGGTCCTCCACCCAGCGGGCCACTTCGGCGTGGGGGGCGTACTGCAGGAGGTGCCAGTCCAGGCTCGCATCGTGGTTCCACTCCGCCCGCTGGCCGAACTCGCCGCCCATAAAGAGCAGCTTCTTGCCGGGCTGCGACCACATGTAGCCCAGCAGCAATCGCAGGTTGGCGAACTTACGCCAATCGTCCCCCGGCATCTTGCTCAGGAGCGAGCCCTTGCCGTGGACCACCTCGTCGTGGGAGAGGGGGAGGACGAAGTTCTCCGTGAAGGCGTAGACCATCCGGAAGGTGAGCTCGTTGTGGTGGTGTTTCCGGTGGATGGGGTCCAGCGACGCGTACTGGAGGGTGTCGTGCATCCACCCCATGTCCCACTTCATGCCGAAGCCCAATCCCCCCTCATAGGTCGGCCGCGAGACCTTGGGCCAGGCGGTGGACTCCTCGGCTATGGTCTGGACGTCCGGGTGCTCCTTGTACACCTCCAGGTTGAAGCGGCGCAGGAAGTCTATAGCCTCAAGGTTCTCGCGGCCGCCGAACTGGTTGGGGATCCATTCCCCCTCCTTGCGGGAGTAGTCCAGGTAGAGCATGGAGGCCACTGCGTCCACCCGCAGGCCGTCGGCGTGGTAGCTGTCCAGCCAGAAGAGGGCGCTGCTCAGCAGGAAGCTCTGGACCTCCTTCCGGCCGTAGTTGAAGATGAAGCTGTTCCAGTCGGGGTGGAACCCCTTGCGGGGGTCGGCGTGCTCGTACAGGTGGGTGCCGTCGAAGTAGCCCAGGCCGAACTCGTCGGTGGGAAAGTGGGAGGGCACCCAGTCCAGGATCACCCCTATCCTCTGCTGGTGCAGGTAGTCGATCAGGTACATGAAGTCCTGGGGGGTGCCGTACCGGCTGGTGGGGGCGAAGTAGCCGGTGGTCTGGTAGCCCCAGGAGCCATAGAAGGGGTGCTCCATGATCGGCAGGAACTCCACGTGGGCGAAGCCCATCCTCTTCACATGCTCGGCCAGCCTGGGGGCGAGCTCCCGATAGCTGAGCGAACGATTGCCCTCCTCCGGCACTCGCATCCAGGAGCCAAGGTGCACCTCGTAGGTGGCCATGGGGGCGTCCATGGCGTTCCGGCTGGCCCGCTTCGCCATCCATTCCTCGTCTCCCCACCGGTAGTCCAGATCCCAGACTATGGAAGCCGTGCCCGGGGGAAGCTGCGCGTGGAAGGCGAAGGGGTCCGCTTTGTCCACCCGGTAGCCGCTCTGTCGGGAGACCAGGTGGTATTTGTAGAGATCGCCTCGCCCTACGGCCGGGACAAAGCCCTCCCAGATCCCGGATGCCCCTCGCGGCCGGAGGGGCGTGCCGTACTTATCCCAACCGTTGAAGTCCCCCATCACGTACAGCTCCTCGGCGTTTGGCGCCCAAACCGCGAAGTAGGTCCCCTGGGCGCCCCCGATGGTGATGGGGTGGGATCCCAGCTTATCGTAGAGGCGGTAGTGGCTTCCCTCGTTGAAGAGATAGAGGTCGTCCTCGGTCAACAGGGTCACGTCGTGGCTGATCAAGCGGCGGCCTCCATCAGATGTGCGAGCCCGTGCATGGGGATTGGCACCCAGCTCGGGCGGTGGCTCAGCTCGTAGCCCAACTCGTAGATCGCCTTCTCGAGTAGAAAGGCGTCCAGCAACAGCTGAAGGTCATCCCCGTTCCGAGGCAGCAGGTGAGAGCCTCCAACCACGTTGAGATAGGACTTCAGGAAGGTGGCGCCGACCCAGCGATACCAGTAGCGGGCCCAGAGCTCCACGGAGGCTCGATCTTCAGTGCGAACGACGGCGGCCTCCACCTGGCCCAGTATAGGCGCATGGGATGCGTAGCGGAAGGAGCTCAGCATGCCGGCCACATCCTGGAGGGGTGAGCGCTTGATCCGCCGCTGGCTCAAGGGCCGAGCCGGCTCCCCCTCGAAATCGATGATGACGAAGTCGCTGCCGGTGTACAGGACCTGCCCCAGGTGGTAATCGCCGTGGGTGCGGATGCGCAGGGCGTCGATCTTACGCCCCAGCACCGGCCGGAATCGCTTGAGGGCCTCTCCCTCCAGGGAGAGGAGGTGCAAAGCCTCCTCCTCCAAGTTCTCCGGCAACTGCTTCGCCGCCCTGCTCAGTCTGAGGAAGACCTCCCGGGTGAGAACCCGCATGGACTGGTAGAGGGAGCGTTGGTACCAACTGGTGAAGGGCTCGGGGGCGAAGTCGGGGTTCCGCGGATCGGAGGCCAGTGCCAGGTGCATCTCCGCCGTGCGCTGTCCCAACAGCCGCGTCGATTCCAGGTAGGTGCCGATCATCTCGGCGGCCGCGGAGCTCGGCTCCTGGGAGGCGAGATCGAGGAGGCCGTCCGCCTTCGGCCGGGACGAGACGACGCGCACGACCTCTTCGGGGACACCCTGGGATGCCAGGGCCTGCTCGAAGTAGCGGCTCAGGTTATCCAGGGTGTAGCTCCAGGCATTTCCCTCGTTGTGCACGAAGCCCTCGAGTACGCCCACCGTGGTGGGCTCGCGTCGATCCTTCTGATAGAGAAGCGAGCCCGCTACCGGGGGGGCGTGGGTGAACCCCCGGTTCCCGAGGAACCTGCCGATCTCCAGCTCGGGGTTGATCCCGGCCTCCAGCTTCCGGAAGAACTTCAGGATGAACCGATCCCCATAGACCACCGAGCTGTTGCTCTGCTCTGCCCTCAGGATCGATGGCTCTAGCGGCTCGCCTCGGGCACCTCGCAGCCGCCTGAAGTGCCGCTCGGGCAGGGCTACCAGGGTGCCCTCGGTCCCCTTCATCCGGCGCCGGCTGCCGATGGCGTTCAACAGTCCCAGGCAGAAGTCCGGCTCCACCAGGGCGTCGTAGAGCGCCCCTTCCTCGCCCGTAGACTTGAGGCGGAGGCGGGCTACGACCGATTGGGGCGATTCCTGGAGCAGTTGGTCCGCCCGCTCTCCGGTCGCAAAGGCGATGGGAAGCAGGTAGCTCTCCACGTCTCCCTCGGCGTAGTCGACCTGCACCAGCGTGACGTAGGCCACGGTGCCGCCATAGGGCACAGGTATGGCATCGAGGATTTGGGTTGACTTGACGTGGCGTGCCTTGCCGCCAAACCAACGCCGCGACTGCAGGTAGACCGGCAGGATGCCGGCGAGGATGCTTCTCTCTCTTTCCTGGAACAGGGCCTCCCACGGGCCGCCGATCACCAGGGTGGAGATGGGTGCCTTTGACTCGACGCCACCCGGTGCACCAGCCGCGACCTCCTGGGGCTCCAGGGCGAACCAGTAGAAGCTGTGGGGGCCCATGGTGAGGAAGTAGGGCGACTCCCCGATAGGTGGGAAGGCCACACCCCCGAACATCTCCGTGGGGACCAATCCACGGCAGTTGGAGAGGTCCAGTTCGGCGTACTGGGCGAACCGGGAGAGGTTGGCCACCACCAGGACCTTCTCGTCCCCATAAGCTCTGAGGAAGGCGAACACCTTCCGGTTCTCCGGGTGGAGGAGCTCGAAGCTTCCCCGTGAGAAGGCCCTGTACCGCTTCCGCAGAGCGATCAACCTCTTCATCCACCATAGCAGGGAGTAGGGGTTGCTCTGCTGGGCCTGCACCTGCACCGTCTCGTGGTGGTACTCGGGGCCCACGATGACCGGCAGGTAGAGCCGCTGCGGGTTGGACAGGGAGAAGCCGGCGTTGCGATCGCTGCTCCACTGCATCGGCGTGCGCACGCCGTCGCGGTCGCCCAGGAAGATGTTGTCCCCCATCCCGATCTCGTCCCCGTAGTAGATCATCGGGGTCCCGGGCAGGGAGAAGAGCAGACCCTTCATCAACTCGATGCGCCTCCGGTTGTTCCCCAGCAGCGGAGCCAGCCGCCGGCGGATCCCCAGGTTGATCCTGGCCTCGGGGTCCTGGGCGTACACCCGGTACATGTAGTCCCTCTCCTCGTCGGTCACCATCTCCAGGGTCAGCTCGTCGTGGTTGCGGAGGAAGAGTGCCCACTGGCAGTTGTCCGGGATCGGGGGGGTCTGGGCCAGGATGTCTACGATGGGGAAGCGATCCTCCATCCGGATGGCCATGAACAGGCGGGGCATCAGGGGAAAGTGAAAGGCCATTTGGCACTCGTCGCCGTCCCCGAAATAGGTGATGGCCTCCTCCGGCCACTGGTTGGCTTCGGCCAGCAGCATCCGGTTCAGGAAATGCTCGTCCACGTGCTGTCTCAAGGCCTTCAGGAAGGCGTGGGTCTCGGGCAGGTTTTCGCAGTTGGTCCCCTCCCGCTCGTAAAGGTAGGGGATGGCATCCAGTCGGAGCCCGTCGACGCCCATCCGGAGCCAGAAGTCCATCACCCGGAAGATGGCTTTCCGAACCTGGGGGTTATCGTAGTTGAGGTCCGGCTGGTGGGAGTAAAAGCGGTGCCAGTAGTAGGCCTGGGCGGCGGGGTCCCAGCTCCAGTTGGAGGGCTCGAAGTCCTTGAAGATGATGCGGGCCTCTGGGTACTCGTCGGTGGTGTCGCTCCAGACGTAGTAGTCGCGAGCGGTGGTACCGGGGCGCGCCCGCCTGGCCCGCTGGAACCAGGGGTGCTGGTCCGAGGTGTGGTTGCACACCAGCTCGGTGATCACCCGCAGCCCCCGGCGATGGGCCTCCCGCACGAAGTGTCGCACGTCCCGCAAGGTGCCGTAGGAAGGATTCACTCCAGTATAGTCGGCGATGTCGTAGCCGTCGTCCCGCAGGGGAGAGGGATAGAACGGGAGGAGCCAGATGGCGGTCACCCCAAGGTCCTGGAGGTAGTCCAGCTTCTGGGTCAGCCCCAGGAAATCCCCTACGCCGTCGGCGTCGCTGTCGTAGAAGCCGCGGACGGTCAGCTCGTAGATGACGGCGTCCTTGTACCAGAGGGGGTTCTCCTCCAGATGGAGGTCGTCTTCCGGATGAGACATCAGCCACTAACCTCGGTCACATGAAGTACTCGAAATCCCTTTCCGTACGGACCCGGTATCGGAACCGGAAGATGTGGGCCGGCACGACGTGGGGGTTGACCTCCACGTAATTGCGGGAGCCGTGCCACAGGTAGTAGGCGTCGCTCAGCAGGTCGTGCATCTGGTAGGGCCGATCCGGCTCCAGGCTCAACGGCTCCAGGGGCAGCTCCACCCAACCCGACTGGGTGTGGTAGGGATCCAGGTTGACCACCACCACGATCACGTTGGACAGATCCTCGGTGCTCTTGCTGTAGCAGAGGATCTGGTCGTTATCCACAGGATGGAAGCGCAGGCTCCAGTCGCCGTGGAGGGCGGGATTCTGCCGGCGAATCCGGTTCACCCGGGCGATGAAGTCCCTGAGGCTGTCGGGCCTGTCGATCTCCCAGTCCCCGATCTGGTACTTCTCCGAGTCCAGGTACTCCTCGCTCCCGGGCTCTCGGGCCTGGTTCTCCTGCAGCTCGAAGGCCGGGCCGTAGATCCCGTAGCCGGCGCCCAGGGTCGCTGCCAGCAGCAGTCTGGCCATGAAGGCGGGCCGGCCGCCGTGCTGCAGGTACTCGGTGAGGATGTCGGGGGTGTTGGGCCAGAGGTGGGGGCGGAAGTACTCCCTGACTTCCGTTTGGGTGAGCTCGGTGAAGTAGCCGATCAGCTCCTCCTTGCTGTTCCGCCAGGCGAAGTAGCTGTAGGACTGAGTGAAGCCCAGCTTTGCCAGCCGGTACATCACCCTGGGACGGGTGAAGGCCTCCGACAGGAAGATCGCCTGTGGGTGCTCCCTCTTGACCTCGGCGATCAGCCACTCCCAGAAGGGGAAGGGCTTCGTGTGGGGATTGTCGATCCGAAAGATCTGCACCCCCTGCTCGATCCAGAAGAGCACCACGCTCTTCAGCTCCTGCCACAGCTCTCGCCAACGGTCGGTCTCGAAGTCGAAGGGATAGATGTCCTCGTACTTCTTGGGAGGGTTCTCGGCGTACTGGATCGTCCCGTCCGGGCGGCGCCGGAACCACTCCGGGTGCTCCCGGGCGTAGGGATGATCGGGGGAGGTCTGGAAGGCGAGGTCCAGGGCGATCTCCAGCCCCTGCTCCCGGGCCTTCTCCACGAACCGCCGGAACTCCTCCAGGGTTCCCAGGTCGGGATGAACGGCCTTGTGCCCGCCCTCCTCGGCCCCGATCGCCCAGGGGCTGCCCGGGTCGCTGGGACCGGCTGTGGGAGAGTTGTTCTTCCCCTTGCGATAGGAGCGGCCGATGGGGTGGACGGGGGGCAGGTAGAGCACGTCGAAGCCCATGCCGGCGACGTAAGGCAGTCGCTGCTCGCACTCCTTGAAGCTGGAGTGGAGGCCGGGGGTGCCGGAGCAGGAGCGGGGGAACAGCTCGTACCAGGCGCTGAAGCGCGCCCTCTCCCGATCCACCACCACCGCCAGCTCTTTGCCGTAGCCGGCGGCGAAGCGGCGATCGGGGTAGCTGCTCATGAGGTCGGCGAGCCCTGGCTCCAGGGCCCGTTGAACCCCGTCCGGGAGGTTCCCCCGACCGTTCCGGCGGAGGGCGGTGGCGTACTGCTCCAGGGCCCGGGCATCGGCGCCCGAGGCCCGCCGGACGGCTTCCTCCACCAACCGTGCACCCACCGGCAGATCCACGGATGACTCCTGTCCCGCCCGGACCTTCTTCTCCAGTTCGCGTCTCCAGCTTTGGAAGCGATCCACCCAGGCCTGGAGGGTGTAGCGATAGCCGCCCAGATCGGAGACCACGAACTCCCCTCGCCAGCGGTCGTCGACCAGGGGCTCCATGGGGACCTCGGTCCACCCCGGGTCGGACTCCCGCCGGTACAGCAGGATGCAGGCGAGGGCATCGTGGCCATCGGTGAAGACGTCGGCCTCCACCACGACCTTCTCCCCGGCCGTGCGCTTTATGGGGAAGCGGCCGCAGTCGATCTCGGGCTCGACGCTCTCGATGACAACCCGCCTCCGGCCATCCTCGTGCAGGGTGGTGCCGG
The DNA here is from genome assembly GCA_023380955.1 of Chloroflexota bacterium. The sequence continues at coordinate 9,937 of JAMCTB010000221.1, read as the reverse complement.
CCGTACCCTTGGCCTCTGTGTTCCTCTGGTCGATGCCGCTCTGCCCTCCCTCCCAACGACGTCGCCCTCCTAATGACGTTGCATCCACCGTGCCTTCCCAGGAGCGGAAAGCTGTGGTAGCCTGGGGCCGCTTTCCCAACGCCTCGCCCAGTCGATGGAGGTCTGTCCATGTTCAGGGGACTCAATGCTCTTCCGATCGCCCTTCTGGCAAGCCTCGTGGCCTCCACTAGCATTGCCCTTGCCCAACCGAAGATCGAGTTCCAACTGGGGTTCAGAGCGCTGGCCGACCTCATCCCCGAGGTGGCCGGCCAGCCGCTGGAGAACGAGCACCACAACCCGTTCAATGGAGACGGGCTGCAGCGCACCACCACAGGGCTGATGGTGTGGCGCAAGGCCGACAACTGGACCGCCTTCACGGACGGGTTCAGAAGCTGGGTGAATGGCCCCTTAGGAGTCCAGGAGCGGGGCAACGAGGAGTGGTTCAAGTGGGAGGGGCTGCCCGATCTGGGGCCCAGCGTGCCCCCGGCGGGTGCCTCCAGCGTCCCCGGAGCGGTCCTACCCGGCAACCTGCTGGTGACCTGGTATGGCACACCCTGGACGCCGTTGATGGGGATCCTGGGGCGCTACACTGGCGAGGAGTTGGCCGCTCGTCTGCAGCGGCAGGCCGATGCCTACGCACCCCTGACCGACAAGAAGGTCGTACCCAGCTACGAGCTGATAGCCGTGACCGCCCAGGCCGGCGCCGGGGCCGACGGCTTCTGGCGACGGCGGGAGACTCCGGAGGTCATAGACTCCATGCTGGGGCAGGCCAGGGCTAACGGGTTCCGCCTCATCCTGGACGTCCAGCTGGGCCGGAGTCGGGTGGAGGACGAGCTGGAGTATCTGCGCCCCTACCTGGAGCAACCCGACGTCTACCTGGCGCTGGATCCCGAGTTCGACATGGACTTGGGACAGGCCCCGGGACAGCAGATCGGCCACAGCGTGTCGGGCGAGGTGAACTACGCACTCGGCTTCCTGGAGAAGATCATCCAGGGGAGGAAGCTGCCGCCGAAGGTGCTGATCGTTCACCAGTTCACCGTCAACATGCTCCCCGACAAGGAGAGGATAGGGAGGAGTCCGGTGGTGGACCTGGTGCTGGACATGGACGGCTTCGGCGCCCAATCGGTGAAGCTGGGGAGCTACCAGAGGGTGATGGAGAAGCCGCTCCAGTTCGCCGGGATCAAGATGTTCTACAACCACGACCCCGACCTGTTCCGGCCAGAGCAGGTAATGGGCTTGGATCCCGTGCCCTCGGTTGTGATCTACCAGTAGAGCCCTCACCGCCCGGCAGGTTTCTTGCCTTTAGCGATCTCCATCGATCGGTCGTGGCCCTCAGATAGCCCTCCGAGGGCATCCACGAACCGCTCGGACTTTGGATCCGGCCGGCGCCACGGCTCCAGAGCGAAGGCAGGAGGCAACCAATCGGGCAATGGGGCCTCCTGGAAGTGCCTCCGTGCTTCCTTGTCGGCACCGGCCGCTCGCCACGAACCATCGCAGGATCTTGCAGCGTCGGAAGCGAGGACGGCGGTATGAAGCTCTTGCCAGGAAAGCCGTATCCCCTGGGGGCGTCCGGGGACGGACAGGGCGTCAACTTTGCCCTCTTCTCGGAGAACGCTGCGGCGGTGGAGCTGTGCCTCTTCGATCGCATTGAGGACGAGGAGGAGTCGGTCCGCCTATCCCTGCCCGAGGTCACGGCCCACGTGTGGCACGGCTACCTCCCGGGCATCCGCCCTGGACAGCTTTACGGGTACCGGGTGCACGGGCCCTACGACCCCGAGCGAGGTCACCGCTTCAATCCCGCCAAGCTGTTGATCGATCCCTATGCCAGGGCACTGGCCGGGCAGTTGGACTGGCGGGCTCCGGTCTTCAGCTACAACCTGGGCAGCCCCAACGAGGACCTGGAGCTGAACGACGAGGACGACGCCTGGGGCGTGCCGAAAGGGGTGGTGGTGGATGGCGGCTTCGACTGGGAGGGCGACCGTGCGCCGCGGATCCCCTGGCAGGACTCCATTATCTACGAGGCCCACGTCAAGGGCTTCACTATGCGACACCCCGACCTGCCGGAAGAGCTGCGCGGAACCTACGCCGGGTTGGCGTCGCCGGTGGTGGTGGACTACCTCCGGAGCCTGGGAATAACGGCGGTCGAGCTGCTGCCGGTGCACGCCAAGCTGGACGACAACCTCCTGCTGGAAAAGGGGCTGTGCAACTACTGGGGCTACAACACCATAGGCTACTTCGCGCCCGAGGGCAGTTGCGCCAGCAGGCGGGGGGCCGGCGAGGAGGTGGCCGAGTTCAAGGCGATGGTGAAGACCCTCCACCAGGCCGGGATCGAGGTGATCCTGGACGTGGTCTACAACCACACCGCCGAAGGGAACCATCTGGGCCCTACCCTGAGCCTCAAGGGGATCGACAACGGCGTCTACTATCGCCTGGTGGACGACAATCCCCGCTACTACATGGACTACACGGGCACCGGCAACAGCCTGAACGCCCGCCACCCCCAGACCCTTCAACTGATCATGGACAGCCTGCGGTACTGGGTGCTGGAGATGCACGTGGACGGCTTCCGCTTCGATCTGGCGGCCACCCTGGCCAGGGAGCTCCACGACGTGGATCGCCTCTCCGCATTCTTCGACATCATCCACCAGGACCCGGTCATCTCCCAGGTGAAGCTGATCGCGGAGCCGTGGGACGTGGGCGAGGGAGGGTACCAGGTGGGCAACTTCCCGGTGCTGTGGGCCGAGTGGAACGCCCGCTACCGGGACAACCTTCGGCGCTACTGGAAGGGCGATGCCGGCCAGTTGGGGGAGCTGGCCTACCGGCTCACGGGCAGCAGCGACCTCTACCAGGAGGATGGGCGCAAGCCCTACGCCAGCATCAACTTCATCACCGCCCACGACGGCTTCACACTCAACGACCTGGTCGGCTACAACGAGAAGCACAACGAGGCCAACCAGGAAGGGAACGCAGACGGCGACCAGCAGAACAACAGCTGGAACTGCGGCGTCGAGGGTCCAACCAGGGACCGGTTCGTTCTCGACCTCCGGGAGCGGCAGAAGCGCAACTTCCTGGCGACCCTGCTCTTCTCCCAGGGGGTTCCGATGATCTGCGGCGGGGACGAGGTGTGCCGGACCCAGGGCGGCAACAACAACGCCTACTGCCAGGATAACGAGATCAGCTGGTTCTCGTGGGAATGGGACGAGGGTTCCAGACGGCTGCTGGAATTCGCCAGGACCCTGATCCGGATCCGTCGGGAGCAGCCGGTGCTGCGGCGGCGGAAGTTCTTCGAGGGGAGGCTGCTGCGGGGTTTGGGGCTGAAGGACGTGACCTGGTTTCGGCCGGACGGTCGGGAGATGACGGCCGAGGACTGGGACCGGCCCGACGGCCGGTGTCTGGGAATGAGGATCGCCGACGACGGCTCAGACCGCCTCGATGACCAGGGAGGGCCGGTGGTCGGCGACGTCCTGCTCCTTCTGTTGAATGCCAATCACGAGCCTGTGCCCTTCACCCTTCCCAATGACCTCCCCATCGTTCGGTGGGAGCTGTGGGTGGACACGGGCCAGCAGGAGGTGGAGGGCGGACAGCAGCCGCTGCCCGGCGCCTCCGTCTTCAGCCTGCCCCCACGGAGTCTGGTGCTGTTCCGGCAGCTATTCCCCGACCAGGAAGGGCACCCGGCCGGCAGGGTGGGATGGCGGGCGCGTCAGGCAGCCAGCCAGGGGGTCGTGGACGCCATGGTGGAGAGACTGCGCACCCACAGGAGGCTACCCGCCTCCACCTACCGTCTTCAGTTCAACCGGGCCTTCACCTTCGCGGATGCCCGGACCGTGCTGCCCTACCTGCGAGAGTTGGGGATAACGGACTGCTACTCGTCACCCTGCCTCCAGGCGCGACCCGGTAGCCCTCACGGATACGACATCTGCGATCACGGCGCCCTGAACCCGGACCTGGGCAGCCGCGACGAGTTCGAGGCCTTTGCGAAGGAGGTGAAGAGCCAGGACATGGGGCTGATCCTGGACGTGGTTCCCAACCACATGAGCGCCTGGGAGACCAGCAACGCCAAGTGGATGGACGTGCTGGAGAACGGGCCCAGCTCCCCCTACGCGGCCTTCTTCGACATCGACTGGCACCCCTTGCGCAGCGATACCCATCTGGAAGACCGGGTCCTGCTGCCCATCCTGGGGGATGCCTACGGCGCCGTCCTGGAGAGCCAGGAGCTGGTTCTGAGGTACGAGGAGGGTGCCTTCTTCATCTACTACTACGACCACAAGCTCCCGCTGGACCCGAGGAGCTATCTGGACATCTTGCAGCCCTGCGCCGAGGAGCTGGTGGAGCAGCTCGACCCCGACGACGAGCAGCTCCACGAGCTGCAGAGCATCCTAACCGCCCTGACCCATCTCCCTGAGCGGTCCGAGACCGACCCTGAGAAGGTTCAGGAGCGGCAGCGGGAGAAAGAGGTCGTCAAGCGGCGTCTGAGGGGCCTCGACGACTCCTCAGGGTCGGTGCGTGAAGCTATCGGTAGGGCTGTGCGTCTCTTCGCGGGCAGTCGAGGTCAGCCGGCCAGCTTCGACCGGTTGGACGCCCTGCTGGAGCGGCAGCCTTACCGGCTGGCCCACTGGCAGGTGGCGGCGGAGGAGATCAACTATCGCCGCTTCTTCGACATCAACGACCTGGTGGCGCTTCGACAGGAAGACCCGAGGGTCTTCGAGGAAACCCACAGACTGGTGCTGGATCTGGCGCGCGAGGGCAAGGTCACCGGGCTCAGGATCGACCATCCCGACGGCCTCTGGGACCCCAAGGGGTACTTCGAGAGGCTTCAAGGGAGCTATCTGTTCGAGTTGGGCAAGAGCTATCTGTCCGAGGGCGAGGACCCCTCAGAGGCGCGGTGGCCCGCCCTCAAAGAGTTGCTCTCGCCGAGGCCGGAGAAGGAGGCTTCCGAGAAGTCCAAGGCGCTGCTGGCCAGACCCATGTACATCGTCGCGGAGAAGATCCTGAGCGACGGCGAGGCTTTGCCTCAGGATTGGCCCGTCTACGGCACCACCGGCTACGATTTCGCCAACGCGGTCAACGGGCTGTTCGTGGATGGGACGGCTGCCAGGGCCTTCGACCTGATCTACAGGCGGTTCACGGGGAAGGACGTCGACTTCAGACAGCTGGTCTACGCCAGCAAGAAGACGGTGATGCTGGTTTCCCTCGCCAGTGAGATCAACATGCTCGGCTACCAGCTGAAGAGGATAGCCGCCCGCAATCGCCGGTATCGAGATTTCACCCTGAACAGCCTCACCTTCGCCCTGAGGGAGGTGATCGCCTGCCTTCCCGTGTATCGCACCTACATCGATGGCGACCGTTCGGTGGACGCCCGGGACTGGGCATACGTGGAGGGCGCCATTCGGGAGGCCAAGAGACGCAACCCCAGCGTTCCTCCGGCGGTGTTCGGGTACCTCGGCGACATCCTCCTGCTCCGCTGGCCCGACAACGTCGGGGAGGACGATCGCACCGAGCTGCTGGACTTCGTGCGGAAGTTCCAGCAGACCACCGGGCCGGTGATGGCGAAGGCCCTGGAAGACACCGCCTTCTACCTGTACAACCGCCTCCTCTCCCTCAACGAGGTGGGTGGGAACCCCGGCCAGTTCGGCGCCTCCCTCTCCTCCTTCCACCAGCAGAACGGCAACCGCCAGAAGCAGTGGCCCCACGCGCTGCTGGGCACCTCCACCCACGACGCGAAGCGGAGCGAGGACGTGAGGGCGCGAATCGACGTGCTCTCGGAGATGCCGCAGGAGTGGCGGGCGGCTCTCATCCGGTGGACCAGGCTCAACCACAAGAGGAAGGGCCGGCTCCAGGGCCAGCCGGTTCCCGACGCCAACGAGGAGTACTACCTGTACCAGACGCTGCTTGGCGCCTGGCCCCTGGAGCCCGTCTCCGCCGCCGATTACCGCTCCTTCGTGGATCGGATGCAGGCCCACATGCTGAAGGCCGTGAAGGAGGCCAAGGTCAACACCAGTTGGGTGAGCCCGGACGCGGCCTACGAGGAGGCGGTGAGGGAGTTCACCCGCGCCATCCTGGACAAGACCCACGCCAATCCCTTCCTCAAGGATTTCCGGTCCCTGCAGGAAAGGGTGGCCTACTTCGGGACGTTCAACTCCCTCTCCCAGACCCTGCTGAAGATCGCTTCGCCCGGCGTCCCGGACTTCTACCAGGGCTCCGAGCTGTGGGATTTCAGCCTGGTGGATCCCGACAACCGGCGTCCCGTGGATTACGAGCGGCGAGCCGAGATGCTGGGCCGGCTCAAAGAGGAGATCTCCAGGACCGACGGGGGGCTGGGGGGGCTGTCCAGCCGCCTTCTGGAGGGTTGGCAAGACGGCGGGGTGAAGATGTTCGTCTGCAGACCACCTATCCCCTATCGCCGCCGCCACCCGGAGCTGTTCAGCGAGGGAGCCTACCTTCCCCTGGAAGGCTTTGGTCCCCGGCGGGACCACCTCTGTGCCTTTGCCCGGCGGAAAGGGCCTCGGATGGCCGTGGTGGTGGCGCCGAGGCTGGTGGTGGGGCTGGCGAAAGGGCAGCAACTCTCGCCAACAGGAGTGGAAGTCTGGCAAGATTCCTATGTGAGAGTGCCGGCCAGTGAGGCGGGCAAAGCCTACCGCAATCTCTTCACGGGCGAGACCCTCCAGGTAGCACCCCTGGAGGGGGTCGGGTTCGGGCTTCCCATGGCCTCGGTACTGGCCACCTTCCCGGTGGCGTTGCTGGAACGGCTCTAGGGGGTCCATCCAGCAAATCCTCGGCGTAGGGCGGGGTCTTGCCCCGCCGGTCCGGTGAGGACGGCCGGGCGGCTGGGGATGAACCCCAGCCCTACGTCTCGAGGAGGCGCCTGCCTGCCGGAGACGCTTCACTTTGCTCGGTATCATGGGCTGAGGTAGTGTATGAACCATTGCGGAAATAGCGGGGGGAACGGCCTTGGGGGTAGGGGATAGGTGGTCTGCAGCAGGCGGCTCCTGTTGTTGAAGGAACAGGCAGTTGTAGGCAGGGTTGAAGA
>JAMCTB010000221.1:0-2861 GCA_023380955.1 Chloroflexota bacterium | reverse complement strand
CGCTGAGGTAAGCAAGAAGTTGGTACGATTCGTGCGGCTCCTGGTCTGACGACCGCATGCGTCGCCCAGCTCACGAAACCCTTTGCCGGCGGGTTCGACCAGGATCTCTCGTACCTTTGCCATTGCCTATCCCTGGAGGAGTAATGCCTCGCACCGGGTCCGGATCTCAGCATAACCCGCCGGTCATCGCGGACGGCGTCGAGGGCGCCGAACAGGTCGACGCCGTTCTGGAGCTGCATCAGCCGCCCAGCTCGCCTCCCGTGCCCGACGACGTCACGGAGATCGTGTCGCCGCTGCTGTTGAGCCTGGCCGAGGTTCTGAACGGGACCCCGGTAGCGGCCGTGCTGCCCACCTCCTTGATGGTGGAGCCCCAGGATCGGAACCGAGCGGCGGTGCTGTGCGCCTTGACGCCCGCGGCGGCCCGGCAGGGATGGGGGGGAGCCCTGGTGGAGATGGCGCCCGAGATCCGGCGCCAGGTGGCCTCCCGGGGGGACGCTGCGCTGCTCCCGCTCCGCGTCGAGATCCCTTCGGCTTTCAAGACGGAGGTGGTGCGAGGGCTCGCCTGGCCGGTCCCCTTCGACGGCGACGACCTGGGGGCTCTGGTGGTGATGGGTGACGACGTGGAGAGCGTCTCCATCGGCCGGTCTACCCTGGCCGGGGGGTTCGCCCGCGCCATATCCGCCGGTCTGAGGGTGATCCACAGCCAGCGACGGAGGGAGCGGGCCTCCAGCGCCCTGCTGGAGGTCGCCCGCACGGCGGGATCCACCCTTCAGTTGGAGGAGGTGCTCTCCCTGGTCACGGAGAACACCGGCAGGCTGGTGGGCGCCGATCGGTGCGGACTGTGGCTGCTGGACAAGGACGGCGTCACCCTCCTCCCGTCGGCCCTCAGCGGGATGTCCCCCGAGTTCGTCCATCAGTGGAAACAGTATCCCCTCTCCCTGGAGACCGAGCCGCTCTCCAAGGAGGCGATCAAGTCCGAGAAGCCGGTGCTGGTCTCGGATGCCCTCAACGATCCCCGCACCGACAAGGATGCCGTGCGCTTCTTCGGTGACAAGACGATCCTGGTGCTGCCGGTGATCGCCAAGGGGCAGCTGCAGGGTACCCTATACATCAACCACGTCGCCTACCACCACCGCTACTCCAAGGGCGAGATCGAGACGGCCATGGCCATAGCCAACCAGGCGGCCATTGCCATACAGAACGCCCGGTTGTACCGAGAGGTGGAGGAGTGGAACAGCCAGTTGGAGCGACTGCAGGCGATCATGTCGAAGCTGAGCCGCTCCAAGAGCGTCTCCTCCATCGCGAACATCGTGGCCGACGAGCTGCGAAACCTGCTCAGGTACGACAACTGCCGGGTGTTCGTGCTGCAGGAGGATACCAACGAGCTGGTGCCCCTGGCGGTGGTGAGCTCCAGCCGAGATTACTGGATCGAGAAGCTGGAGGATCTGCAGATTCAGGTGGGCCAGGGCGTCACCGGCTGGGTGGCGGCCCAGGGTGTGCCCCAGATCGTGGGTGACGTGGAGCGGGACCCGAGGGCCTATCACGTCCCGGGCACCCCCGTCCTGGACGAGTCGATGATCGCCGCCCCCATCAACTTCGAGGGGCGGGTGATCGGGGTCATCACCCTGTCGCGGCTGGGACTGAACCAGTTCACGGTGGACGAGCTGCGGCTCCTGGACGTCTTCGCCAACGAGGCCGCCATCGAGTTCGAGAACGCCCGGCTGTACCAGGAGACTCAGAAGAAGAGCCGCGAGCTGCTGGCCTCCTTCCATCGGGTGGGCGATGCCCTGGCAACGGGGCTGGATCCCAATCAGACGCTGCAGATCATCGTGGACCTGGCGGCCGAGATGGTGCGGGCGAAGGCCTGCGCCCTCATGTTGGTGGACGAAACCGACGGCGGACTGGTGTTCCGGGCCGCCAGGGGACTGCCCATCAAGGCCAGCCAGACAGATCGAACCCCGGCGGGTCGCGGCATGAGCTGGCAGGTGGTGAAGGAGGAAGCGCCGAAGCTGGTCTCGGACATGTCGTTGGTGGAGCAACCCTACTGGATGCAGCAGGGCCAGGTCGAGGAGCTGCATTCCTACCTGGGCGTGCCCCTGACGATGCGGGGGAAGGTCATCGGGGTTCTCTCCGTCTTCGGGAACCGCATCGACCAGTTCAGCCAGGCCGACGTGGAGCTGCTCTCCTCCTTCGCTCATCAGGCGGCCATCGCCATCCGGAACGCCCAGCTCTTCACCTCGCTGCAGGAACGGGTTCGAGAGCTGACGGGCCTGGCCGAGGTATCCCAGAGTGTGGCGACCCTGACCAACCTGGACGACACCTACCGAGAGCTGACCAAGTCGATCGCTCAGCTGCTCCAGGCCGAGAGCTGCATGCTGCTGTTGGTCGGCGAGGACGGGGAGCTGATCCCTCAATACCCGGCATTTGGCTTCACGCAGGAGGAGCTTTCCGGGGTGAAGCTGAAGATAGTGGAGCTCGCTATCCGGACGCCCGATCCCCTATGCCCAATCCAGTCGGTCGATGGTCTCCGAGTGACTTGTGACGGAGATTGGACGCGGCAGCCCGCCCTGGTGGCACCCCTGAGGGCCCAGGATCGGCTGATAGGGGCGGTGCTGGTCAGCGAGCGACCGGGATCCAAGTTCAACGAGGATGACCTCCGGCTGCTCACCATCCTGTCGGCCAACGCGGCGGTGATAGTGCAGAACGCCATCCTCTACCAGAGCGTCGACCGGGAGCGCGACGAGCTGGATGCAATCATCAGCAACACCTCCGATGCCATCATCATCGTGGACCAGGAGAACCGGGTGGCACGGATCAACGCCGCGGCGGAGGCCCTGATCGGCTGGCGAGCGGACGAAGTG
>JAMCTB010000220.1:15355-15774 GCA_023380955.1 Chloroflexota bacterium | reverse complement strand
GGCCGATCGGGAGAACGATCGCATCCAGTTCTTCAGCCCCACCGGTGAGTTCCTGGATCAGTGGACCCACGTCCAGCGCCCCACCGGCCTCGCCATGGACAAAGATGGACTGATCTACGTCTCGGAGCTGTGGTGGCGGGTGGGCCAGAAGTCCTTCGTCCATGGCCCCATCACCGAGGATAAGCCTGGCAGGGTCAGCGTGCTGGATGCGAGCGGAAAGGTGCTGGCGCGCTTCGGGCACGAGGGCGAGAGGACCGCCCCCGGCAACTTCATCGCCCCCCATGGGATCGGGGTGGACTCCCACGGGGATATCTACGTGGCCGAGGTCACCGAGACCTTCGGCGTCAAGGGTGGTGGCATCCTCTCCGGCAGCCACTCCTTCCAGAAGTTCGCCCGGAGCTAGTACTCCGCCACATTGG
>JAMCTB010000220.1:0-15345 GCA_023380955.1 Chloroflexota bacterium | reverse complement strand
CCTCTCGCCACGGGGAGATGCTTCGCTGCGCTCAGCATGACAGTACATATCACCTTCTCTGTGGTCGTGTACTAGGCTGTGGCACAGTGGTTCCGATAGGTGTCATCCTGAAGCGCTAGCGAAGGATCTCTTACGATGAGGAGATGCTTCGCTGCACTCAGCATGACAGGGCGTATCACCTTCATCGTGTCAAAGCACTGAGTGCGTCGTTCCACAAGTACGGTAGGGTGCATCCCCCGCCGCCAGTCGCACATCTGGCTTCAGGCGGCGGGGTGCAAGGTTGTCAATCAGGTGGCGGGGTGCAAGGTTGTCATTCCCGCGAAAGCGGGAATCCAGCCTGAGACGCGAAATGGGTTCCCGCTTTCGCGGGAATGACGGGGCAAAGCCCGCACTCGACCGGAAAAGCCCGCACTCGACCGGAATTGAGGAACGACGCACTTAGGTTGTGACACGGCGGTCTTACCTCTAGGGGCCGACGTCTCTGCCGGCCCGTGGGCGGGTCTCAGACCGGTCCCTACGTTCCTTTTGCGATTGCAGCAGTCTTCGGCCAATCCGGATTATCCAGACTGCCCCGAGGGACGTGCGAGATCGGCGGCGGCGTTATCATCCTCGGCACCAAGGTGGGCGGTTCGTACTCGATATATGTGGAGGAGACCGGGATGAGCAATCCCCGCGTGTTGATCACGTCCCATTTTCTGCGAGCTGGCTGTGAGGTGGATGGCTATCTTCGCAACGCGGGCCTGGAGCCGCTGTTCAAGCAGTGCCATTCCGAGGAGGAGATGATCGAGGCCCTCCAAGGGGTGGATGGCATCATATGCAGCAGCGATCCCCTGTCGGCCCGAGTCATCGAATCCGCCGAGAAGCTCAAAGTGATAGCCCGCACTGGCGTGGGCTACAACACCGTAGACGTGAAGGCGGCTACGGCCAGGGGTATTCCGGTCTGTACTCTGCCCGGTGCCAACCGCCATGCCGTGGCGGAGTACGCTTTCACTCTGATGCTGGCCTGCGCCCGAAATCTGCTGCAAAACCTTGATGAAGTGCAGAAGGGCGGCTGGAAATCCTACGATGGGCTGGAACTGGCGGGGAAGACCCTGGGGATCGTGGGGTTGGGGACCATCGGAAAGGAGGTTGCCCAGCGGGCGCGAGCCTTCGAGATGAGGATCCTGGCCCACGACGTGGTGCGAGACGAGCAGTTCGCGGAGGCGTACGGGGTAAGCTACGTGTCCCTGGAGCAGCTTCTCCGAGAGAGCGACTTGGTCAGCCTGCACTGCTTCCTGGACAAGAACAGCTACCACCTGATCGACGCGGAACGGCTGGCGTTGATGAAGCCTACCGCCATCCTGATCAACACCTCCCGAGGGGGTGTCGTGGATAGCGAGGCGCTGTACCAGGCCATCCAGGAGAAGCGGATCGCCGGGGCGGGTCTGGACGTCCACGAGCAGGAGCCACTGGGGGAGAGCCCCCTGCGGGGCCTGCCCAACGTCCTTCTTTCCCCCCACGCGGGGGCGGCAACCGTCGAGTACCGCAGCCGGGCGCCGTTCCTGGCGGCCGATGCCGTGATCCAGACCCTCAGGGGCGAGCGGCCGGCGCACCCCGTCAACCCGGGGGTCTTCCGGCGGTAGTCCTCCGCGACGGCTTCCGCGATGGCTCGTCACAGAGATGTGCTCGACGGACCGTGGAGACAGTGTCACCGCACAGCACGCAGAGAACGCACAGCTGCCCTGTAGTCGACTTCTCTGCGCCCAATGTAGAGGGAGGATGCAGGTGGTAACAGCTACCTTCGCCCGCTTCGCCGCGGGGCTTACCTGCGAGAGTCTGCCCGAGGAAGCCAGGATCGCAGCGCACAGGGTTCTCCTGGACTGGCTGGGCAACGCGTACACCGGGGTGGCCACCGGCGCCGGCCGGATGGTGCACGACGTGGTGGTCGAAGAGGGCGGCGTTCCGGAGGCCACCTTGATCGGCTTTGGCGCCAGGAGTTCCGCCCTCAACGCTGCCCTGGTCAACGGCGCCACGAGCCACGTCGGCGAATACGACGACATCTACAGGAGTGCCATCTACCACCCCGGCTCCCCCACGATAGCGGCGGTCCTGGCGGTGGCGGAGAAGCTGCACGCCGACGGCAAGAGACTGATCGCCGGGATAGTGGCAGGTTACGAGGTGGGGACCCGGATCGGAGAGGCCATCATGCCTTTCCACTACCGGTACTGGCACCTCACGGGCACGGCCGGCACCTTCGGGGCAGCCGCCGCGGCCGGGAACCTGCTGGGGCTGAGCGAGGAGCAGATGACCTGGGCCCTGGGGAGCGCCGGCAGCCAGGCGGCGGGCCTCTGGCAGTTCCTGGAGGACGGCCAGATGATGACCAAACCGCTCCACACCGCCAAGGCCGCGAGCAACGGCGTCCTCGCGGCGCTGCTGGCGAAGCGGGGCTTCAACGGCGCTACCCGCATCCTGGAAGGGGAGAAGGGCTTCTGCGCCGCTACCTCGACGGCATGGAGCTTCGACAAGGTGCTGCCCACCCTGGGTGAGCATTACAACGTGGTCGATACCACCTTCAAGGCCTACCCTTCCTGCGGACACACCCATCCCGCCATCGACGCCACCTTCGGGATACTGGGGAGTCACGGCGTGAGACCCGAGGAGGTGGAGAGCATCCTGGTGCGCACCTACTCCGTGGCCCACGACATCGCGGGCAATCCGAACCCGGAGACCACCTACCAGGCTAAGTTCAGCATCCCCTACTGCGTCGCCATAGCCCTCCGTTTCGGCCGGGTGGGCACGGCCGAGTTCGCCCAGGAGCGGGTGGTGGACCCTGAGACGGTGGCGCTGATGTGGCGGGTGAAGGTGGAGCCCGATCCCGAGCTGAGCGCCATCGCCCCGGCCAAGCGCCCGGCCATAGTTCGGATAACCACGCGGAGCGGCCAGAGCTACTCCCACAGGGTCGACTTCCGCAAGGGCGACCCGGAGAACCCGCCTACTCAGCAGGAGTTGGAGGACAAGTTCCGTGACCTTGCATCCGCCACTCTCTCGGCGGAGGAGGCCGAGGCCACCCTGCGGGCGATCGCTCGGGTGGAGGAGTTCCAGGACGTGTCCTCCCTGCTGAAGCGGTAATGGCGTAAGCAACCCCAGTCAGCTTTGGGACTCCCAACCTGTAGAAGCCGGCTCCTACGTACCCCCATCCATCATCGCCGACCTACGACGAGCGGCCACCGAGCCGGGCTCGTCGTCCTTTATGGGGAAACCCGTAGTGGCCGGCGCCTCTGCCGGCCATGACTGAAATGGCTCTTGTCCCCGCCTAGTCCATCCGAAAAGATGACAGACACCCCCGGAGATCCCTCCTTGACCGCCGGGCTCCCCCGCCCTAGACTGCACCCTGGTGTGCTAATCCCTTTGCCACGTCTTAGCCGTCCTAGAAACGGGTCTCCCGTTGGAACCCCCGAACCGCAGAGGTTGGACGCCCTTGGAGCCAGATACCACCGGCAGGATGGCCTGCCGGCCCGTTCCCCTGGGCGAGCTCACCTACACCGTCGTAGACCTGGAGACCACCGGCCTGAAGCCCCAGGGCAACGGGATAACGGAGGTCTGCTGCCTGCGGCTCCAGGACGGGAGGGTGACGGACCGCTTCTCCACCCTGGTCAATCCGGGCCTGCCCATCCCCCCCTTCATCCAGTCCATGACCGGCATCACCGACGCCATGGTGCGGGACGCGCCTGCCTTTGGGGAGGTCATCCCCTCCCTGCTGGCGTTCCTGGGGGACTCGGTGCTGGTGGCCCACAACGCCCCCTTCGACCTCTCCTTCCTCAACTACGGGCTCTACTGCCACGGGCACCGCAGCCTCCACAACCCGGTGGTGGACACCTGCCGCCTTGCCCGACGGCTGCTCCCCGGCCTGCCCCGGGCCAGCCTGGACGCGGTCACCCAGCATCTGGGGATCTCCGTCGAGGACCGCCACCGGGCCGCGGGCGATGCCGAGGCCACGGTGGCGGTGCTGCTGCGGCTGCTGGCCCTCTGCGGCGAGCGGGGGGTGGAGAGCGATGCCCAGCTGATGGCCCTGATGGCCTCGGGGCGCCGGAGGGAGGAGGTCGAGACCCCTGCCGGGAAGGGGGACCGGGCGGCCCGGGTGGCGGTGCTGGCGGAGCGGGCCCGCTCCCTCCCCGACGCCCCGGGCGTTTACATAATGCGATCATCCTCGGGTCGGGTGCTGTACGTCGGCAAGGCGATCTCCCTGCGCCGCCGGCTGGCCTCCTACTTCACCGATCGAGTCCCCTTCAGGACGAAGCGGCTGCTGGGCCAGGTGGAGACCATCGAGCACCTCCAACTGGGCTCGGAGCTGGAGGCGCTGCTGGAGGAGTCGCGCCTCATCAAGCAGCACCAGCCCCACTTCAACGTCCTGCTGAGGAGCTATCAAGACTTCCCCTTCATCAAGGTGGAGGAGAGCGGACCCTACCCCCGCCTGGTGGTCACACGGGAGCTTCACTACGACGGCGCCCGCTACTTCGGCCCTTTCCGGAACGTCCGGGAGACGGAGCAGGCCCTGGAAATCGTCTCCCGCTGCTTCCGTCTCTACGACGATCGCTGTCCAAGCCGCTCCGAGGGGGATTCCTGCCTCTACCTGCAGATGAACCGCTGCCCGGGCCCCTGCCTGGGTCCGGTCCACGAGCTGAGGCACCGGCAGGCGGTGGAAGAGGTGTGCCATCTGCTGGAGACCCGAGCCGAGGTGCTGGAAGCAGAGCTGACCCGGCGCCGCGACGCGGCCGCCGACCGGCTGGATTTCGGGACGGCGATCCTTTATCGGGACGGCATGGAGGCCCTGGGGAACGCCCTCGCCCGCCGGAGGCTGCTGGCCCCGGCTGTGGAGGATCTGAACGTCCTGGCGGTGTGCCCCTCGGTCCACCCCGGCTGGGCTGAGCTGTTCGTCTTCGGCCACGGCAGGCTCACGGACCGGCTTCGGGTCTTTGCGGGGGGTGAGGGGGTGGACCGCGCCTCGGTGGAGAAGCTGCTGGAGGCGGTCGCCCACCGCTGGGCCGACGGCGAGAACGAGGTGGACCTGCGGATCGACGCCGAGAAGCTGGACCAGGTCAACATCATCTCCCGCTGGCTGGAGGATCAGGGCGACGACGCCAGCACCATAGCCCTGGGGCCCGGCTGGGTCAACGGCGGGTTTGCGGCGGTGGTGGACCGGGTGATGGAGGCGGCGCGGATTGCGGCTAGGGGGGTGGGATGACCAACGAGGAAGTGGCCGCCGTCTTCGACGAGCTGGCCGATCGGCTGCAGGCCCGCAAGGAGCTGATCTTCAAGATCAGGGCCTACCGGAAGGCTGCCGCGGCCCTGCGGGAGCTGCCGGTACCGGTGGAGCAGTACCGCCGGGAGCGGGACCTGAAGGGGATCCCCGGGATTGGGGAGGCGGTCGCCAAGAAGATCGCCGACCTGCTGGACACCGGTAGCTTCAAGCTGCTGGACGAGTTGCGGCGGGCCGACGCCGAACGAGTCTGACGGGGCGACGGGGTGCGGTCGTTTGCTACAATTATCGTTGGAGAACTCAGCGTGCCGGTTCTGGCAGCTGGCCGGCCACTTGCAAGTAATTGATCGTGCTGCGTCCCAGCGGTGAAGGGGAGGAAGACCATGCGGTTGCGCTATCGCTTCGTTTCGGTGGAATACGGAAGGCCTGCCCAGGTGGACAAAGGGCAGCGGTCCGGCTGGAGTCGCTTCTACCCCATGCCCTATGCCCGCGGGGACACCTGGCGGCCTCCCACCGACGTCTACGAGACCGACGAACACATCGTGGTGATGATGGAGTTGGCTGGGGTCAGGGAAGAGGACATCGAGGTAACCATCTTCAACGATATCCTGGTCGTTTCCGGCGGCCGGCAGGACGTCCATCGCCCGGAGAAGGTTCTGTATCACGAGATGGGCATCAACTTCGGCCGTTTCCGCAGCGAGGTCTTCTTGCCCCTTCGGGTGAGCCCCGAGTGCGTCGAGGCTCGCTACGAGAACGGCTTCCTCTACATCTGGCTACTGAAGAGCTGCCAGCCGTAACGCCCTGCAACAGCTTAGGAGGAGATAGCGATGACGGTTGACGACTTCGCCTCTGTGAACCTGGCGCCCGACGGCGAGAACCCAGACAAGGGCGACCTGCCTTTCGACGTGCCCATACTTCCCTTGAAAGATACGGTCGTTTACCCGCTCACCGTCGTGCCTTTGGCGGTTGGGCAGGAGCGATCTTTGAAGTTGGTGGACGACGTTGCCGCTCGGGACCGGTTGATCGGCCTGGTGGCCCAGCGCAACGCGGAGACTCAGCTGGCGGGTCCCGACGAGGTGTTCCAGGTGGGAACCCTGGGGAAGATCCATCAGCTGCTGAAGATGCCCGACGGCACCATTCGGCTGGTGATGCAGGGGCTGCAGCGGGTCCGCGTGCTGGAGTACAGCCAGGAGCAGCCCTACCTGATAGCCCGAGTCCAACCGATGCCGGAAACCGAGGAGGAGGGGCTGGAGGTAGACGCCATGGCTCGCAACGTGGTGAGCCTATTCCAGCAGCTCGTGAACCTCTCCCCCTACCTTCCAGACGAGCTGGTTGCCGCCGCCATGAACGTGGAGAGCTCCCGGCAGCTGGCCTACTTCGTGGCGATGAACCTGCGGCTGGAATTGGAGCAGCGCCAGCGGTTCCTGGAGACCGACTCGATATCCGAGAAGCTCAAGGTGCTGACCGGCTACCTGAACAAGGAGCTGGAGGTGCTGGAGCTGGGCCGCAAGATCCAGAGCGAAGCCCAGGAGCAGATGACCAAGGCCCAGCGGGATTACTACCTGCGGGAGCAGCTCAGGGCGATCCAGAAGCAGCTGGGTGAGGAAAGCCCGGAAGAGGCCGAGATCCGCGACTTGAGAGAGAAGGTGGAGAACTCCGGCATGCCGGAGGAGGCCCGCAAGGAGGCGGAGCGGGAGCTGTCCCGGCTGGAGAAGATCCCCTCGGCGTCGCCGGAGCACGGTGTCATCCGCAACTACCTGGACTGGCTGACCGCCCTTCCCTGGGACGTCAGCACCGGCAAGACCATCGACGTTGCGGAGGCCCGCCGGATCCTGGACGAGGACCACTACGACTTGGAGAAGGTGAAGGACCGGATCCTGGAGTACCTGGCGGTCCGGAAGCTGAAGGAGGAGCGCCAGGAGGGTGAGGCCGATCCCTCCGCCATGAAGGAGCCTATCCTCTGCTTCGTCGGACCTCCCGGCGTCGGCAAGACCTCCCTGGGGCAGTCCATCGCCAGGGCCATGGGCCGGAAGTTCATCCGCCAGTCGCTGGGCGGCGTGCGGGACGAGGCCGAGGTGCGGGGCCACCGGCGCACCTACATCGGCGCCATGCCCGGCCGAATCCTCCAGGCGATCCGGCGCGCCGAGTCCAACGACCCGGTCTTCATGATGGACGAGGTGGACAAGATCGGGGCGGACTGGCGTGGCGATCCCTCCTCGGCGCTGCTGGAGGTGCTGGATCCCGAGCAGAACAAGGACTTCCGGGACCACTACGTCGACGTGCCATTCGACCTCTCCAAGGTGATGTTCATCACCACGGCCAACACCCTGGAGACGATCCCCGCCCCCCTGCGGGATCGGATGGAGATCCTCCAGCTGGCCGGCTACACCGAGGAGGAGAAGGTCCAGATCGCCAAGAGGTACATCGTCCTGAAGCAGATGAAGGCCCACGGGCTGAAGCCCGAGGAGGTCGCCGTCGAGGACGATGCCCTGCACACCATCGTTCGGGACTACACCCGAGAGGCCGGCGTCCGGAACCTGGAGCGGGAGGTGGCCACCGTCTACCGGAAGGCGGCCAGGGAGATCGCCGAGGGGGTCGCGGCAACCGTTCAGGTCACTCCGGAGAAGGTGCGGGAGTATCTGGGCAGGCCGAGACACTTCGCCGAGGTGGCGGAGCGGGTCGACAGGCCCGGGGTCGTCACCGGCCTGGTGTGGACCCCGGTGGGTGGCGAGATAGTGTTCATCGAGGCGGCCTCGATGCCCGGCGCCAAGGTGCTGAAGCTGACGGGCCAGCTGGGGGACGTCATGCGGGAGTCGGCGGAGGCGGCCTACAGCTGCATTCGGTCCAGGCTGGCCAAGCTGGGGGCTCCCGAGAACTACTTCGAGAAGCACGACATCCACATCCACGTGCCGGCGGGTGCGGTCCCCAAGGATGGCCCCTCCGCGGGGGTCACCATGGCGACGGCCCTGGCCTCCATCGTCACCGGTCGGCCGGTGCGCCACGACGTGGCCATGACGGGCGAGATAACCCTGCTGGGCAAGGTGCTGCCCATCGGCGGCCTGAAGGAGAAGGTGCTGGGCGCCCACCGGGCGGGGATCACCACCATCATCCTGCCCAGGCGAAACGAAGGTGACCTGGAGGATCTGCCGGCGGAGCTGCGGGAGCAGATGGAGTTCGTGCCGGTGGAGACTATCGACGAGGTGCTGGCCAAGGCGCTGCTTCCGGCGAGGGAGGGCGAGAACTCCAAGGAGCACGCTCCGTTCGGCGAACCCACCCCAGCGTAGGGGCCGGCGATCGAGGCTACCCCGTAGGGGCGGTTCGCGAACCGCCCCTACCTTCCCCTTTTTCTCGGGTCATCTCACTTTCATACAGGAATCTTATGCGGTTCCGCCGCCATTCTTACGCCCCTCCCGGATCATGTCTTCACACCCTGTTCCCCCGGCGAGACTGTGGATTCCTTAGATGCGTTCGTAGGAGGGATGAATGCCAGCGAAGCAGCTTGTTTACGACGAGAAGGCCAGGCAGTCCCTGAAGAGGGGCATGGACATCCTGGCCGAGGCCGTCAAGACCACCCTGGGACCCAAGGGTCGCAACGTGGCCCTCGACAAAAAGTGGGGAGCGCCCACGGTCACCCACGACGGCGTGACGGTGGCCAAGGAGATCGAGCTGAAGGACTCCTTCGAGAACATGGGGGCTCAGCTGCTGAAGGAGGCCGCGACCAGGACCAACGACGTGGCGGGCGACGGTACCACCACAGCGACGGTGCTGGCCCAGGCGATCATCAACGAGGGGCTGAAGAACGTCGCCGCCGGCGCCAACCCGATGCAGTTGAAGCGGGGCATCGAGAAGGCGAGCGAGGCGGTAGTGGCCGAGATCAAGGCGATGGCGATGCCGGTCAAGGGCAAGGAGGAGATCGCGGACATCGCCTCCATCTCCGCCGCCGATCCCGAGATCGGAGATCTGATCGCGGAGGTGATGGACAAGGTCGGCAAGGACGGCGTCATCACCGTCGAGGAGGGCCGCGGGCTCCGCTTCGAGACCGAGTACACCGAGGGGATGCAGTTCGACCGGGGCTACATCTCCGCTTACTTCGTCACCAACCCCGACCGGATGGAATCGGAACTGGAGGATCCCCTCATCCTGATCACCGACAAGAAGATCTCCGCCATCTCCGACATCCTGCCGGTGCTGGAGCGGATGCTGCAGACGGGCAAGAAGGAGCTGCTGATCATCGCCGAGGACGTGGAGGGCGAGGCCCTGGCCACCCTGGTGGTGAACAAGCTGCGGGGCACCATCAACGTTCTGGCCGTCAAGGCGCCCGGCTTCGGCGATCGTCGCAAGGCGATGCTGGAGGATATCTCCGTCCTGACGGACGGTGTGGTGATCTCGGAGGAGGTCGGCCGGAAGCTGGATGCGACCCAGATGGCCGACATGGGCGAGGCCAGGCGGGTGGTAGCCAACAAGGACGAGACCACCATCATCGAGGGCAAGGGTGATGCCGCGGAGATCCAGGCTCGGATCAAGCAGATCAAGGCCCAGATCGACGAGACGACCTCCGATTACGACCGGGAGAAGCTGCAGGAGCGGATGGCCAAGCTCTCCGGCGGCGTGGCCGTGATCAAGGTGGGTGCCGCCACCGAGGTCGAGCTGAAGGAGAGGAAGCACCGGGTCGAGGATGCCCTCTCGGCGACCCGAGCGGCCGTCGAGGAAGGCATCGTCCCCGGCGGCGGCGTGGCCCTGGTCAAGGCCATCTCCGGCCTGGACAAGCTGCAGCTCGAGGGCGACGTGGCGACCGGTGCCCAGATGCTGCGGCGTGCCCTGGAGGAGCCTATCCGGCAGATCGCCAAGAACGGCGGCATGGACGGCTCCGTAGTGCTGGAGGCGGTGCGACGGCTGCAGGCGGAGAAGAACGACGGGAACCTGGGCTACGACGTCATGACCGGCCTCTACACCAACATGGTGGAGAGCGGGATCATCGATCCGGCCAAGGTGACCCGATCGGCCGTGGAGAACGCCGCCAGCATCGCGGCCATGGTGCTGACCACCGATGCGCTGGTTGCAGAGGTTCCGGAGGAGGAGAAGCCCGCGGCCCCGCCGATGCCGGAGTACTAGGCCGATAGCAACGACGTTTCCGTCGGTTGTAGGGGCGAAGCATTTCGCGCCTGGCGCGAAATGCTTCGCCCCTACTTTGGACTGCGGTGGCTTGGCGCCGCACTCCAAGTGGTCCTAGTCCGGGATCTTCAGCTTCTGGCCGATCTGGAGGCTGTTGGAACCGGGAAGGACGTCGCGGTTGGCCTCGAAGACCTTGCTCCACTTGGAGGCATCCCCGTAATACTTCTGGGCGATACCGGTGAGGGTATCCCCCGAGGCCACAACGTGGGTGCGCTCCTGCTGCGGGGCTGGGCTCGGGACTGCCGTGGGCAGGGAAACGATCGCGGCCGTGGCTACCGTCGGACGAGCGGCGGTGGGATCGGCCTTGGAGCCCTCGGAGGTCTCACTTGGTCGGTAGGCGAAGGCCAGCACGACGGCCGCGATGGCCAAGGCCCCTACGACCACCTGAGGAGGTACGCGCCTAACCAGGGCGCGCCAACCCGAGTCGTGGATGCGCCGACGGTCGAGGTCGCGGGTACGCATCTGCACCTCCTTGCTAAACGAGGCGGCCCTACCGGCTCATTATACAGGTTGATCCAGCGGGTGCAAGGGGCAACAGGTTGGCTCGGAAGACCCACCCTACGGCCGCTCGCCGGCGAACGACAGTGGAATCGCGATCCGCTTCCGCTGCTGGAAGCGGACGATCTCCCGGTACCCGGCGGCCCGCAGCGCCTCCAGCGCCTGGTCGAAGTGGATGCCCACGTCGGCGGGCTGGTGGGCATCCGAGCCGAGAGTAGCGGGTACTCCGAGACGGCCGCAATCAGCCAGGAGGGTTGGGCCCGGGTAGATCTCTCCTACCGGCTTGCGGAGACCCGCCGTGCTCACCTCGATTGCCACGTCCGCGTCCTTCAACGCGGCCGCGACCTGAGAGTACAGGGGCCCCACGTCGCCCTTCGGACGGTGGCCGAACTTCTTGATGACGTCCAGGTGGCCCACGACGTCGAAGAGACCGGTGGCCGTGGCCTCCTTCACCAGGTCGAAGTAGCGGCCGTACAGCTCGTCGACGTCCCACCGGGCGTAACGGTCCACGTACTGGGGGTCGTCGAAACCCCAGTCGCCTATGAAGTGGACGGAGCCGTAGACGTAGTCCCAGGGGTGTGGCTCCAGGATCCGCTGCAGGGTCTCCGCGTACCCGGGGTAGTAGTCGGCCTCGACCCCCAGCCGTATCGGGATCTGGTGGAAGCGGTCGCGCAGCCGGAGCACGCTCTCCACGTACCGGGGAAGCTCCTCCTCGGGCATGGCAAGGCTGGGGTCCCTGCGGTCGGGCGGCAGGAAGTACAGGTGGAGGTGATCCGAGAAGCCGATCTCGCTCAGCCCCCCGGCCAGCGCCTGCTCCACGTATTCCTCCATGGTTCCCACCGCGTGGCCGCACCGGGCGGTGTGGATGTGGTAGTCAACCAATCTGGTGCTCATGCGAGGCCGTTCCGCAGGAGGGGTGCAAGCTCTGCCAGGCTTCGGACCCTCAGGGGATGGCGGTCCGGCTGGAGATCGTAGCGGTCCAGCAGAACCGCTTTCAGCCCGACGGCTCGGGCCCCACCCACGTCGGCCAGGAACTGGTCGCCCACGTGCACGCCCTGCTCCGGAGGGATGCCCATCTCGCTCATGGCCGCCTCGAAGATCCGGGGGTCGGGCTTTTCGAACCCCACCAGACAGGAGGCCGCCATCACGTCGAACCATTTTCGCAGCCCCATCCTCTCCAGCTCCGGCGTGGGGTCGTCGGTGACGTTGGTGATGAGCCCCAGGCGGTATCCCGCCTCCCTGAGGCCGGCGAGGGTCGCCTCCACCTCGGGGAAGGGACGAAGCTCTTTCTCCTGCTCCCAGTAGCGGCTGCGGATCTCCTCGGCGAGCCGGAGGGCATGGCCCAGACCCGCCTCCTCCATCACCAGCTGCTGGTAACGGAGATAGAGCTGATCCCGCTCGGGGCGGCTCAGCAGGTGGATCGGGGTCTCCATACCGGCCAGGGTGTAGTAGTGGTCGGCGGCCAGGTAGCCCCGGCGCAGAACCACCGGGTCCACGTCGAAGCCGAACTGCCTCAGGGCTATCGCCTGCCGGTACTCGCGCGCCGGGTGAAAGTAGACCAGGGTCTGGTAGAGGTCGAGGAAAACGGCGGTGACGGTCACGGGTGGCAGCCTCTCGTCCTGTTTGACGAATGATATCACAGACCGGCTGGGAGCGCGGGCACAGCGGGACGCCCGCGCTCCCAGCCGCCGAGACGGGTGTGGCGAAGGACTAGATGGCCTGCCGGGGTCGGGTCTCTGCCGTCCCTTGGGGCCTTGCTGGCGAGCGGAAGTAGTAGGTGAATGAGGTGGCAAGGAAGGCGAGGTAGGCCAGCACCTCCAGCAGCGACGGGTTCCCGTTGTAGCCGACCAGGGCTGTGAGGAAGCGCCCCAGGGTCGACTTCTCGTCGAGGAGCCAGTTGACATTCCAGACGTGCTCGACGACCTCCGGCAGGAGCCCAGCCTCCTGGAACTCATGGATCCCATGGGCCAGGAGACCCGCCGCGAAGATCATGAGCATGACCCCGGTCACGTTGAAGAAGGCTCGCAGGTTCAGCCGGTGGCTGCCCCGATAGACGGAGTAGCCGAGGCCCGCCGCAAGGACCAACCCTAGGAGCCCGCCGACGGCCGATTCGGCAGGAGTGGTGGTTCGGCTGGCGGCGAAGAAGAAGAGGGCAGTCTCTATCCCTTCCCGGGCCACTACCACGAAGGCCATGAGCATGAGGGCGGCGCCGGATCCCGAGCTCAGCGCCGCCTGGAGCTTCTCCTGAAGCTCTGCCCGGATGCCCGAGGCCTGCCGCCTCATCCAGACTACCATGTAGGCGAGCATCGCCACGGCCACGAGCATCGTGCTGCCCTCAAAGATCTGCTCGGCGATGCCGTCCAGTTCGCCCACTGTGAAGAAGATGGCCGCTCCTGCCAGCAGGCTGACGAGGACGGCGAGCCCCGTTCCTACCCACACCGGACCGGAATGGCGGTGGTTCCCAGTCCTGGCCAGATAGGCTAGGATTATTCCCAGGATCAGCGTGGCTTCCAATCCCTCCCTGAGGGTGACGAACAACGGTGCTACCATGTCCGAAACCTCTCTATCTCGTTATCGCCAGCCGGGGCTGAGTATGGCCTTGCAGGCGCAGTTAGACTATACTAACTTCTGGTCCGCGTCAAGCGGGTTGCCCTGGAGTTCGGTGAGGGGCTGCCGGAAGAAAAGGGTGGCGCGACGCGGGCCAGCAACCCCTGGCAAGACTGGAGGAACGGCTTGGCGACGCCTACCATAGAGGAATACCTGGAGACCATCTACATCGTGGGGATGGAGTGCCTGCCGGTCAGGAGCGCGCGGGTGGCGGAGGCCATGGGCGTCTCAGCCCCAACCATGACCGACACTCTGAGGCGAATGGCCCAGCAGGGCTACGTCCAATCCGAAAGAGGGGCGGGGGTTGTCCTGACGGCCAAAGGCAGGGAGCTGGCCGAAACCCTGGTGAGGCGCCATCGTCTCTCCGAGAGGTGGTTGGTGGACGTGCTGGGGCTGGACTGGTCCCAGGCCCACGAGGAAGCCTGCAGGTTGGAGCATGCCATCTCGCAGGAGGTGGAAGAGAGACTGGCGAGGGTCCTGGAGTATCCGGCCACCTGCCCTCATGGAAACCCGATCCCCGGCTCCAGCATCCGGACCGACGGCGATGCCATGCCCCTGAGCCAGGCCGCCGGCGGGGAGGAGGTCACCGTCGTCAGGCTGTCGCCCCTGGCGGAGGAGGACCCGGCCCTGCTCGACTACTTCCGCCGCAACGGCTTGGTCCCGGGAGCGACCTTTCGAGTGGCTGAAGTGTCTCCCGCCGCGGGGGTCGTCACCCTTGAGGCGGGTGGCTCTACTGTGTCTCTTGGAATGAAGGGCGCCTCCTCCATTTGGGTGCAGGTGAGCCGGTAGGGCCGTCTCCGGTGTCGAGCAACCCTTCGCGCCTGGGAAGGCGCTCCTGCGAGTGCCGAACCATCCCCGGCACCTGCTTCCCTGGGAACGTGACGCACACCCTTTCCTTCCCTGTCCCTTTACGTCCAGGGGGGGTAGATGTAAAATCCCGCTAGCTCGGAGCTAGAGGGGGCGAGAGGGTGAAAGGTATCGTAGCGTTCGTGCTGGCGGTGGGACTGGTGGCCGCGGGGCTGTGGCTCTCGACCGGTCTGGGAGCCATCCAGATCTGGCTATTCGGGGGCGGCCTGATCGGGTTGGTGGGGATCTCCGCGGAGAGCTTCCTGGAGCAGCCCACCTCGTCGGAGCCCAGGGATCAGTACCAGGCCTTCACCCTTTGGATTGCCCCCGGGCTGCTGGTGGTGTCAGGCCTGTGGCTCACTCAGGTGACGCCTCCGGAGTCCCAGATGGTGGTGGTGGCGGGAGCAGCCCTCTTGATGGCTGCCCTGCTGATGGGACTGAAGTCCAGCCTGGAGCCCGGCGGGCGCTACTCCCGGGCGGGGCGATTCGTGGCCAACCTGGCTCTGTATCTGGTCACCTTCCTCCTCTTCGCCCTGATATACCACACCAAGGAGCGGAGCCTGGTCACGGCCAGCGCTACCGGTCTCGTCGCCCTGCTGGCGGCCCTGGAGGCCCTTCGCTCGGGCAAGGGGAGACGGCCCTTTGGGTGGCGGATGGCTGCGTTGGCAGGCCTGGTGGTGGCTGAGACGACCTGGGCGCTCAACTACTGGCCGGTCAGCGGGCTGGTGGGCGGAGCCCTGTTGCTGCTGACCTTCTACGTTTTCACCGGACTGGTGGTGGCGATCCAGGAGGGGGCCTTGGAGCGGCGAATGTTGCTGGAGTACGGGACGGTTGGCATCGCGGGCTTCATGGCCATCGCCTGGGCGGTACTGTAGAGAGACTCGGTAGGGGCGGGTCGGCGACCATTGGTTACAAGTTAAGCTCCTGAGGCCATTTGTCAAGGGCAGCTCGCTCCCTGTGTTTGCGGCGTCGCTTGACGATGCCGA
>JAMCTB010000219.1 GCA_023380955.1 Chloroflexota bacterium | reverse complement strand
AGGGCCGCTCGAACAGAGCTCTATTCGAGCGGCCCTCGTTTTCTCTCCCCGCCGTCAAAGGGAACCGCCCGCTTTCCCTCTTTGTGACTTTAGTCACGGTATTTGCCGGCGGGTCGGTCTATGCTTCCAGTAACAGTTGTCGGACGACGACGTCTAGCCCGGTCGGAGCTTCCGGCCAGCGTGGAGAGGTACACCGTGAGCGAGCTACTCAGCGAAACGACTGAAAAGGGAGAGTCCTCGGAGCGGGAGCAGGCGGCGCATCCCATCCAGATACTGATGCGGGAGCACCAGCTCCTCCTGGAGCTGGCAGCCCAGCTGGAAGCCGCGGCCGACGACGTCTCCGGCGCTCCCGATCGGGCCGCGGCCCAGTCGGCGCTAGGGAGGCTGGAGACGATCGCCCAGCAGTTTGCGGCCTCGGGCAACCACTACCTGCGGGAGGAGAACGTCCTCTTCCCCTACCTGGAGAAGCATGGGGTCGCGGGTCCCACGGTGGTCATGTGGCGGGAGCACGACAAGATCAGGCAGCTGAAGAAGGAGCTGTACGAGGCCGCCAACGGCGCGGACAGCATGCCGATAGAGGAGCTGGGAAGCCGGCTGCGGGCAGTGGCCGAGGAGTTGCCGGCCCTGCTGGAGAATCACTTCTACAAGGAGAACAACGTCCTCTTCCCAGCCGCCGAAGAGCTTCTGACCGAGGAGGAATGGACGAGCACCCTCCAGCAGTTCGGCGAGATCGGATACTGGAAGGTGTTGCCTCCGGGGCACGGGGCGGCAACCGAGGATGTCGAGGTGACGGCCTCGACCGCCGGTGTGGTGGACGGGGAGATCCCCTTCGCCATCGGGTCGATCCCGCTACTGGCCCTGGAGCCCATGCTTAACACCCTTCCCGTGGACTTGACCTATGTGGACGCCGAGGACACCGTCCGCTACTTCAGCCAGACCAAGGAGAGGATCTTTCCCCGGACGGCCGCCATCATCGGGCGGAAGGTGCAGCAGTGCCATCCCGAAAAGAGCGTCCACGTGGTGAATCAGATCCTGGAGGACTTCAGGCACGATCGCCGGGACTCAGCGGAGTTCTGGATCCAGTCCAACGGCCACTTCATCCTGATCAGCTACTACGCCGTCCGTCGGGAGGGCCGCTACCTGGGCTGTGTGGAGGTTACCCAGGACGCCACCAACATCAGGGCGCTGGAAGGGGAGAGGCGGCTGCTGCAGTAGGATAGCCGCCGCCCGAGGCGAGGGGAAAAGCACCGGACCATGGCTAAGCTCCCTTCTCCTGCATTCAATGAAAGGGTCCGGGCTGCCGGGCCCAGATACGATTAGAAGAGCTGCTGCAGAAATCCAGCCACAGGGAGAGGCGGTCACGGCGAGTATAATGGCCTCGAAGCGCGACGGCCAGGAGGACGAGGGATGGCAGGGGATGAGAGGGCGCCGCGGCGCGGCATCACCATAGCTGAGGTCGAGGCGAAGTCGCTGCTGAACCGGTCGGGCATCACCGACTGGACGGTGAACTGCTACGCGGGGTGCCAGCACGGCTGCCGCTACTGCTACGCCCGCTTCGCTACCCGGTTCACCCACCCTCGCGAGCCCTGGGGCAGCTTCGTCGACGTGAAGGCCAACGCCCCGGAGCTTCTGGAGAAGGAGGTGAAACGGAGGCGGACCGGCACCGTCTTCGTCAGCTCCGTCTGCGACGCCTGGCAGCCCCTGGAGGCCCAGTACGGTCTGACCCGCCGCTGCCTGGAGATCCTACTCCAGCACGGCTTTCCGCTGCACACCCTCACCAAGAGCGCCCTGGCGGCCCGGGACCTGGATCTGCTGGCGGCCTACCCAGATCTGGTGCAGTTCGGGGTAACCCTCACCACCCTGGACGAGGAGCTCGCCCGCCTGATGGAGCCGGTGGCCGCGTCACCCCAGAAGCGGCTTGCCCTGCTGGCGGAGGCCAAGGGGAAGGGGATCAGAACTTACGCCTTTCTGGGACCCCTCATGCCCGGTCTTGCCGACACGGAGGAGCAGCTCGCCCCGCTGCTGAAGGCCGTCAGGGAGGTTGGGGTAGACCACTTCTACGTCGACCGGCTCAACCTGCGCTCCGGCATGTGGCCCGACGTGAAGGGGTTGCTGCAGCGGCACTACCCCCATCTAACGGCCGCGTACGGGCGGATCCTCTTCGAGCCAACGCACAGGGCGGAGTACACCGACGGGCTCAGGGTTACCCTCCAGCGGCTGGTCGCGCAGCACGGACTGGAAGCCAAAGCGAACTACTGTTTCTGAGCGAGGCTGGTCGGCGGAGCTCTGGGACTGTGGGACCCGGGCCATCTGCCGAACGACTACCGCACCGGGATCGTCGCCCCAACGCCATGGTCACTGGCGGGAGCCAGCTATCGGCCATGGCCGGCATACGGATCCTGTCCCATGGCGGCAACACCATCGACGCTGCCGCCGCCATGGGGCTGGCCGACACGGTGGGCAATCCCGAGGACCACACCCTTGGCGGGGAGGCGACGATCCTGATCCACCTGGCGGCGGAGCAGCGGGTGGTAGTCATCGACGGCAACACCAGGGCACCCCGCCGCGCCACCATACAGCTGTATCGGGATCGAGGGGCTCCCCTGGGACGGTCTGCTGGTGGCAGGGGCCGGTCCTGCTGCAGGCCCTCAACCTGCTCGAGGGCTACGATCTGGCCTCCATGGACCCCGACGGACAGGCCCTTGTCCACACGGTGGTCGAGGCCGAGAAGCTGGCCTTCGCCGACCGGGTACAGTACTACGGGGATCCAGACTTCGGCGAAGACTCCGACTCCTACCGGATCTTGCTCAGCTTGGCATCCAGCAGAGCGGGGGTGACGGCCCCTATCTGGGTGTCCCGGATGATGCCGTTGCGATCGACGAAGTAGCTGGTGGGAATGGCGCTGGCCTGATAGGTCCTGGCTACCTGCGCGTCGGAGTCCACCACGAAGGTCCAGTCGTACCCGTTCTGCTGAACGAACTTCCTCACCGTCTCGGGGTCCTCCTGCATGTCGATGCCCAGGAACACCATCCCCTCGCCCCTGTACTTCTGGTACGCCTTCTGGAGATCGGGCATCTCTTGACGGCAGGGCGGGCACCAGGTAGCCCAGAAGTTTACCATCACCGGTTTGCCACGGAGCTCGGACAGCTTCACCGTCTGGCCATCCAGCCCCTTGAGGGAGAAATCGGGGGCCAGGTTCCCGACCCTGATGCCCACGTCGGGTCGGGCCGAGCCGGGGCCCTGAGCCCCAGGGGCCGCCTGTGCCGAGGCGACGGCGCCGGAGGTGAAGTTCCTGTTTCCGCCGAAGCATCCCGCCACGGTCAACATCGCCAGTCCCATCAGCAGGGCCGGCAGCGCTCTCCTAACCAAGGACGTCCTCATATCGACATTTCCCTTCGTCTGGAAGCAATCGTCAGTCGGCGATCGGCGACTACAGCCCGCCCCAGTTGAAATACTGGGGGAGCAGCCGGAAGGTGTTGGACAGCATCAACAGCCCGATGGCCACCAGCAGGACACCGCTGGCGACGGAGATCAGGTTGAGGTACCGCTTCACCCGGTTCAGCAGGGCACTGGCCTGAGCCAGCGCCAACCCTGTGGCCAGAAAGGGTACACCCAGCCCCAGGGAGTAGGCAACCAGGAGGAAGGTGCCCTGGCCCACCGTCTCGCTCATGCTGGCCAGCCCGATGATCCCGGCCAGAACCGGGCCGACGCAGGGAGTCCAACCGGCGGCAAAGGCTACCCCCACCAGGATGGAGGTCACCGGCGTGGTGGCGGAGGTCAGCCGCGGCTCCATGCGAAACTCGCGGTAGAGGAGGGGGATCTTGAATGCCCCCATCTGGTGCAGCCCCAGCACGATCAGGACGACGGCGCCCACCTGCCGGAAGAGATCCGCGTAGCCGGGCAGCACGTAGCCGACAAACCCGATGGAGGCCCAGAAGCCGACGAACACCAGGGAGAAACCGAGCACGAAGGCGGCGGAATGGAACAGGGTGACCATCCGTCGGGATTCCGGGGTCAATAGGGAGGAGGTACCGGCGAGATGGCCGACGTAGGCGGGAACGAGGGGCAGGACGCAGGGCGAAAGGAAGGAGAGGAGCCCGGCGCCGAAAGCTACCAGCAGCGAAAGGTTCTGCGTGTCCAAGAGAACCAGACCTCGACGGGCAAGAACTGCAGCCGAAAGGACTCGAAGGGTGGATCGACCCCCTGGATACCTGCCAGGGGTATCCTAGCCCCACTCGAGCCCGGCTGTCAACGGCTCTCGGCATGTTGGCTCACCTCGGCCTCGATCTGGTACGGCCAGGTGGTACTTGAACCCTTGCGAAACGGAACAGTTCTTGCGATAATATGGACCCGTATTGTTAGTGCCACTAACTGTTAAGGGTGCGTATCGTGACTACCCTATCCGAGACGACGCCGGAGCAGCTGGCTCAGCTGTGGTTGGACACCCTGCCCCGTGTGATGCGACTGGTCGTCGTGGCCGGTGTCCATGAGGCGAACGGGCATCAGCTGAGCGTCCCCCAGTTCCGGATCCTGAAGCAGCTGAGCCATGGGTCGAGGCTGGGGAGTGAGTTGGCCCAGACCCTTCAGGTCACCCCACCGACCATCAGCGCCGGCGTCGACAGCCTGGTGCGCCGGGGCCCTGGATCAGCTGTGATGGAGTAGGTGCACTGATTGCGCCTCTATCCCCTGACCCACTCCGGGATGAAGGGGAAGCCATCCATCGCCCCCTCCTCCAGCAGCCGGCGCGCCGAAGCCACCACGGCGGCCTCCATCTCGGCCGGCGTCGCCCTCACGCCCAGATCCCGCAGGGTGGTCAGGAACTCTCGATGACTCCGACGGCCACGATAGTCGGGCTCCCTGGGGGGATGCTGCAGGCAGGCATCCACCATCTCCAGGTCCAGATCCAGCAGCAGGGTTCCGTGGAGCAGCAGCCCCCCCCATCGCTTGGCCATGGCGTTGCCGGAGATCTTCCGCTCGTCCACCGCCACGTCGGAGATACCCCGAGCGGTTGCCTCCACGCCGAGGCGGGCCAGGGCACCGATCAACAGCCGGGCCCCCAGGGCGAAGAGGGTCTTCATGTTGGGCATCCCTGTCGCGGGCCCCGTCAGCGAGTAGTTGAGGACCTCCGGCGTCTGGAGCACCGTGCCTCCCCCCGTCGACCGGCGGATCAGCTCCACCCCCAGCCGCCGGCATGCCTCCAGGTCGGCCACCTGCTCGGGCTTCTCGGAGCTACCCAACACTACGGTCGGAGCCCCGCCCCACCACAGCCTCAGGGTCAGCCGCCCGTCGGCCGCTGCCGCGCGGGTCATCTCCTCGTCGATGGCGAGGTTCTCCGCCACCGACCTGGGGGTGGAGATCACTATCTCCAGTCGAGGTCTCTTATCGCGGTCCCCACCCTCCCGCGGGGGAAGTGGACCCTCTTCCGCCACACCCGAAAGGTTCAGCACCATGTACTCTGTCACTCACTCCCTGTTGAACTGGCGCACTGCCCGCGCCCCTGTCCCCTAGCCGAGCAGCTGCTCCAACCGCCGGAGGTCGAAGCCCACGACCGCCTCATCGTCGACGAGGACCACGGGGGTCGTCAGACAGCCCATCTGCTCCAACTCCTCCATCGCCCGATCGTCGGAGTTCACGTCCCGCTCGATGTAGGGCACTCCCCTCCGGGAAAGATACTCCTTCACGCTATCGCAGAACACGCAGTCGAAGGTCTGCGTGTAGACGACAACCTGCTTGGCCATCGGGTCCTCCCCAGCCGCTATTGCTCGAACGCCGGCGAGGAGTCGATGCCGCGGCTCCGGCCGAAGCCTCGACTCCTGGAAAGGCGCGTGCCGTCGTTCCGGCACCCCGCTCAGCAATAGCGGGGCCAGACCCACGGCTATTGCCTGGTCCCGCTGGCCACGAAGACGCTGATCCTGGCATCATCCCCGGATGCCGATGTGGCGCATCAGGTGCTCTCGGCGCACTCCACCTGCACCTCGGCGAGCCCCGCGGCCCAATACCAGCCGGCCACCTGTTCTCGGTCGAAGCCGAGCCACAGGTCGGCCATCTCGACCCGCATCCACTCCTCCTGGTGCCGGTCCACGTCGGTGATCACCAGCCTGCCGCCCGGCTTCAGCATCCTCGCCATCTCCCTCACGGCAGCGGCGGGGTCCGGCGCGTGGTGCAGGTACATGTTGGCGAAGACGGCGTCCAGGCTCCCGTCCTCCAGGGGAAGGGAACTCCCCTCCGAGAGCCGCAGCTCCACGTTGCCGAGACGGCTCAGGTTGGTGCGCGCCACCCCCAGCATCTCCGCCGAGTTGTCGAAGCCGTAGGCCTTCCGCACCCGGGGCGCAACGCCGTCCAGCATGAAGCCGGTGCCGGTGCCCACGTCGGCCACCACCGAGTCGCGACCGAGATTCGCCCTGGCGATGGCGGCGTCTCTGACCTCCTCGGTGAAGTAGCCCTGGCGCATCTGGTCCCAGTGGGGGGCCACCTCTCGGAAGTAGCTCTTCACCTCATCAGAAGCCGCGACCTCCAGAGCGGCCGGCGCCGATGCCGCGCCCCCGCAGCATCCAGAGGCGGCCGGCTTCACCGGGCTCTTTGAGCCCTTGCGGATCGTCACGGGGCGGCTTCCCTTCATCCCCTCGGATCCGTCGCCCTTGGTGGCCCTGATGAAGGCCGAGACGACCTTCGTGCCACCGGGCAGCGAGAGATCCGACGGAATGCAGCAGCGCACATCCTCGGGCACGTCCTCCAGATCGTACTCCTTCAGCAGCTCCAGGTCGATGCCTCCGAACCCCGCCTTTGCCAGCTTGGCCCGGTAGTCATCTTCGCCGAGGGCCCCCGCGATGCAGCCGGCCCACAGGGACATCATCCGGCGAACGGGAGCCGGCAGAGGGCCGCCCCGGACGACGATGTCGGCCACAGCGAAGCGCCCGCCCGGCTTCAGCACCCGGAAGGCCTCGGACAGCACGGCGTCCTTGTCGGCCGAGAGATTGATCACGCAGTTGGAGATGATCACGTCGACGCTGGCGTCGGGCAAGGGGATGGACTCAATCTGCCCCTCGAGGAACTCCACGTTGGTGACGCCCGCCTTCCCGGCGTTCTCCCTGGCCAACGCCAGCATCTCGTCGGTCATGTCCAGACCGTAGGCCTTGCCCGTCGGGCCGACCCGCCTGGCCGAGAGGAGGACGTCTATGCCACCTCCCGAACCCAGGTCGAGGACGGTCTCGCCCTCCTTCAGCTGTGCCAGCAGCGTCGGATTGCCACAGCCCAGAGAAGCGAGGGCGGCCGTCTCGGGCACCTCCTGGAGCTGCGCTACCTGGTAGAGCTGGGACTGACTGGGGGCTGAACCCGAACAGCAGCCGGAGCTGCCCTGTCGCTGAGCCTGCCTCGCCGCTTCGGCATACCTCCCTCGCACGATGTCGCGGATCTGTTCAGCGGTTGGTTCGCCAGACACTCTCTTCCTCCTTCGCCGGTTGGTCCCGGCTGACTCTGTGGCTATCGCTCTCGCCATCGCTTAATATCGAAGGTTATCTATATAGTGGGCAAAGAAAAAGGGCTAAGGCAGCCAGGCCAGAAGGGTCTCCAGCCGGTCCCGGTTGAGGGTGTAGTACACCCACAGCCCCCGCTTCTCGGCACTGACCAACCCCGCCTCCCGCAGCACCTTCAAGTGGTGGGACACGGTAGGCTGAGCCAGCTCGCAGCAGGCCAGGAAATGGCAGGCACACACCTCCCCCTGCTCCCTCAGTTGATTCAGGATGGCCAGCCTCGTTTCGTCGGCCAGGGCTTTGAACAGCCGGGCGCCCTCATCCAACCCCGGATACCTCGGCTCGGCGGAGCAATCCACCGATGGGCAGCAGTCCCGTTCCTTGTGATTTCCCGTTAGTCTCTTCATCGCCGCCCAGTATAGCACTATATCGAAGAATATCAATATATTGCGGGGCCAATTCGCCGTTTTCCCCGGAAACCCGCCGGCTCCCTGACAAAACCGTAAGTCGCCGACCCCTCTTCTCTATTTGCCGTACGCCATTTCACCGTTTATCATTTGACCGTGCCACCCTACGTCAGGGTGGTTTTCGCTGGAGGTACCACCTGCTATGCTGCGCACCCTACTGAACGGCAAGATCCACCGGGCCACCGTCACGGGGGCGGATCTTCACTACGCCGGCTCCATCACCGTCGATAGCCAGCTGCTGGAGGCCGCCAACATCCTGCCCTACGAGCGGGTCCAGGTGGTGGACGTCAACAACGGAAACCGGCTGGAGACCTACACCATCGCTGGGGAACCCGGCAGCGGGATCATCCAGCTGAACGGGGCTGCCGCCCACCTGGTGAAGATCGGGGACATCATGATCGTCATGTCGTACGTCCAGATCCAGGACCCGGTGCCCCGCGACTGGAAGCCACGGGTCGTCCTGGTGGACGGGCAGAACCACATCGTCGAAACCCGGTAGGACGCTCCGAGGATCTGAGCGGCCTCCGAACGACGAAACCGGTAGGGGGGAGCATCGGTCGCGTGCGACCGATGCTCCCCCCTACTGCTGATTCCCCGCTGGGCGCCGGACCCGCTACCTGGCGGCCGGGTAGACCGGCGTGCACCACTCGACGTATTTCTTGTTCCGGCCGGTGATGACGTCGAAGTACAGCTCCATCAGCTTCTTCGTCACCGATCCAATCTGCCCATCGCCCACCTTGCGACGGTCCACCTCCAGCACCGGGGTGATGTGGGCCGCGGTGCCGGTCATGAACACCTCCTGGCTGGTGTACAGCTCGCTCTTGGCCACCTGGCGCTCGATGGTCCTGATCCCCAGCTCATCGCGGGCCAACTGCATCACCGTGGACCGGGTGATCCCGATCAGGATGCTCTCGGAGGGGGCCGGGGTCACCAGGGCGCCGTCGATGACGGCGAAGATGTTCTCACCGGAGCCCTCCGAGACGTGTCCGGCATTGGTGAGCATGATCGCCTCGTCGTAGCCGTTCTCGATGGCCTCGGTCTTGGCCAGGGCGCTGTTGATGTAGATGCCGGTCACCTTCGCCCGGGCCGGAATGGCGGCGTCGTCCACCCGACGCCATCCCACGGTGCCGCAGCGGATGCCGTTGCCGACATCGAGGTAGTTGCCGAAGGGCACGGTGAAGATGGAGAAGGCGTCCTCCACCCCGTGCAGCCGCACGCCCACCACCGCCTGTCCCTTGTAGGCCAGGGGCCGGATGTACATGTCCTCCTGGTAGCCGTTGCGCTTCACCAGCTCGGTGGTGATGCTGCACAGCTTATCGACGTCCAGGGGAAGATTGATCCTCAGGATCTTGCAGCTCCGCTCGAGCCGCTCGTAGTGCTCCCGCAGCCGGAAGATGTAGAGCTGCCTCTCGGCGGCGTTCCAGTTGCCCCGAATCCCCTCGAAGCAGCCAGTGCCGTAATTGAAGGCATGGGCCATAATGCTTACCTTCGCCTCGCTCAGCGGGACGAAATCGCCGTTGAAATATGCGTAGGGTTCTGGCGCCATCATCTCCTCCTCTGTCGATAGAGCTGGCTGTGCCGAGAGTGGAGCGACTCCACTGGGGGCTAGTTGCGAGTGGACCGCAATCTAGCACAACTGCACGCGCCCCTTCAAGTTCCCTCACGTCGCCAGGTGAGCGACGCTAAGAGATTACCACATGGCGAAGGGTATTGACGGTG
This sequence comes from Chloroflexota bacterium, assembly GCA_023380955.1. The sequence goes on along the minus strand of JAMCTB010000219.1, from coordinate 231 downwards.
AAGCCAGTTAGCTGTAGCTTGTTTCCGGTGAATCCCCTTCTACAGTGAGGCATCGGCGAGAGGCGGAGCCTCTTGACGCACGCAGGGAAAGCTGCAACAATATATACGTTGTAGAGTCCCAGATCGCCAGCGCGGCGACGGCTGGCGAACCATAGGAGCTCCCGGGGCGCCCGTACCCGTTACCAACGTGGCTAGGGGGAGACTGTCACACAGTCTCCCTTTCTTGGTTTT
>JAMCTB010000218.1 GCA_023380955.1 Chloroflexota bacterium | reverse complement strand
GGAGGACGAAGGAACGGCCTCGCACTGGCCCGGGCGTCCGGCACCTCAACAGAGCTTTGCCGACCGAGATGAAAGGCTGCGCTGGAAATCGAGCGTTGGAGCTCGCGCCATCGCCGACCTGGACGCCTGGTTCCAACGGCAGTGGGAGGCAAGCCGTGACTTCAAAGAGGAGTTGATCGAGCTGCTCGATAGCTCCAAGTTCGGCACCAGGGAGTACACGCCCTACCAGGTCTACATGAAGGCCCTCTTCGAATACTTCAGGGACGACCTCGGACAGGAAGGGATGGCAGCCTCTACTCGGTCCGCCGTGGATCTGGCGGAGTTCCAGGAGGACGCCGTCAAGAAGGCTCGGAAGATCCTGGCTCGCTACGATGGGGTCCTCATCGGGGACTCGGTAGGTCTCGGAAAGACCTGGATCGGCAAGAAGCTGCTGGAGGATCGCGCCTACCACCTGCGACAGAAGGCGGTGGTCATCTGCCCGGCAAGCCTACGAAAGATGTGGACCGACGAGCTTCGCGAGGCCACCATTCCCGCATCCATCCTCTCCCAGGAGGAGCTGGGCCAGGCTGATTTCGACTTAACCCCCTGCGCCGATGCCGACGTGCTGCTGATCGACGAGTCCCACAACTTCCGCAACAGGTCGGCGCAGCGGTACGAGAACCTCGAGAGATTGGTCAGCCTGAATGGGGGCCGGGGGCGGGACGGGCAGTGGAAGAAGCTCATCCTGCTCACAGCCACACCCATCAACAACGACATCTTCGATCTGTACAACCAGATTAGCCTGTTTACGCGCGGGGATCGCAGCTACTTCGCTGCCGCAGGCATAGGGGACCTCCAGCGGTATTTCATCAACGCTCGCCGCGATTCCCGAAATGGGGGGAGCGGCGTTGCTCTCTTTAACCTGCTGGAGGTGGTGGTGATCCGGCGCACCAGGCCCTTCATTCGCGCCGCCTATCCCAATGCCACCATCAGGGGACAGGCGGTTCGATGGCCGGAGCGGAGGCTAAAGACCGTCAAGTACGACCTGGAGGCGACCTACGGAGGCATCTACGACCGGGTGGTAGACGAAGTGGAAGGTCTTCGCCTGGCCCCCTATCGGCTGGAGAGCTTCAAGAAGACGGGTGTCCAGCGCAACGAGTTCGAGGAGGGGCGTGAGGAGGCGCTGGCCGGCATCTTCAAGAGCCGGTATCTGAAGAGATTCGAGTCCAGCATCGATGCCTTCCGCATCAGCATCCGCCGCGCCCTGGAGTTCCTCAAGACCTTCGAGAGCTACGTGCTGGACGGCAAGGTCCTGGACAGCGCCTCCTTCCACAGGGCCCTCAGGTACCTGGAGCGAGAGGACGCGGAGGATGATGCCACCCCTACGTCCCTCGCCGATGAGCTGGATGCCCACGCGGAGGCTCAGGCCTTCCTCGCCACCCTCCCGACGCTGGATGCCGGCCTGTACGATCTCCGGCACCTCCACGAGGCGCTCCAGCGCGACATCGATGCCCTGACCACCGTCTGGCACGAGATCAGGGGGCTCACGCCGGAGCACGACGCAAAGCTGCTGCGTCTCAAAGAGCTGCTCGGCACCGACTTGCGTGGCCGGAAGGTGCTGCTGTTCACCTACTACAAGGACACGGCCCGCTACCTGTATCGGGAACTTGGGGGACCAAAGGGTGACGACTGGCGGGCCGGCAGCGGGAACCCAAACGTGCGCCGCATGGATAGCGGTGCCCCGACCAGGGAACGAAGCCGCCTGATCGAGGCCTTCGCCCCCAACGCCAACGGCCGCCCCGAACTGGCCGGCAGCCCGGAGGAGGTGGACGTCTTGGTCTCAACCGACGTCCTCTCCGAGGGGCAAAACCTTCAGGACTGCGGGGTCGTGGTCAACTTCGACCTTCACTGGAACCCCACCCGCATGGTCCAGCGGGCGGGCCGCGTGGATCGCCTCTTGAGCCCCCACGATACCGTTTGGATCTACAACATGTTCCCCGACGCCGGGTTGGAGAAGCTGCTGGGGCTGGTTGAGAGCCTGAACCGGAAGATCACCGACATCGACCGCACCGGGTTCCTGGATGCCAGCGTGTTGGGTGAGACGGTCCACCCCCAGACCTTCAACACTCTCCGGCGCATCCGCGAGGAGGACGGGACCGTCGTGGAGGAGCAGGAGCAGTTCGCCGAATTGGCAAGCAGCGAGTTCCTCCTTCAGCAGCTTCGCTCTCTACTGGATGCAGGTGGGCGGGAGGCTCTTCAGCAGTTGCCCGATGGCATCCATTCCGGCCTGGTCCGAGAGGGGGCCAAGGGGATCTTTTTCTACTTCACTGCTCCCGCGGACCGGGGTGAGGGGCGCCGCCACTTCTGGCACTACTACGACCTGCGGGATGGGCGCATCCTGGAGAACCGCTTCCTGATCGCCAACCTGATCGCCTGCTCGCAAGATACGCCCAGGGTGGTGGGGGACGTCGACGTCTTCCAGATTCAGGAGAAGGTGGTCGCCCACATACTGTCGAGAACTCTGGAGCAGCAGGCTATCGAGGAAGCTCCGAAGACCCTCGACCCGGCACAACAGGCCGTTGCCACCCTTCTCCGCGGCTATATGAACCATCCCGACGTGGACAGGCAGGAGGTCCGACTGCTGATCAAGGGCATCTCCATGCCAATGCGCAACGTGCACCTGAAGGCTTTGAGGGCGGCGTTTCAGGAGTTCAACCGGACCAACGATCTGCCCCAGATGATCGCCGCGCTGCGATCCATGCCAATGGTGGACGTGTCCTCCACCACCGGCCGCCCCGCTAGCCGCGTCCTGGCGAGGGAGGACTTGCATCTGGTCTGCTTCGACTTCGTGTGGTCGTGAGTGCCACCAACCGCCAACCTGGCTCGGCAGGAGCCTCGCCCTCCCGCTCGACCGCCCGGGCGGCGGGGCGCAACGCGCCGCCCCACCTGTCCGGGGATCAGGAGAGGTCGAAGAAGTCGGCCACCAGTTGGGCGAAGACCCGAACCCCTGCGGCCATGGCCTCCTCGGGGAACACCATCCTGGAGCTGTGAAGTGGCGCGGGGCTGTCCCCGACACCGGCACCCAGCCAGAAGATGGCCGCCGGCATCCGCTCGGCGTAGCGGCTGAAGTCCTCAGCCGTCATCGTCGGGTCCTCCATCATCACCAGGCCCTCGGTGCCCAGGGCTTTCGCGGTCGCGCGGGCGACTCGCTCCACGCAGAGGGGATGGTTGCGGGTGACGGGCTGCGCGGGTTGGACTGCGACCTCCGCGGCGCCCCCGAAGCCGGCGGCCACCGACTGGACCGTCTGCCGGATCAGCTCCAGGGCCCGCTCCCTGGTCTCCCCGTCCACGCACCTCAGGGTCCCCCGCAGCTCCACCTCCGAGGCGATCACACTGTGCCGGGTCCCCCCCTTGATGATCCCGAAGGAGAGCACCACCGGGCGCACCGGGTTCAGCCTCCGGCTCACCAGGTACTGGAGGGCGTCGATCACCTGGGCCGACAGCGCTATGGCGTCCACCGCCTCGTGGGGGGTCGCCGCGTGCCCGCCTTTGCCCAGCAGCCGGAGGGTGATGCCGTCCGAGGAGGCCATCATCGTCCCGGCCTTCACCCCCACCCTTCCCAGGGGGAGCGAGGGCTGGAGGTGCAGGGCGTAAAGCTCCTCCATCCTCGGGCTCCGATCCAGGAAGCCGCGCTCCACCATCAGCCGCCCGCCGGAGGGGTTCGATTCCTCCGCGGGCTGGAAGACCATCCGCACCCTGCCGGGCAGCCGATCCTCCACCCCCTTCAGGATCAGGGCCGTCCCCAGCAGGATGGCCGTGTGCCCGTCGTGCCCGCAGGCGTGCATCTTCCCCGGAGACCGGCTGCTGAAGGGGAGGTCGCTCTCCTCCTGGACGTTGATGGCGTCGATGTCGGCCCGGAGACCGATCACCCGCTCGCCGCTGCCGATCTCGGCGACCAGCCCCGTCTCCAGGGGGCCGGGGCTATAGGAGATGCCGGCCCGATCGAGGGTCCGGGCGAGGAAGCGGGTGGTCTCCACCTCCTCGAAGCTCAGCTCCGGGTGGGCGTGGAGGCGGCGCCGCGCGGCCAGGATCCTCCCCCACTGGGCAGCAAGTCTGCGCTCGATCAGATCGGACCAGGGCTGGCGCTCCATCTAACCTCCCGAGGCCACGTAGACTACTTCGCCGCCGACGACGGTGAAGGCCAGAGATAGGCTCCCCGCGGCGGGATCGCCGGAGAGGAGCAGCAGGTCGGCCGGGCTGCCCGGCGACAGGTCGTGCTCTTCGGTGGGGATTCCGAGGAGACGGCGGGGGTTGTGGGTGGCCATCCGCACCGCGTCCTCCAGGCTCACACCCGCGAAGGCGACGACGTTCCCGAGCCCCTCGACCAGGTGGAGGGCCGAGCCGGCCAGGTAGGGGGTCCCGGCCAGCTGGACCCTGCCCGCAGGGGTCAGCACCACTCGTTGGTCCATGAAGAGGTACTCGCCCGGCGGCGTCCCGGCCGCGAACATCGCGTCGCTGACGAGGATGATCCGATCCACCCCCTTGGCCCGCAGGATGGTCTTTACGACCGCCGGCGGCAGGTGGTGGCCGTCCGGGATGATGCTGGCCCACAGCTCGTCACAGGCCAGCTGGTCCCAGAGGTAGTTGGGATGCCTGGGCAGTTGGGCGTGGCTGCCGTTGCCCAGATGGGTCGATAGCCTGGCACCGGCGGCGACGGCGGCGGAGACCTGCTCCCCGTCGGCGGACAGATGGCCAAGTCCGATCACCACGCCCTCGGCCGTCAGTCTCTCGATGAAGGGGATCGCGCCCGGCAGCTCCGGCGCCAGGGTGACGATCCGGATCCTCCCGCCGGCGGCCTCCTGCATGGCCTGGAACTCCCGGTAGTCCGGGGGGCGAACCGCCGACACAGGGTGGGCGCCCCGTGGCCCGTCCTCCGGGGAGATGTAGGGACCCTCCAGGTGAATCCCGAGGACTGCCCGCCGGGTTGCAGGATCCCTCTGGCATGCCGCGGCCACGGTCCGGAGGGAGTGGATCATCCACTCAGGGGAGCCCGTCGTGATGGTGGGGCAGTAGTAGGCCACCCCGGCTTTCCAGAGGGCCCGGGTCACATCTCGAACGTGCTCTACTGTGACCTCCGGAACGTTGAAATCCCGTCCGGCGAAGCCGTTCACCTGGATGTCCACCAGGGCAGGGACCAACCAGAAGGATCGAGCAGATTCGGCACCAGCTCCCATCAGCTCGACGACCCTGGAGATGCGGTCGCCCTCCATCTGCACCTCGATCGGGTCCCCGGTGACGTAGTGTCCCCCGCACAGATCGTGAGTCATCGCTCGAACCTTCCCGGTCTCGAGACTGAATGGAAGGACGCCGGTATCGCGCTCTCCGTCAGCTGCATCTTCAGCTCGCGAGTAAGGAGGAGGATTCCCGGTCGAGGTACAGCCAGGCGTGAGACCGGCGCTGCAGTATCGACGCCGGGCAGTCGGGCGTAACGGGACCCTCTAAGGCGGCTTTCACCGCCACGGCCTTGCGCCTCTCGGGAACGACCACCAGCAGCCGACGGGCCGACAGGAGTCCGGGAACCGTCAGGGACAGTGCATCTTCCGGCACCTCTTTCAGCTTCGCGAAGTGCCCCTCGCCCACCTGCTGCATCCGGCAAGCGTCGTCCAGCCTGACCACGTGAATCGTTTCGGTCGTTCCGAAGTCCGCCGGGGGATCGTTGAAGGCCAGGTGGCCGTTTTCTCCAATGCCCATCACGCAGGCGTCGGGTGGATACTCTTTGAGGAGTCCTGTGTACCTCCGTAGCTCCCCGGCAACGTCCTGGGTGTCCCCACGGATGCCAAAGAACGTACGAGGCCGGACCACGTCGGTCAGTTTCTCCCGGATGTACCTCTGAAAGCTCGCCGGGTGCCGGTCCGACATCCCCAGATACTCGTCCATGTGGAAGACCAGCACCTTGTCCCACTCCACGTCCTCCCGTCGTCGCAGCGCCGCCATGAACTCCAACTGCGAGTTGCCGGTGGCCACGACGATCGAAGCGAAGCCGCGGCGAGCAATGCTCTCCTTGAGGGTCGCCGCCAGATCCTCGGCGGCCTTCGCCCCAAGGGCAGCAGGCGTGTCAAAGAGCTGAACGGTCAGCTCCCCGTACCTCCGGACTTGCTGCGGGTCGCCCAATTGCACACACTCCTTTATCCGATGGAGCTTCACGCTCACTCGGTCTCTAGACGGCGGCGCCCGACTGGAAACCCGCGCGGATCGCGTCCGCCAGGTTGCCGGCCCGCACGGCGTCTCCTATGGTCTGAACGGCGACGCGTGCCGTCCGCAACTGCTCGGCCAGCTCCGCCTGGGGTCGAGACCCGCAAGCCAGGACCACGCTGTCCACCGGGGTTAGCTCGGCGATCACCCCCCGGCGCTCGTAGAGCACCCGCTTGGGCTCTATGGCGGTGACCCTGGCCTGAAGCAGTATCTCCACTCCCCTGGTCACCAGCCGGTCCAGCAGCATCCGTCGGGTCCAGGGCACCAGCTCCGGGGCGACGTCGGTGAGCATCTCCAGGATGCTCACCTGCTTACCCCGGGCGGCGAGGAACTCCGCCGTCTCGCATCCCACGTCGCCTCCGCCCACCAAGGCCACCCGATCTCCCACCTGAGCTTTTCCCGACAGGACGTCCCAGGCGGAAACGGCGTGCTCCTTTGCCCCCGGTATGGGCGGCCAGACGGGCTGCGCCCCTGTGGCCACGATCACGGCATCCGGAGCCAGCGCGGCCACCATCTCCGGCGTGACCGCGCAACCCAGGCGAACCTCGACCGCCTGCCTCGCCATCTGCCCGGCCAGGTAGCGGACGAGTTTCTCCATGTCGCCCTTGTATGGCGGGGCCGCGGCCAGCAAGAGTTGACCTCCCAGGGTTTCGGTCCGCTCGCAAAGCACCACCCGGTGGCCGCGCAGCGCCGCTACCCTGGCGGCCTCCATCCCCGCCGGTCCGCCCCCAACGATCAGGATGCGCCGGGGCTGTGCCGCCGATCTCAGTTCGGACTGGGCCTCCCGACCGACGGCCGCGTTCACGACACAGCCCAGTTCCACCTGTTGGAAAATGCGACCGTGGCACTCCGGGCGGTTGCAGGTGAGACAGGGCCGGATCTCCCCGAAGCGACCCTCCGCGGCCTTGCGGGGCCACTCGGGATCGGCGATCAGGCCTCGCCCCACGGCGATGAGATCGGCCTTGCCCTCGGCCAGCACCTCCTCGGCCATGCGAGGATCGTGCAGCTTGGCTACTGCCACCACCGGTACCCCCACCGCCTTCTTGATCGCTGCGGCATAGGGCACCAGGCTTCCCGCCGGGATCGCCATGGGCGGGGCGCTCACCTCGAAGCTCTCCCCGATGCCGGCCGTCACGTCGATGACGTCCGCCCCCTCCCTCTCCAGCATCGTCGCCACCACCTGCGCCTCGGCGAGGCCCAGGCTACCCTCCACCCCGTCGTCGGCGCTGAGCCGGCATAGGATGGGCATGCCATCTCCGACGGTCTCCCGAGTCCGCCGAAGCACCTCCAGGGGGAACCTGGCTCGACCCTCCAGGGATCCGCCGTACTCGTCGGCTCGACGATTGAACAGGGGGGAGAGAAACTGGTTCAGGAGGTAACCATGGGCCACGTGCAGCTCCACGGCGTCGAAACCTGCCTCCATTGCCCGCCGGGCCGCGGCGCCGAAGGCATCGACGAGTCGTGCGATGCCCTCGCGAGTCAACTCCCGTGGGACCTCGCGCCCCAGGGCGGGCACAGCGGACGGGCCCACGGCTGGCCTGCGGCTGAGGGTGGAGTTGGCCGTTCCTCCGGCGTGGGCCAGCTGGATAGCTACCTTGGCGCCGGCCGCATGTAGCTGAGCGACGAGATCTCGCAGACCGGGCACGAAGGCATCGTCCCAGATGCCGAGGGGGTACAGGGAGCTGACCCCCTCGGGACTGATGGAGGCGAACTGCACGATGATCAGCCCCACCCCGCCCCGGGCTCGCTCCAGGTAGTATCGGGTTAGCTTAGGCGTAACTGCCCCGCCATAGGTGGGGTATCGGGTCCCCATGGGGGGCATGACGATGCGGTTCTTGAGGGTCAGGCCCCGCAGATCGATCGGCTCGAACAGTCGGGGCAGTATGGAAGTCATGGCTCCTCCGGTTCCTCTCAGATCACCGACTTGGGGATCGACAGCGACTCGAACCCCCGGATGACGCTGTCGATCACCCGCTGTCCGTATTGCAGTGTGAAAAGGCGATGTCCGGGCAACAGGACGTCCACGGCCAATCCAGATAGCTTCTGCACGCTCTCTCGATAGGCCTCCAGGTCGGTGCCCGGGCAGTTGAGCAGGCTTATCCACCCGGTCTGGCCGGCCACCGGACAGAACTGGATGGTGTCCCCCGAAATCAGCGCACGCCGTCCCTCGATAGTGAACAGGAAACAGATCGATCCGGGGCTGTGACCCGGGGTGGCTATGGCCTCGAGGGTGTACTTGCCGACCCTGATCGTGTCTCCGTCCCGCAGCCGCCGGTCGACGGGGCAGGAGGGCAACTGGTAGCCCGGCGGGTAGACTCCCGAGGGGCGGGCGGCGTTCAGCCCGCTGGCTATCGGGTCGCCGCTCTCGACGATCGCCGCCTCTGCCTCTCCCACCATGACGGGACAGTCCAGGAGGGATCGCAGGGCAGCCGAGCCACCAGCATGGTCTGGGTGCCCATGGGTGAGGATCAGCTTCCGCACCCTGCTCAGCTCTACGCCGTGAGCGGAGATGTTGGCCAGAAGGGGCTCCAGGTCGACGCCCGAGCCGGTGTCGATCAGCGCTGCCTCATCCCCTCCATCCAGGAGGTAGACGTGGCAATCGTAATCGTCGGAGATGCCGAAACCGCTGCGCCCGCTGCCGGCGAGGTAGAGATCCTTCAGGAGTTGCACCGTCGCCTCCCGCTAGTTCATGTGGGGATCCAACAGGTCTCTCAGTCCATCCCCCAGGAAATTGAAGGCCAGCACCGCCAGCATGATCGCTATCCCCGGGAAGATGGAGATCCAGGGAGCCAGCTGCAGGTAGGTGCGCCCCTCGTTCAGAGTCGTGCCCCAGGAGGGGGTCAGGAGCGGCGTGCCCAGCCCGAGATAGCTCAGGGAGGCCTCGGTCAAGATGGCGTAGGCGATGGTCACCGAGGCCTGGACGATAATGGGCGACAGGAGGTTCGGAAAGACGTGCCTCCACAGGATGCGTCCACTGCCTGCGCCGATCACCCGGGCCGCCTGCACGTATTCCTTTTCGCGCTCCGCCAGAGTTGGCCCCCGGGCC
>JAMCTB010000217.1 GCA_023380955.1 Chloroflexota bacterium | reverse complement strand
GGTGTGGCGGAGCCCGTCGGGTCGATAGGAGTAGCTGACGTTGCCCGCTTCGAGGGTGGCGCCGATCAGTCGGTTCTCGTAGTCCCAGGAGAAAACGTCTGCACCTCGGCTGATCTGGTCCCCGTTGGCGTCGTAGCCGTAGCTCACGCCGCCCGCGGCGGTCATTCGGTCCGCCGTGTCGTAGCTGTATGGGATGGGCGCGCCGTTCTCGACCTTGCCGAGGCGGTTGCCCACCGGGTCGTAGCTGTATGACTGGGCCGTCCCGTCGGGGTAGGTGGCCGAGGTGAGCCGGTAGAGGCTGTCGTACCCGTAGGACTCGGTCCCGGCCAGGGTCTGGACCGCCGTGCGCATGCCGGCGTTGTCCAGGGTGTAGCCGAAGCTGGCCAGGGTCGTGCCGTCTTTGGCGGCTACGATGCTCACGAGCCGGTTGGCATCGTCGTAGCTTCGGGCCGCCACCGCGCCGTTGGGGTAGGTGGTGGATACGAGCCTGCCGGCGTCGTCGTAGGAGTAGCCGGTGACCTTGCCCAGCCAGTCGGTCACCGAGGTCAGCCGGCCGTCCCCGTCGTAGCCGTATGTGGCCACCTTGCCGTCGGGGTAGGTCAGCTTCGTCCGGCGACCGGCTTCGTCGTAGCCGTAGCTCACGGTGGCGCCCGAGGGATCGGTCACCCAGGCGAGACGGCCTAGCTCGTCGTAGCTATAGCTGAGGGCGCCCGCGGGGCCGCTGGAGGAGGTGCGGCGGCCCGCCGCGTCGTACTGGTGGGTTACCTGGCCGACGGGGTAAGTCACCTCGCTTACCCGGCCGTTGGCGTCGTAGCCGTAGCTGGTGGTGGCCAGGTTGGCGTCCTTCCGGGTGAGAACGTTGCCGGTGTTGGTGTAGCTATACTCCCAGCTGTGGCCCGCGGGATCGGTCTCCTTCACGAGACGGCCCGACGCGTCCAACTGGTACCGGGTGGTGCGGCCCATGGCGTCGGTGGTGGAGGTGCGGCGTCCCACCAGGTCGTAGCCGTAGCTGGTGGTCTGCCCGACCGGGTCGGTGACGCTGACCAGCCGGTCCGCCTCATCGTAGCCGTAGAGGGTGGTGCGGCCGTTGGGATCGGTCGCGGAGGTGCGATTGCCGACGGCATCGTAGGTGAAGCCGGCCTCGTGGCCCAGGGCGTCGGTCGTCCGTAGGAGCTGCCCGTCGGCGCGGTAGCTATACCGGGTGGTGTGGCCCAGGGGATCTGTCTGGGCGATGAGGCGGCCGGCAGCATCGAACTGGCGCTGGGTGGTCTTGCCCCGGGAGTCGGTGACTGCCGTCTGGTTGCCGAAGGCGTCGTAGCCGTAGCCGGTCACGTTGCCCAGGGGATCGGTGGTGGAGGTCAGCTGCCCGAAGCCGTCGTACGCCATCGCCGTCTCGTGGCCCAGCGGATCGGTGGTGCGGACGAGGTTACCCGCGGCGTCGTAGGCGAAGCGAGTGATGCGGCCCAGGGCGTCGGTGCGGGTCAGGGGGTTGTTCTGGGCGTCGTAGCCATAGCTCTCCGTGGCGTTGGAGGGGTCAGTGGCCGACGTCACGTTGCCCATGGCGTCGTAGGAGTAGTGGATCGTCGCGCCGTTGCGGTCGGTGACGGCGACCCGGTTGCCCGCGGAGTCGTAGCCATAGCTTTCGGTGTTGCCCAGCTCGTCACGAACGGAGATGGTGCGGCCCGAGCTGTCGAAGGTGTAGACCCGGGAGTTACCGAGCTGGTCGGTGTAGGTGGTAGTGCGGTTGGCGACGTCGTAGCTGAAGGTGGTGACGTTACCCAGGGCGTCCAGTTGCTCCACGACCCGGCCCCGCACGTCGTAGCCGTTGTCCACGAAGCTGTGGCCGTTCTGATCGGTGGCCCGGGTCACACCGTAGGGGCCGTACTCGTAGCTGATGGAGCCGCCGTTGGGATCGGTGTAGGCGATCAGGTTCCCCGAGGGATCGTAGCTGTAGCGGTAGACTGCCCCCGCGGGATCGGTTACCTGCTGAACCAGGTCCGCTCCGTAGAGGATCCGCACGTTATCGACGCCGATCCAGCCCCATGAGGTGGTATCGTTGTCGACCAGCCGGATCCTCACCGTCTGGCCTTCGTAGGGGCTGGTATCCCAGGTGACGGGGTCCAGGACCTTCGTGTTAGCCGCATGGGTGGTCTTCAGCACCTCGGTGCCGTCGGCGAGCACAAGGGCAACGTATGTGCTGTCCGGCTTGTTCCCCCCGTTGACCAGGAAGGAGAGGCTTCTGCTGGCGGTGAAGGGCGCGGAGGTCAGGGTGGCGGTGGCGGCGTCGCTAACGGTTGGGTCGTAGCTGTTGGCGTAGTAGCCGCCCTCTCGGCCGGCATCGCTGTTGGTGATCGGCCTCACACCGAAGGCCGTCCCAGTGGCGAACCAGTTCAGGTAGCTGCCGTCCTCGAAGTTGCCGTTTGCAAAGGGAAGGACGTCGTTGCCCAGGGGAGCAGGGACGGTGCCGGAGGGAGCATACACCACCCGCACGTCGTCGATGCTGACCCAGCCCCAGGAGCCACCCGCCGCGGTGTCGGCTGCTCGCAACCTGACGCGCTGGCCCTCCCACGGTGTGGTGTCCCAGGTAACCACTCGCAGCTCTGCCGTCGAGGTCGTGTTGGAGTGGGTGAGCACCTCGGTGTCGTCGTCCAGTAGGAGACTCACCTTGTGCGTCGAGCTGTCCGAGCCTCCACCGACCCGGAACAGTAGCTGTCTACCTGCTACGAAGCCAGTTGAGGTGATCGTTCCAACTGGGGTATCGCTGCCTAACGGTCGATACGAGTTGGCCTGGTAGGTGCCCTGCTTGCCTGGATCGCCGTAGCTGCTTGGCGCGCTGCCGAAAGCCGTGCCGGTGGTTGTCCAGTTGGCGTACGTTCCCTGCTCGAAGTCGGCGTTGGGGAAGGCGAGGACGGCCGTGGGGGTCGCCAGGACCTGAGCGTTCTCGGCGGCACCATAGGAGAAGGTGAGCGTCCGGCCGGAGGGGTCGGTTGAACTGCGCAACAGCCCGTCGGCGCGGTAGGCCAAGGAAAGGGTATTGCCGTTCCGATCCACGAGGGATATTAGCCTGCCGTCTGCAGAGAAGTTGAAGTGGGCCTGACCCTTGGTGGTGAGGGTGAAGCTGCCGTCGCCGTTGCGAATCAGGTTATCGTACACCCCCGTCGGGCGGTTGTAGCTGCCGTCGGAGTTGCGGGTATAGGTAACCTTGCGGCCGTCAGGATAGCCGAGCGTGACGCTGTTGTCGGCGTTGACTGCCAGCGACATGCCGTAGTTGAAGCTCCACCGGTTGCCGAAGATGCTGGAGCCGGTACCCAGGGAGTTGTAGGAGCGTGAGAGGGTAAGGCCCAGTCCGCGGCCGGGGATCGCCAGATCCTGGTGGTTGTACAGGTAGTTGCCCGTGGTCATGTTCACCGGCTCGCCGTCCTGGCCGACGTTGGGGTTGGCCCCCAGCCAGTTCCCGATACCATCCATCTCTACTTGGTCTAGGTAGAACCCAGGGCTGGCGCCATCCGCTAAGAACCTGAGCCTGACGCTCATATCCTGATAGGCAGGGTCGGAGATGCTGAGGGAATACTGAGCCCAGTTGGTGCCCGGCCAACAGGTGACGCCTTGAAGCTTCTGGCTGTCGGAGTCCCGTAGGAGGTCGACATAGACCGCCCCGCTGCCGCTCATCCAGAAACGGACGGTCTGAGCGCCACTAGGAATGGTGAAGCTGGAAGAGGTGATTGACTTCCCGTAGCCGATGCCCTTGACGTAGGGTCCGAAGGGCCCGCTGTCGGTGGCGATGCTGGGCTGGTCCGAGTTGGTCGCCCAGCCGGGGACATTGGTGGCGAACTCGATGTTGTCTACATAGGATTCGGGGGTGTAGCCATCGTTCGTGACCTTGAACTTAACGCTGATGCCCTGATAGGTGGGGTCGGAGACGTCAAAGGAGTACTGCATCCAGTTGGCACCCGGCCAACAGGTAAGAGATCGTAACGTCTGGCCGTCGGAGGCCCGGACAAGGACACCGTACACAGCTCCTCCACTATCGGCTCTGAGCCAGAAGCGGACCGTCTGGGCACCGCTGGGAATAGTGAAGATGGAAGACGTAATTCCCTTCGAATTGCCTGTGATCTTGGCATATTGACCAACTGGCCCACCTTCACTGGCAATGCTGGGCTTGTCCGATGTGGTTTCCCAGCCCGGTATTTCTGTGACGAACTCGATGCTATCCAAAGAGAACTCGGAGTTATAGGCGTCATTGGTGAACGAGAGCTTCACGGCGATCCCCTGGTAGGTGGGATCGGAGACGTTGAAGGAGTATTGCACCCAGTTGGCCCCCGGCCAGCAGGTGAGGGATCGCAGTTGCTGGTTGTCAGTGGCCCGCAGCAGAGTGGCGTAAGTTGCTCCCCCGCTGTTCTTCATCCAGAAGCGGACTGTCTGCGCTCCAGCGGGAATGGTGAAACTCGAAGACGTAATCCCCTTTGAACCGCCGATGACCCTGGCATAGGGGCCAAACAATCCTCCTTCGCTTGCGATGCTAGGTTGATCCGCAGTGGTGTCCCAGCCGGGGATGTTGCGCCAGATGTGTATGCCGTCGACTCGCAGTTCCGACGCAGTCCAACTCCTGAAGCGGAGCCTGAGAGGAACTCCTCTATAAGCGGAGACGTTGCGAGAGTATTGCCTCCAGGTTCCGCTAAGCATGTAGCCATAAGTACGGCACGCTTCTCGCCAGGCAGTCCGGCGGGAGGTGCCTGGGATGGTTATCGTGCATCTGACAGAC
>JAMCTB010000216.1 GCA_023380955.1 Chloroflexota bacterium | reverse complement strand
GAGGAGGTGCGGTGCGGCACCCCGACGGGGGTGATCTCCGCCCGGTTCCACAACACCGTGGCCGACCTGATCGGCTCCCTCTGCGACCGACTTCGGGAGGAGACCGGCCTCACCACGGTAGCCTTGAGCGGCGGGGTTTTCCAGAACCTGTTTCTGCTGGAGCGGGCCTGCCGCCTGCTGGAAGCCCGAGGCTTTCGGGTGCTGATCCATCACCAGGTCCCCCCCAACGACGGGGGCATAGCACTGGGCCAGGCGGTGATCGCCAATCGCCGCCTGCTGACTGCTGATTGCTGACTGCTTGAGAGCTGGAGGCTTGAACATGTGCCTTGCGGTGCCGGCTCGGATCACCAGGATCGAGGGTAATCGGGCCACCGTCGACGTGGCTGGAGTGGTACGGGAGGCCAGCATCATGATGCTGCCCGACGCCAAGGTGGGCGAATACGTCATCATCCACGCGGGCTACGCTATCGAGAGGCTGGACGAGGAGGAGGCCCGGCGCACCATCGACCTGTTCAGGCAGATGGAAGCCCTGGGTCCCGAGAACTGATGAAGTACGTCACCGAGTTCCGAGACGCCGCCGCCGCGGCGCGGCTGGTGGAGCAGATCCACCGGCGCCCGGCCATCCCCATGAAGCTGATGGAGGTGTGCGGCACCCACACCGTCTCCATCTTCCGCCACGGGATCCGGCAACTGCTGCCCGAGCAGGTTTCCCTGGTCTCGGGTCCTGGATGCCCCGTGTGCGTGACGGCCAACCGCGACGTCGACTGGGCCATCGCCCTGGCACACCAGCCGGATACCATCCTGGCCACCTTCGGCGACATGCTGAAGGTGCCGGGCTCCTTCTCCAGCCTGGCACAGGCCCGGGCCGAGGGCTGCGAGGTGCGGATCGTCTACTCCACCCTGGACGCCCTGGCCATCGCCCGCGCCAACCCCCAGAAGAAGGTGGTCTTCTTCGGGATTGGCTTCGAGACCACCGCCCCAACGGTCGCCTGCTCCCTCCTGGAGGCGGAGCAGATGGGGCTCAGCAACTACTTCGTCTACCCGGTGCACAAGGTGATGCCTCCTCCCATGAAGGCGCTGGTGGACGCCGAGGAGATCCGGATCGACGGCTTCCTCTGCCCCGGCCACGTGAGCACCATCACGGGGTCCGAGCCCTACCAGTTTCTGGCCCGGGATTACGGCATCCCCTCTGTCATCGCCGGCTTCGAGCCCCTGGACATCCTCCAGGCCATCGACATGCTGCTGGTGATGCGGGCTGAAGGTAGAGCGGAGGTGGAGATCCAGTACCGGAGGGTGGTGCGACCGGAGGGCAACCCGGTGGCCCGGGAGCAGATGTATCGCGTCTTCCAACCCGCCGACGCGGAGTGGCGAGGGCTGGGGTTGATCCCCGACAGCGGTCTCGCGATTCGGGAGGAGTACGCCCGCTTCGACGCCCGCCGCGTCCTCCCGATCGATCCGGGGCCAACCAGGGAGCACGCCGGCTGCCGCTGCGGCGAGGTGCTGAGGGGCGTCGTCCAACCCCCTGAGTGCCCCCTCTACGGCCGGGTCTGCACGCCTGAGAACCCGGTGGGCCCCTGCATGGTCTCCAGCGAGGGGACCTGCTCCACCTGGTTCCAGTTCGCGGGGGTGGAATGAGAGACGAACGCATCCTTCTGGCCCACGGCAGCGGGGGCAAGCTGAGCGCGGAGCTGATACAGAGGGTTTTCGTCCCGGCCTTCGGCAATCCGGCCCTGAACCGGATGGACGATTCGGCGGTGCTTTCCCTGTTCCCTCTCCCCTTGGGAGAGGGTTGGGGTGGCCGTCTCGCTCTGACGACCGACTGCCACGTGGTGAAGCCCCTCTTCTTCGACGGAGGCGACATCGGCCGGCTGGCCGTTTGCGGCACCGTGAACGACCTGGCCATGGTGGGGGCCAGGCCCCTCTACCTGGCGGCAGGCTTCGTGTTGGAGGAAGGGCTGCCCATCGCGACCCTGGAGCAGGTGGTGGCCTCCATGAAGGCCGCGGCGGAGGAAGCGGGCGTGGCCGTGGTCACCGGCGACACAAAAGTGGTGGAACAGGGAAGCGCCGACGGGCTGTTCATCACCAGCACCGGGGTGGGGGTGGTGCCCGAAGGGGTCGACGTGTCGGGCAGCAACGCCCGGCCGGGCGACCTGGTGCTCCTCTCCGGCCCCATCGGCGATCACGGCATCGCCGTGCTGAGTCGAAGGGAGGGGCTGGAGTTCGGCGTTTCGGTGGCCAGCGACGTTGCCCCCCTCAACCGTCTGGTGGAGGCCATCCTGGTGGCCAGTCCTCACCTTCACTCCCTGCGGGACCCCACCCGGGGCGGCCTCGCCACCACCCTGAACGAACTGGCCGCCCAATCGGGCGTGGCGATCCGGATCGAGGAGGATCGGATCCCCGTTCGCCCCGCCGTCCAGGCCGCCTGCGAGATGCTGGGCTACGATCCCCTCTACGTGGCCAACGAGGGCAAACTGGTGGCCATCGTGCCCCCAGATGAGGCCGAGCAGGCCCTGGCAACCATGCGGAGGACCCGCTACGGCGAGGAGGCGTGCCTCGTCGGCACGGTGCTGCCGGAGCAGGGTGGCAGGGTGCTGATGAAGACTCGCATCGGGGGAACCCGGGTGGTCCAGATGCTGATGGGCGAGATGCTACCCCGGATCTGTTAGCGAGGAGACTCCATGGAAATCAAGGTACTGCGCAACGTACTGGAAGCCAACGACGCCATCGCGGCCGAGAACCGGCGGCTGCTGAAGGCGAAGGGCATATACACCCTCAACCTGATCGCCTCGCCGGGCGCGGGCAAGACCTCACTGTTGGAGCGCACCCTGGATGGATTGAAGGGCGAGTTCCGCATGGCCGTCATCGAGGGGGACATCGCGGGCAGCGCCGACGCGGAGAGGATCGGCCGGCACCAAGTCCCGGTGATTCAGATCAACACCGGCGGCGACTGCCACCTCAACGCCAACATGGTGCGCTCGGCCCTGGAGAGTCTGGCCCTGGAGGGGATCCAGCTGCTGTTCGTAGAGAACGTGGGGAACCTGGTGTGTCCCGCCGGCTTCGACATCGGCGAGGACGCCAAGGTGGTGATCCTGAGCGTGGCCGAGGGCGACGACAAGCCGGAGAAATACCCCCTCATCTTCGAGCGGTCCAGCGCCATGGTGCTCAACAAGATCGACCTGCTGGCGATGGTGGACTTCGACCTGGAGAAAGCGAGGGCCGCGGCCAGGGCCACCCATCCCGACCTCCCCATCTTCGAGCTGTCGGCCCGAAAGGGGCAGGGGCTGGAGGGCTGGCTGAACTGGGTGCGAGCCCGGGTGAATACCCACAAATAGTTAGCGAGCCTTCATACCTTGCCTTTTCCCGGGCTATTTGGTAGCATCACAGTCGCGGGGCGCTCACGCTTGCGGCGCCCAATGCGCGGGTGACGAGCGCCTCTCCCTTCCTGATGCGACCGCTGTGGCTCGGGCTGGGGAGAGGCTTTTCTGCCTTCAGCGAAATCGACAGCCAAAGCTCATCGGCAATAACTGGCGGAGGCTGAGTTGCGACGGTCTGCTCCCGTTGACGTAGAGCTTAGCCAGCGCATCTACTGGCTCATTCAGCTGAGGTGGCTGGCCTCCTCCGCGGTGATCTACGGCACCTTCCTGTCCACCACCCTGTTCGGCGTGAGGCTAGACCCTCTGCCGCTCTACCTCATTGGCGCCGCCATCGCCATGTACAACACCTTCTTTATCGTCGGTCTCAAGTGGAACGATGTGGTCTCCGGCGATAGCCAGCTGGCGCAGGCCAGGATGATGGCCAACGCCCAGATCGTCACGGACCTCCTGTTTCTCACCCTGCTGATCCACTTCTCGGGGGGTGTGGAGAACCCCCTCGCCTTCTACTTCATTTTCCACGTGATCATCGCCAGCATACTGCTATCCCGGCGGGCAACCTTCATCCAGGCGACGGTAGCCATCGTCCTCTTCGGCAGCCTGGTGCTGGGCGAGTACGCCCGGATAATCCCCCACGTGAGCCTCTTCGGGAGGGCCGGGCTGTCCCGGGCCCACGACGGGCTGTTCGTGGCTACGGTTCTCCTGGTGTTCAGCAGCACTCTCTATCTGGCCGCCTACATGGCCACCTCCATCATGGGGAGGATGAGGGCAAGGGGCATGGAGATCCTGGGCCTGACCATGGAACTGGAGCGGAAGGCCCAGGAGCTGGAGAGGGCCTACAACCAGCTGTCGGAGCTGGAGCAGATGAAGAGCCAGCACATGCGAAGGGTCTCCCAGGAGATGAGGGCACCGCTGGCGGCCGTCCAGAACTCGCTGCGAGGGGCGCTGGAGGGCCGTGCCGGCGAGCTGCCGGCGGCGCAGCGAGACATGATCGCCAGGGCGGAGAGGCGCACCCACAGCCTGTTGACCCTGGTCGGCGATCTGCTCGTCCTCTCGCGAGCCCGGGAGACGAGGCTGTTCACCGACAGGCAGCCGGTGAGCCCCCTGACGGTCGTCGAGAAAGTAGTGGCGCAGCAGGCGCCCAAGGCCGTGGCGAAAGTGGTGGCCCTCTCCACCCGCGCCCCCGACGCCGCCCCGACCATGTTCGCCGATCCGGAGGCCCTGGAGCAGCTGTTGTCCAACCTGCTGTCCAACGCCCTCAACTATACCCCGGCCGGAGGCAAGGTAGATCTGGCCGTCGACGTCCTGGAGGACAACATCCGCTTCCGGGTCAGCGACACGGGTATAGGCATCCCGTCGGCGGAGATCCCCAAGGTCTTCAACGAGTTTTACCGAGCCGAGAACGCCCGCCGTTTCAGCGAGGAAGGAACGGGGTTGGGACTCTCCATCGTGCGCAGCATCGTGGACACTCACGGTGGTCAGATCGACCTGGAGAGTCAGGTAGGGGTCGGCACTACCGTCACGGTGGTGCTTCCCTGCGGCGAAAACCCTGCGGCCGAGGGAGAGGCAGAGGGGGAAGAGCAGCCCCTGGAATCGCGGGCATCACCCTCGCCCTGACCCTCTCTAGTCGGGCTTCGGAGGCAGGCCCCATGGTCTCGGCGCTGCGGGCCGGCACATACCTCGTGGTTCTCCTTATGGCCCTCTCCCTCCTGCTGCTCCTGGCGGGATTGG
This sequence comes from Chloroflexota bacterium, assembly GCA_023380955.1. The sequence goes on along the minus strand of JAMCTB010000216.1, from coordinate 6,771 downwards.
GGATGGCAGCCCGGCCGGAATCCTTCGCGGGCCTCGGCTTGACGGAGACCGCCAAGGCCGGCATGGCGATCGCCCTGGTAGGCGGGGTCGGCGCCATCGCCAGCGCCCTCCTGAGCTGGGTTCTCAAGCTGCTCCGGGGCACCCTCGCCGACCAGGACGATAGCTCTTAGGCCTGGTCCAGCTCGAACACCTGGTGGAGCTTCTGCACCGCCTCCTGCACCCTCTCCCGATCGACGATGCAGGTGATCCGTATCTCCGAGGTGGTGATCATCCCGATGTTGATGCCGGCCTCGGAGAGGGATCGAAACATGGTGGCTGCTATGCCCGGCGCGCTCTGGATGCCCGCCCCCACGATGGAGACCTTCCCCTGATTGTCGGAGCTGAGCACCTGCTTCGCCCCTATCTCTCGAGCCACCGGCTCGATGATCCGCAAGGCTTTCGCCACGTCACCACGGGCGACGGTGAAGGAGATGTCGGTCGCCCCCCGGACGGTGACGTTCTGCACGATGACATCCACGCTGATGCCTGCCTGGGAGAGCGGCTCGAAAATGGAAGCCGCCAGTCCCGGTCGATCGGGAACGCCCACGACGGAGATCTTGCCGACGTTGAGATCGTGAGCGATGCCCCGCACTCGGTTTCTGGTTTCCATTCCACCAACCTCGTGAATCAACGTACCCGGCTCCTCGTTGAAGCTGGACCGGACCATGATGGGAACCCCGAAGGCCTCCCCCAGCTCGACCGACCGGGGGTGCATCACCTTGGACCCCAGCTGGGCCATCTCCAGCATCTCCTGATAGGATATCTCGTCCAGCTTGCGAGCCTGCGGTATCAGCCGCGGATCGGCCGTGTAGACGCCATCCACATCGGTGTAGATGTCGCAGCGATCCGCCTTCAGCGCCACCGCCAGAGCTACCGCCGTGGTATCGGACCCACCCCTGCCCAGGGTGGTTATGTCGAACTCATCGGTGATCCCCTGGAACCCGGTGACGATGGCGATCTTCCCTGCCTTCAGCTCGCGCCACAGACGGTCGCTGGCCACGGACTTGATGCGGGCTCGGCCGTGCAGGGAATCGGTGTGGATTCCGGCCTGGCCGGCCGTCAGGGAGATGGCCGTGTGCCCCATGTTGCGCAGCGCCATGGCCATCAGGGTGGCCGAGACGGTCTCACCAGTGGACATCAGCAGGTCCAGTTCCCGCTCGTCCGGCTCCGACGACACCTCCCGGGCAAGAGCGATCAACTGGTCTGTCGTCTTGCCCATGGCCGATACCACCACCACCACGCTGTTGCCCGCCTCTTTGGTGGCAACTATGCTGCGGGCAACCGACAGGATTCTCTCCGCCGTGGCAACCGACGAGCCGCCATACTTCTGAACGATGAGTGCCATCCGGTCCTCCCAGAACTCACGGCCTGTCGGTTCGGACGAGCCCTCACCCCGTGACGCGAGCTGGCGCAGCGTCACGCCTCTCCCAGAGGGAGAGGGGGACTCAGTCCTCGCCTATCCTCTGTCGATGATCTGCGCACCAGAGTAGCAGATCCGGGTGACGATGGTCCGGCCATCTACCCCGGCGCGCGCTCCGGCCTCGTTCATGGCCTCGGCCACCCGGTCCTCGCCCCCGAGAGAGAAGGCCAGGATGCTGGACCCCGCACCGCTCAGCGCCGCCCCGGCAGCGCCAACCAGTAGAGCCGACTGAATGATCTCCTCCATGGCCGGGAACAGCTTCAGCCGGTAGGGTTGGTGCAGGGCATCCTCGGTTGCCGCCTTCAAGAGATGGATGGCCCCCGTGGCCATGGCCGCCACCAGGAGCGAAGCCCGGCTTATGTTGAAGATGGCATCCGCCCTGGAGACATGCCTGGGCAGGATCTCCCGGGCCTCGGAGGTGAGCATCGGAAAGTCGGGGACGAAGACGACGATGCCGAGATCCGCCGCCAGAGGAACCCGGATGTGCTGCACGGTGGAGCCGTTCATGACGGCCACCTGCAGGCCACCGAAAAGGGCCGGCGTCACGTTGTCGGGATGGCCCTCCATCTTGGTGGCGATCTGAAGCAGCGCCTCGGTGGACAGGGGGTGGCCCAGCAGCTCGTTGCCCGCCACCAGGCCGGCTACCAGCGCAGCGCTACTGCTTCCGAGTCCCCTGGCCAGGGGAACCCAGTTCTCACAGGACAGCTTGAGGGGAGGCACGGACCTGTGCAGCTTCTCGTACACGGCCAGCACCCCCTGGTACACCAGGTTGTCCTGGCCCTGGGAGAGGACGTCCTCGCCCTCGCCCGAGAGGCTCACTCCGAACTCTTCGCTGGCTTCGATGGCTACGGTGTTGTACAGGTCCAGCGCTATGCCGATGGAGTCGAATCCTGGACCGAGGTTGGCGCTGGTGGCCGGGACTCGAACGGTGACTCGCCTGGGCATAGTGAGGAATGTTATCTCCGTTGTTAGCTGCTTGTTCGAGCAATGGCGCACATGATAGCGCAGAGGCACTTAATGGGGCAAGCAAAGGGGGCAATTCGACGGCGTAGGGCGGGGGTTTATCCCCCGCCGCCGGCCGTACATCCGGCGCCGGGCGGCGGGGTACAAGACCCCGCCCTACAGAATCGGACTTCAGGAATGTCGGGCTATGCCGTCTGCGCGGCCGCGGCACCCACCTCGGGTACCACCTTCCGCCCGTAGAAGACCTCCTTGTCCAGCATGCCCTCGGTGCGAGCAACGCCCACGGTGCAGGCGGCGTCGCCCGTCACGTTCAGGGTCGTCCTGAACATGTCGGCTATCCGGTCCACACCGGCAATGATGGCGATACCCTCCAGAGGCAGACCCACCGCCGTCAGCACCATGCTCATCATCACCAGGCCGGCACCGGGCACGCCCGCGGCGCCGATAGAAGCCAGGGTCGCCGTCAGGATCACCGTTAGCTGCTGCGAGAACGTGAGGCTGATCCCGTAGAACTGGGCGATCAGCACCGTGGCCACGCCCATGTAGATGGCCGTGCCGTCCATGTTGACGGTAGCCCCGAGCGGCAGGGTGAAGCCGTACAGCGACCGGGGCACGCCCATCTTCTTCTCAGCCGCCTGCATGTTCAAGGGCAGGGCGGCCGCGCTGCTGCAGGTGGTGAAGGCCACCAGCATGAAGTCCACGGCGTTCTTGTAGAAACGGACCGGGCTAACACCGCCGACACCAGCAACGATCAGGGAATAGAGGATCCCCCCGTGCAGGAAGATGGCGACGATCACCCCAACCAGGTACACGGCCAGGGGGACCAGGATGGAGAAGCCGATGGCTCCGGCCACCCAGGCCATCAGGGCTGCCACGCCAATGGGGGCGTAGGCCATGACGATGCCGACCAACTTCAGCATCGCCTCATTGCCCTGCTCGATGATGGACTTGAGTCCCGAGGCTCGCTCGCCCACCATCGAAATCGCCACCCCGAAGAAAAGGGCGAAGACGATGATCTGCAGCATGTCAGCCCTGGCCATGGCGTCCACGGGGTTCAGGGGGAAGATGTTGATCAACATGTCGCCCACGGTGGGCGGCTTGGCGACCTCGGGGGCTTTCAGGGCGGCCTTGGCCAGCCCGGCACCCGGCTGCAACATGTTCCCAACGATCAGGCCGAGGGTCGACGCAATCACAGTGGTACCGATGTAGAGGCCGAGGATCTTGCCGCCGATGCGGCCTAGCTTGGTGATGTCGCCCAGGCTGGCCGCCCCGGCTGCCAGGGAGAAGAAGACTAACGGGACCACCAGCATGCGAATCAACCGGATGAAGATGTCGCCGAAGGGCTTGAGCCACTGGGTGGCGATCGGGCCACCGACGATTGTGCCGAGGATTAGGCCAACTACCATCCCGATGAAGATCTGGTAGGTAAGGGGCATCCGTCTCATCCGAAGCACCTCCTAACTTCTAGGAAACGATGGCTTGGCACGACGGGTATTACCATGGACGCAGACATAGGACGAGAAGACAGACCTCGAGCGTTGTCCCCGGACGCCGACCGGCTCAAGGTCCATGGGCAGGAGGAGCGGCTAGGTTCCCCCACGTCGACCGACGACGAAGCATCGCACTCCGTCGCTTCCTATCGCCTGGCCCTCCCTCACCAGGACTCTTCCTCCGGGCCCTCGACCAGGTCGCGAGTCGGTGCCGCCACTGAGTAACAGAGGGATTACCAAGCCGTGACAGCTAAGCACCACAGGGATGGCGCCGAGGTCTACACACCGGGCGCAGAATAGCATGTTAGTGGTAAACGGTCAATTCAATCGCGGCTTCCTGGTATAATCTACTGGACAAGAGATCCATGGAAACGACTTCCTACCTTACCTCCCTCGAAGGCGTCATCGAGCGGATAACCTATAGCAACGACGAGAACGGCTACACCATCGCGCGGCTGCAGCCGGCGGAGGAGCGCGAGCTGGTCACCATCGTCGGCAACCTCCCCACCCTCAACGTTGGGGAGTCGCTGCGACTCCAGGGCCGCTGGACCAACCACCCCCGCTTCGGCCGCCAGTTCCAGGTGGAGCACTACCAACTGCTGCTTCCCGCCACCGTCGAGGGGATTCGCCGCTACCTGGGCTCCGGATTGATCAAGGGCATAGGACCCGTCACTGCCGGCCGCATCGTCGACCGGTTCGGGCTGGAGACCCTGGAGGTGATCGAGAAGGCGCCGGCGCGGCTGATCGAAGTCCCCGGTCTTGGAAACAAGAGGGCCGAGATGATCACCCAGGCCTGGGAGGCCCAGAAGGTGATCCAGGAGGTGATGGTATTCCTGCAATCCCTCCAGATCAACGCCTCCCTGGCCGTGAGGATCTACAAGCACTACGGCGACGCCTCCCCCTCCATCGTCCAGAAGGAGCCCTACCGGATGGCCCGCGAGGTGTTCGGCATCGGCTTCCTCACCGCCGACAAGATCGCCCGCAGCGTCGGCATCCCCCAGGACTCCATGGAGCGGGCCATGGCCGGCCTCCTCCACGTCCTCTCCGAGGCCTCCGACGACGGCCACACCTACCTCCCCCGCCCGGAGCTGGTGGAGAAGAGCGCCGAGATGCTGGAGGCGCCGGCCGAGCGGGTGGAGACCGCCATCGACCGGCTGATCGCCGAACGGGCCGTCTGGAGCGAGATCACACCGGACCACGAGGCCGTGTACCTGTTGCCCCTCCACTACGCCGAGCTGGGGGTCGCCAACCGGGTCAAGGGGCTGCTGAGCCACCCCATCGACCGGCTGCGGGTGTTCCAGGGAGTCGACTTCGAGAACGCCTTCGGCTTCCTGAAGGAGCGAGACGGCGTAGAGCTGACTGAGCGGCAGCAGGAGGCGGTGATCTCCGCCCTCACACGGAAGGTCACAGCCATCACCGGCAATCCCGGCACCGGCAAGACCACCTGCATCCGCTCCCTCATCCGGCTGGCCGAGACGAAGAAGATGGCGGTGGTGCTGGCCGCGCCCACGGGCCGAGCCGCAAAGCGACTCTCCGAGGCCACCGACCGGCCGGCCAAGACGATCCACCGGCTGCTGGAGCTGAGGCCGGGCGGGGATGCCCGCTACAAGCAGGAGGAGCCGCTGCCCGCCGACCTGGTGATCGTGGACGAGACCTCCATGATGGACGTACTGCTGACCAACGCCCTCTTCAAGGCGGTCAGCCCGGAGGCCCACCTGGTGCTGGTGGGCGACGTGGACCAGCTTCCCTCGGTAGGGCCCGGCAACGTTCTGCGGGACATCATCGACTCGGGCGCCGTCTCCGTGGTCCGGCTGGACGCCATCTTCCGGCAGGCCCAGGAGAGCAGCATCATCGTCAACGCCCACCGGATCAACGCCGGGGAGATGCCCGTATTCGACCGTGGCTACGGAGAGAGCTTCCTGGTCCAGGAGGAGGACCCAGAGAAGGTCTTCGAGATCATCGTCGACTTGGTCAGCCAGCGCATACCCCGCAAGTTCGGCCACCACCCGGTGCACGGCATCCAGGTGCTGAGCCCCATGCACCGGGGCAAGGCCGGGGTCGCCTTCCTGAACGAGCAGCTGCAGCAGCACCTCAACCCTCCCAGCCCCGACAAGGCGGAGAAGAGGTTTGGAGGAAAGCTGTTCCGGGTGGGGGACAAGGTGATGCAGATCCGCAACAACTACGAGAAAGAGGTGTTCAACGGGGACTCCGGGCGGGTGGCCGCCATCGATCAGGAAGAGCAGACGGTGATGGTGGCCTTCGACGACGATCGTCTGGTGGGCTACGACTTCTCCGAGCTGGACGAACTGGTCCACGCCTACGCCATCTCGGTCCACAAGGCCCAGGGGGCCGAGTACCCGGCGGTGGTGATCCCGATACTGACCCAGCACTACCTGCTGCTGCAGCGGAACCTGGTCTACACCGCCCTGACGAGGGCCAAGAAGCTGGTGGTGCTGGTGGGGACCAAGAAGGCACTGGCCATCGCCATCAAGAACAACAAGATCGCCGCCCGCTACAGCGGGCTGAAGCGGAAGCTGTCGGAAGGATACTAGCAGGCACGAAGGCTGCGGCTACCTCGGCAGGAGGTTTGCCGTGGTTGAGAATCGGGAAGCAGTACGGCAGCACCGCAACCCCATCACCATGGCCCTCACGGGCGACGTGATGCTGGGGCGGATGATGAACCAGATGCTCCTGGAGCGGGGTCCCCGCTACCCCTGGGGCAACAGCCTTTCGATCCTCCGAGAGGCCGACCTCACCCTGATGAACCTGGAGTGCGTCATCGCTCTCGGCGGCCACCCCTGGGATCGCTGGCCCAAGATGTTCCGCTTCCGCGCCAATCCCATCGCCCTGGAGTCGGGT
>JAMCTB010000215.1 GCA_023380955.1 Chloroflexota bacterium | reverse complement strand
GGGTTTCCTGAGCGATCGACGATGAACTGATGGAAGATGTGGTTCGACTCGTGGATGCTCTCTGCTTCAGGTTCGCCTCGGGACATCACCTCAGCGGCTTGCGACAGCAGGCCATCCAGATGGTCCAGGTCTTCGGGAACGAGATTCGGACATGCTTCTCGAATGGCAAGGCCCTCAAGGGCAGATCGAATGTCGTAGAGATGAGCTAAGTCTGTGGGGTTTAGGTCAATCACCGCGGCGCCCTGCCACGCCGAGTAGGTGACGAGCCCATCGCTACGGAGTTTATTCAGCGCCTCTCGGACCGGAGTCGGGCTGACGCTGAGTGCAGTGGCGAGCTGTTTCTCGTTCAAGCGATCTCCGGGACGTAGCTCGCCGCCCAGAATGCGTCTCTTTATCTCGGAGTAGCATAGCTGAGTCAGTGTGGCCCGAGAGAAGGGCGATTGGACTGCTGTTTCGTTGTGGTGGCCCATCTCTTCGAAAGCCATGATGAACGATTCGTCTGCCTTTCGGGAAACTGTGAGTACGTGCAGTGGACCGTCGCGGCCCGACTACCCGCGGCTGCACGTGCAACAGGGAATACCCTACAGGATATAGTCTACAAGAAATGGGCTGCGGTAGGGTAGCTCTATCGGGTGGCGACCGGGGGCATGAGCCTCACCATGGAGGAACTCATCTGTCCTGTAGCCACTAGTGAAGTCGATGCGATGTAACGCAGTGGTGGGTCTCGCAATGTCCAGCAGTCGATGCCAGCAGTGATCGCCGACCACGTGGGGCGATCAGACTGTACGTGCAATAGCAGGTGACATCGAATGCCTGTGGACTTGATGCTCTAATCTGTCGTTCGGGACGCTGAAGCTGGTGGTTGAAATCCACTCGCCCGACCAAGCCCGCCGGAATGCCGGCGGGCTTCTGTATGTCCTGCCTCAGTTCCAGCGCTCGTGAGATGGGAGTTGCCTGGCTCATTTCCAGTGTTGCACAAGCCTCACGTCCTCGGAGCCGCCAAACATGCCGTCGGCCTCATCCTGAAACCCCCGCCAATCTACCCTACGACATTATGCGTAGACCGCTACCGCATTGGCTGCAGAAAGGACCGTTGGTGGGGCCATCCTTTTTGCGTAGGGAGAATCCGCTGTTGCGCCGATGGCAGGAAAGGACGCCCCCAGTACCCTGTGGGTGGGATAGGTGAGCAACCGCCATCGACCCAGAATCGTCCGAGGGAGAGGAACCATGTACGCACGACCCACCGCTGTAGTTGTCGGTGCCGGCATCGGGGGCATCGCCACGGCTGCCCTCCTGGCGCGCAACGGTTTCCAGGTCACGGTGCTGGAAAAGAACTCAGCCCCTGGAGGGCGGTGCGACCGGATCCTCCGCGATGGTCATCGCTTCGACGTAAGCGCCACGCTCTTCCTGATGCCTCAACTGTTCGCGGAGACCTACGCGGCCCTGGGCGAGCGGATGGAGGATCACCTGGAGCTTCGTCGGGTGGACCCGACTTACCAAATCAGCTTCGACGACGGCGTCCGGTTGGCCTTGACCGGGGATATGGAGGCGATGCGGGGGCAGCTGGAGGGGATCGAGCCGGGCAGCTTCGGTGGCCTGATGCGCTACCTGGCCGAGGGGCACCTGAACTACCACCTCTCCCTGGAACGCTTCGTCGGTCGCAACTTCTACAACCTGCTGGATTACTTCAGCCCCGGTAACCTGCCTCTCCTCTTTCAGATGAAGGCGCTGGTCAAGCACTACGACAACGTCGGCAACTACTTCCGGGATTCCCACCTCAAGGAGGCCTTCACCTTCCAGAACATGTATCTGGGCCTCAGTCCCTACGATGCACCCGCTACCTACTCCCTACTTCAGTATGCGGAACTGGCGGAGGGGGTCTGGTTCCCGGCGGGCGGGATGTACCGGGTGATCGAAAGTCTGGCGTCCGTGGCCGAGGCCCACGGCGTCCGGTTCCTGTACGACACGGCGGTGGAGCAGATCGAGGTGCAGGGGAACCGGGCTACCGGCGTGCGGGCGGAAGGTGGCCTGCGCCTGGCAGCCGACGTGGTCGTGGCCAACGCCGATCTGCCCTACGTCTACCAGCAGCTGCTGCCGGACAGGGCGGAGGGCGACCGCATGGCTCGGAAGAAGCACACCTGTTCGGCCATCACCTTCTACTGGGGAGTGGACCGAGCGTACCCCCAGCTGGGGGCCCACAACATCTTCCTGGCGGGCGACTACAGGGCCAGCTTCGACAGAATCTTTCGGGACAAGACCCTTCCCGAGGTGCCCAGTTTCTACGTCCACGCCCCCGCTCGCATCGATCCCTCAGCGGCCCCCGCCGGACAGGACACCCTGATGGTGCTGGTCCCGGTCGGCCACCTGGACGAGTCCACCCGCCAGGACTGGCCGGCCCTGCGGCAGCGGGCTCGCTCGTTCGTCCTGCAGCGACTGGCTTCAGCAGGTGTGGCAAATCTAGACAAGCACCTCAAGTTCGAGGTCGCATACACGCCGCTGTCCTGGCAGTCCAGATACAACCTGTCGAAGGGCGCTGCCTTCGGGCTCAGCCACAACTTCATGCAGGTGGGCTATCTGCGGCCGCAGAACCGGCACAGCCGCTACCGCAACCTCTACTTCGCCGGGGCCGGCACACACCCGGGCACCGGCCTGCCCATGGTGCTCCTCTCTGCCCGCCTCACGACAGAGCGAATCCTGAAAGAGTCTGCTGCCCTCCTCCCCGCTCCGTCGAGACCGGTGGCAGCTACGGCTTGAGGGGGAGGCGAAGCAGTGCTCGCAGGAAGAGGGGATCCGGCAGAAAGGCGATCAGCAGGAGGTTCTCCCAGGGCGAGCCTGTTTCGTCCAGAAAGCGGAGAACCCGCTGGATGGGGTTGTTCTCGAACAGGGTGGCGAACATGGACTTCACCCGCTCTCCATGGCGAGAGATGATCTGCAGCATGAGGGAGTCGTACAGCCGGTAGCGGCGGGAATCGGGCGGTAGCTCGAAGGGATGGCCCGACCGTGACAGCGACCGGACGACGGCGGACGAGTCCTGCTGGATGCGGGTGAAGGCGAAGCCCGTGGAGGGCTTGACCCTCCCACCCCGAACCCCGATGGCCAGGACGCTCTGCCCGATCCGCCGGGAAAAGGGTTGGTCCGTCATGGGGCTGACGCCGCCTTCCCGGGCAAGGATGCGGTAGCCGTCGATCCCCAATGCGCTCCCCACGTAATCCCTGAATGCCTCCTCGGCCTCGCCCGGGAGGAGGGGGTTCGCCGCGCAGGCAACGTACTCCACCAGCGCCCTGCGCTCCGAGAGGGGCAGCAGGTAGAAGAAACGGACCGCGCCCTTCTGCGGCGTGCGAAAGTCCAGGAAGGTGGCCGCCCCCAGGTCGAACCGGCTCTCCGGCGTCTCGATTTCCCAACCCTTGAACTGCTGGAGCAGGCGATGGTACCTGGAAGGACGAGGCCCGAGCTGCGACAGGTCGAACAGGCTATCGAAGACCCACCTGCCGCGGTATTCCATCCCATCCACCTGCACCCGGGCGCCGTCGGGGCCGTCGTCGATCCGCTGGACCGTTCCCCGGAGGAACTCCACGTTCGGCCGTCCCGAAAGATCCTGCCTGACGAAGCGGTAGAAGTCTATGCCGCGAATCATCTGGTAGCGATAGGGCTCCAGGGAGATGGTCCGCTGGAATCCGTCCGCTGCGAAGTGCAGGCGATCCCAGGAGCGGTGGACGATGCTGTCGAAGCGGGTCGGGCGATCGGTCCAAAAGCACCAGGTCCGGTCGTTCCTGTCCTTGGTGTCCCTATCCACGATCAATATCGACCGGTCACCCAGCGGGCTGTGCGCCAGGCAGTGGGCCAGGGTCAGGCCGGCCGCGCCGCTCCCCGCGATGACGAGGTCGTACTTCTCCATGCTATCCCTCGTTCCGGCAGCGCCACCAGAGTCCCGGCAGCCTTCGCAGCTTGCCCCAGCCGCTCACGTGGGCGCGGCGGTGGAAAACGTCGTAGTCGTGGGCCTCGATGTCTCCCAGGATCGCCCGGTAGAACTCCGCCGCAGCCGCGACGGCGAGCCGCCCATCCCTGCTCAGCATGGCAATGCCGGGCCACGCCTCCGCATACAGGCGGCGGTTGCGGTCGACCTGGAAACGCATGAACTCCCTCCATCGATGGTCCACCCGGCCGGCGGCGACGTCCTCCTCCGACAGCCCGTAGGCAGCCAGTTCCTCGGCCGGAAGGTACACCCGACCCGCGCGCCAATCCTCGCCCACGTCGCGGAGGATGTTGGTGATCTGCAGGGCTACGCCGAGCTTGACGGCGTAGGGGATGGCTTCCTCGCCGATGAACCCCAGGATGTGCATACTCATCAGACCGACGGTGGAGGCCACGCCGTATGCGTACAGGGCCAGCTCCTCGAAGGTGGCGTACCGCTTCTGCCGCAGGTCGCGCCCAACGCCGTCGATCAACTGTTCCGCGTATCGCGAGGGGATGCGGTAGCGCAGCCGTGCATCCGTCCAGGCCACGGCGACCGGGTCGTCGAGGCCTGGATCTGGCGACATCGCTCTCCGGCGCCACCGTGCCAGCGCTGCCTCGACGCCTTCGCCCTGCCGGTCGACGATGTCGTCGGTGGCCCTGCAGAAGCTATAGAGCGCCCTGAGGGCCCGACGCTTCTCGGCCGGCACCAAGCTGCTGGCAAGGTAGAAGGACCGACTGTTGGCGTGGGTCATGGCATCGCAGTGCGCGTAGGCGCGCTCCAGCGCCTGCCTGTCTCGAAGAGCCACGCAGGCGTAGTCCGCGTCCGAACGCGACCCGGCGTAGGCTCGGGCCAGCAGCGGGTATTCCCATCGACTCGAGTACGCACCGACTGCCATGTCAGGCCTCCCATCCGCGGAGGGACGTTTCCGTGTGTCCCGTTGGTCCCCAGTGGATAGGCTGCCACTCGCGGGCCTTCCCCCGCATCATCCGGAAGACGGCCCGTCCATACGAGAAAAGGACGGCTTTCTACCGGTGCGCATCTCCACGAAATCGTGGGGACGTACGACATTTGTGGTAGACGGGGGCGGTGTGGCGGCAGCCGTGGAGAGCCTGGTTGTCCATAGCACGTCGCAATGCACAATCTCCTGGCCCATGCCGTCTTGTTATGGCTGATGAAAAGTATTGACACGGACTCCGGCAGGTGGTTGAATCGCGCCACGGTGATGCATACAACAGGTATGCATCAATTGGAGGGTAGTTGATGGCCGCGCCAAAGGAGCACTCGCACCGTAGCTCCCGGGCTGACAGTGTCTACGACGCGATCAAGGCCGACATCGTGTCCCTCAAAGCGAGACCCGGCTCGATGATCCAGGAGGAAGCGCTGGCTCAGCGGTTGGGGGTGAGCCGGACGCCCGTGCGGGAGGCCCTGCGTCGCCTGGGTCAGGAGGGGCTGGTCCAGACGTTGCCCAAGAAGGGCACCATAATAGCCGGCATCACCATCGGTGACATCCGAGAGGTCTTCCAGATCCGCCTTGCCCTGGAGCCTCTCGCGGCTCGACTGGCGACAGAGAACTTCCCCCGCGAGGAGATCTCACGCTTGCGGGCCGGGCACGTTCCCCCGACGCCCCCTCGCACCGGTATCGTTGCCGACTACCTCGATCTCCACGCCTGCATCCGTCGCCACTGTGGCAACGAGCGGCTTCGGTCCATCCTGGAGCTCCTGAACCTCGACGTCTCCCGGGTTCTGGGGACCGCCAACGTCCACCATCAGATGCGTTCCCTCGAGCACCACCTGAGGATCATAGATGCGTTGGAGTCGCGCGACGGCGCGGCGGCCGAAGAGTCCATGCGCGACCATATCCTGGAGTCTCAGCAGA
>JAMCTB010000214.1:1683-2842 GCA_023380955.1 Chloroflexota bacterium | reverse complement strand
CAACGCGCGACTCGGCGAGGTAGCGGAGAGTGACCTCGTCCGGGGCTACCACCCCGCACTTGGCTCCCGCCTCGATGGCCATGTTGCAAAGGGTGAGCCGGGCATTTACCGACAGGGACCCAATGGCCTGACCAGCGAACTCCATGGCCTGGTAAAGAGCGCCGTCCACCCCGATTTGGCCAATGATGAACAGGATCAGGTCCTTGGCCGACACCCAGGGGCGCAGGCGACCGTGGAACACAAACCGAACGCTTTCCGGAATCCGCAGCCAGGTCTCGCCCGTCGCCATCGCCGCTGCCAGGTCGGTCGAACCGACCCCCGTGGCGAAAGCCCCCACGCCGCCGTAGGTGCAGGTGTGGGAATCGGCGCCGATGACTACCATTCCGGGCAGGACCAGACCGCGCTCGGGAAGGATGGCGTGTTCGATTCCCTCACCCACCTCGAAGTAGTTCACGAGCTGCTGGCGTCGGGCGAAGTGGCGCAGTTCCCTGGACTGCTCAGCCGACTTAATGTCCTTGGCGGGCACGAAGTGGCTCTGCACCAGAACCACCCGTTCCCGGTCAAAGACGCCGGGAGCGCCGATCTTCTCGAACTCGGCAATGGCCAGGGGACCGGTGATGTCGTTGGCCATGACCAGATCGAGGCGGACAGTCACCAGTTCACCCGGAGTAACCTCTGTCCGGCCGGCCGCGCGCGCCAGAATCCTCTCGGTGATGGTTTGGGGTCGTATGCTCACTGGGAGACAGCCTCCTTGACCCGCAGGGCCTCGGGCGGCATCGGGTGGGACCCGGTGGTCAGGCAGAGCTTGTTGACGGCGGCCAGGTAGGCCTTGACGCTGGCTTCGATGATGTCGGTACTCACACCCCGTCCAAGCATCGCCACCTCGCCCTCCTCGCCCCGCCGTGCCGCTACCCTGACGGTGACTTCGCCCAACGCGTCCTGCCCGCTGGTTACCGCCTTTAGGGAGTAGTCCTCCAAGCGGCATTGGAGGCTGGTGATGCGGTCGATAGCACGGTATAGGGCGTCCACCGGCCCCGTCCCCCAAGCGGCTTCCTGGTAGCGCTGGCCCTGAACCTGCAGGCAGATGGTCGCCGTTGGGGGGGTGGAGGTACCGGAAGTCACATGGAGGCTGTCAAGCCCGAAGATCTCCGCCGGGAGG
>JAMCTB010000214.1:0-1673 GCA_023380955.1 Chloroflexota bacterium | reverse complement strand
TTTGGGGAACAGGCGGTGCTGTGCGGAGGGGTCTCGGAACTCATCAAGGCGGGTTGGGAAACCCTGGTGGAGGCTGGTTATGCCCCTGAAATCGCCTACTTTGAGTGCTTGCATGAGCTGAAACTGCTCGGCCTCCACGATCGCCTCCAGGTCGCGGTACGTGACACCGTCCTTCTTGCGGTCGGCAAGCTCTTTGAAGCGGGCGAACGCCTTCTGCAGTTCCTCATCTGTCATTTCATAACCGAGTTCCTTCAACCGTTCCCGGAAGGCGTGGCGCCCGGAGAGTTTGCCCATCACCAGCAGGCTCTTGGGCACTCCGACGTCCTGGGGCCTCATGATCTCGTAGGTGAGGGGCTCTTTCAGCACCCCATCCTGGTGAATCCCCGCCTGGTGGGCGAAGGCGTTGGCTCCGACCACCGCCTTGTTGGCCTGCACGGCCATGCCGGTGAGGGAGGAGACCAGGCGGCTGGTCCGGTAAAAGTGCTCGGTGGCGATTCCGGTCTCCCAGCCGTGATAGTAGTCGCGCCGTGTCCGCATAGCCATCACCACCTCCTCCATGGAGGTGTTGCCGGCGCGCTCGCCGATGCCGTTGATGGTGGTTTCCACCTGCACGGCGCCGGCCTCGATGGCCGCCAGGGAGTTGGCCACCGCCAACCCGAGGTCGTTGTGGCAATGGACCGAGAACTTGACCCGGTCCGCCCCGACCACACGCTGGCGGAGAAAGGTGATCAAACGGTGGAACTCCTGGGGAGTGGTATAGCCCACCGTGTCGGGAACGTTGATGGTAGTGGCGCCTGCCTCAACCGCGGCAGACAAGATCCGGGCCAGAAAGTCCAGGTTGCTGCGGGTTGCATCCTCGGCCGAGAACTCCACATCGTCGGTGTAACGGCGCGCGCGACGCACCGCCTCCACCGCCGCCGCTACCACCGCGTCCGGCTCCATCCGCAGTTTGTACTTCATATGGATCTCGGAGGTAGCGATAAAGGTGTGGATTCTTCTTCTGGCGGCCGGTTCGAGGGCCTCCCCGGCCCGCTCCACGTCCCGCGGGTTGGCGCGGGAGAGTCCCGCGATGATGGGGCCCTTTACCCGGTGAGCGATGGCACGCACCGCTTCGAAGTCGCCGGGCGACGAGATCGGGAAGCCGGCCTCGATCACGTCCACTCCGAGACGCGCCAGTTGCTCCGCGATCTCGACCTTCTCCTCGGCACTGAGCGCAACCCCCGGCGACTGCTCACCGTCGCGAAGGGTAGTGTCAAAAATAATGATCCGATTGCGTTCCTCGGCCTGCATCGGGTCCAACCCCTTTCCCAACAGTGCGTCCGGCCAGCGTTTCCCTATTGCAGGAGCTTCTTCTCCTTGAGCCAGGGCATCATCGCCCGCAGCCGCTGGCCCACCTCTTCGATGGGGTGCGCAGCCTCCCGATTGGCCAAGGCGTTGAAGACGGGCCGGTTGGCCTGGTTCTCCAGGATCCACTCCCGGGCGAAGACACCTTCCTGAATGTCCTTCAGGAGCTTCTTCATCGCCTGGCGTGCCTCGGACCCCACCACCTGGCTGCCGCGCGTCATGTCGCCGTACTGGGCGGTGTCTGATACGGAGTACCGCATCAGGGACAAGCCGCCTTCATAGACCAGGTCCACGATCAGTTTCAGCTCATGCAGGCACTCAAAGTAGGC
>JAMCTB010000213.1:5996-11891 GCA_023380955.1 Chloroflexota bacterium | reverse complement strand
GGGCGAGCCCGAGGCCAGATCAGCGCGATCGCTCTAGCGTCGTGCCCTGGCCGCGAACCGGCAGGACGCTCTAACTGGGGAGGAATGGTGGAAATGGCCGATCTGGAGAAGCTGTTGCGGGAGCAGGTCGATGCCGCCGAGGCCTGGAGGCACGTCGAAAGGCTCTCTACCATAGTTAGGACGGCGGGCACGCCGGAGGAAAAAGAGGCCGTAGATTACTTCATGGCCAGGCTGGCCGAGTACGGCGTCCCCGCCCAGCTGCATCAGTTCGAGGCCTTCGTCAGCCATCCCCTGGAGGCCGAGCTGGAGATCCTGGAGCCCGAGCACGCCTTCATACCCTGCCGGCCGGGCGCCTTTGCCGCCAGCACTCCGGAGGGCGGCATCGAGGCCGAGGTGGTCTATCAATCCTCCGCTGCCGACAGGGGAAGCAAGGAGGGGATGATCTTCGACCGCCAGGCGGGCAAGTCCGACGAGTACAGCGGGGAGAGCATCGCCGGGAAGATCGTCATCACCGCCAGCGGCGGGCCGGACGGTGTCAAGCACGCCCAGGACGCGGGGGCCGTGGCCCACTGCCACGTCTGGCCCTCCGACGAGGACGTGATCCACGAGCGGATCACCACCTCCATCTGGGGCACCCCGACCCCCGAGTCCATCGGCCGTCTGCCGAAGATTCCGGCCATCGACCTCAAGAAGAGGGACGGGGAGAGGCTGAAGGCGCTCTGCCAGCGGGGCACCGTGCGGGCCAGGCTGAAGACCAGGGTGTTCATCGGCTGGAGGACCGTTCTGCTGCCGGTGGCCACTATCGAGGGTCGGGTGGAACCGGAGAAGTTCCTGCTGGTCGGCGGCCACCACTGCTCCTGGTTCGTCGGCACCACCGATAACGCGACCGGCAATGGATGCATGCTGGAGATGGCGAGGGTGCTCCACCTGAACCGGGACAAGCTTCGGCGAAGCGTCCGCATCGCCTGGTGGCCTGCCCATTCCCACGGCCGCTACGCCGGCTCCACATGGTACGCCGACAACGCCTTCGACGACCTTCGTCGAAGCTGCATCGCCTACCTGAACATCGACTCCCCCGGGGTTCGGGGGGCTACCCTCTGGGACTGCTTCTTCAACCACGCGGAGGTGGAGCAGTTCATGGATCAGGTGATGCTGGATGTGACCGGCCGGAAGCAGGAGATCCGGCGGCCCTTCAAAGCCGGCGACCAATCCTTCTGCGGCATCGGGATGCCCTCCCTTGGAGCTTCCCCCATGATCCCGGTCGACTCCCCCGACCGAGCCGTCGTCGGCGGCTCGGGCAACGGCTACTGGTGGCACAGTCCGGAGGACACCCTGGACAAGGGGGATCCCGAGAGGCTGGCCTTCGACACCGGACTCTATCTGGCCGTCGCGGCGCGGTTGTGCACCGCCGAACTGCTTCCCTTCGAGTTCGTCACGGCCGCGAAGGACTTCGAGAGGCTGCTGGGCAACCTGAAGGAAGCGGCCGGGAGCCATCTAGATCTGTCCCCCCTGTTGACCTCGGCCGAACGGTTCGAGGCGGCCGCCCGGCGGCTGGAATCGGCGAAAGGTGGGGCCGCGGGTCCCAAGGCGAACATCCTGAACGAGGGGTTGATGCGGATCAGCCGAATCCTCAGCCCGGTCCTCTACACCGTGGCCGGTGATTACGAGCAGGACCCGGCGCTGCAGGCCCCGATGCTACCGGGCCTGGATCCCGCCAGGAAGCTGGCCAGGATGGATCCGGCCGGCAGCGAGTATCGTTTCTTGAGGACCTGGTTGGTGCGACAGCGGAACCGAACCGAGGACGCCCTCTACCGGGCCACGGCCGAGGTGAACCGGGTGCTCGCAGAACTGAAGTAGCCGTAGGGGCGAAGCATTCCCGCGGGAATGCTTCGCCCAACAGCGCGGACTCTTGCAGTTGACGGGCGGGTTGCCCCAACCCGTCCTACTTTGTTTGGGGGGAGCTGAAGCAATGGAATCGGAACAGCTGCAACGGCTGATGACCGACGTGGTCAACGTGCGGCGCTGGCGGCCGGATCCGGTCGCCGAGGGGGATCTGGCGCAGCTTCTCATGGCCTTCGGGGCTGCGCCCTCCACCGGCCAGCCGTGGGAACTGCTTCGGCTGGAGTCATCGTCGGCCAAGCAGGCGGCCGTTAGCGCGACCCTGGAACCCCTCATGACGCCGGGGACCGAGGCGGCCCAGGGATGGTTGGCCGAAGCGCCGGTGGTGCTGGCCGTCTGTGCGGAGATCCGCCGGGCCACGGCGCGACTGGGCCAGGCAGGCCGTCTGATCGCCCTGCAGGAGGTGGGGGCGGCCATCCAGAATCTGCGGCTCATGGCCAACAACCTGGGGCTGCGCACAGGGGTCGTGCGAGAGTTCGTGCCGGATCGGATGAGAGAGGCCCTGGGGCTGGAGTGGTTCCTGGAGCCGGTGGCGCTGGTGGCCATCGGCTGTTCCGACGTCTACCTGGAGTATCCGCCCAGATACTCCGTTGCCGAGTTCAGCCGGGTTCACGAGCCGCCGCCTCCCGCTCCATCGGGCACCGAGAGGCCGTTGCCGGCAGCCCCGGCAGCCCCTTCGACCCCCGGGGAGGGGGGATCGGGCGTGCGATCGGCCATCTACCGACGGCGCAGCGTGAGGCGATACTCGGGAGAGCCCCTGGCCCCCGGGGTGCGGGAACGGTTGCTGGAGGCTGCCATCCACGCTCCCAGCGCCGGCAACATGCAGCCCTGGGAGTTCATGGTCCTGGAGGGGAGGGAGGCCCGAGAGGCCGCGGTAGCCGCCACCTATTCGGGGTACTTCGCGGGTCCCGACAACCGGCAGAGCTGGTTGCTGGAGGCCCCGCTGCTGATCGCCGTGGGCGTGAACCGGCGTAGGACGGCCGGTCGGTATGGCGACGCCAACGCTCGCTGGTCGGTCCTGGATGTGGCGGCGGCCATTCAGAACCTGATCCTCACCGCCACGGAGATGGGGTTGGGTAGCTGCTGGATCGGCGGGTTCAAGGAGGCGGAGATGGCCCGAACGCTGGGCGTGCCCGACGGGGTGCAGGTGGTCAGCCTGGTAGCGGTGGGTGCCGCCGCTCACGCCCCGGCCCAGCGCTACCGCATGCCCCTGGAGTTGGTGACCCATCGGGACCGATGGGGTGTTCCCCTCTATGGACCGGAGTCCGGTCGCGACTGATCCAACGGGACGGGTCCCGCCATCCACGGCGATCTTGGGATCGCCGGCAGGAGCCGGCTCCTACGGTTTGCCGGCCACAGGACGTGGGGCGGGGTCTTGGGCCCGCCGCCCGCTCTGCGTTCCCGGGATCGCCGGCAGGAGCCGCTCCGACGGGGTGAAGGCACTGGATCGGTTCCGGCAGGGCGGGCCATGCTGAAGAGCGGCCTGGACGGCCGTATGCGCCACGGCGTCGAGTTCGTCGTCGGCAGGGCTCGCCGGGTGAGCGTGATGGTGCGGGACCTGGTGGAGCTGACATATCTGGCGGCCGGGCAGCCGCTGTAGCTGAACCTGGCGCGGCTGGACTTCAGAGCCTTGGTGTAGCTCGCTGCTCTGGCGGCGGTCGGCATCCCAGGACTCAGGACTGAGGACCCAGGGCTGGTCCTCAGCCCTGGAGATTCCACCGGAACACCCTCTCCTTCGTCCCTGCCAGGTCGCGGATGACTATCTCGAAGTAGCGGGACTCCAGGCTGGGCACCGGGTTGTCCCCAGCGTCCCTCCTGGGGAAGGCAGCGATCCCGGCCTTTCGGGAGCCCTCCTCTATCGGTTTCCAGAAGGGGGTGCCGTACTCCATGCCCTTCTCCTCCCGCAGGTAGATCATCGCCTTGAGGTCCCAGGTGGACATCTCGAGGGCCGGCGCGTCGACGACCACCCGGAAGAGCAGGTATCGCTGGGGATCCAGGCCCGTGGCTGCCTCGGGATGCCCCCGCAGGTACTCGGGGGCGAGCCAGACCACCGATACCCTGGCGCCCCCCTCGCCCCGGTCGGAGCGGGTCATCTGACCGACCTGAGGGTCGTCGGCGGCAGGCGAGGGCGCGGCCGTGGCGTGCGCAGCGGAAGAGGCCCGGGCGGCTGGGGCCGTGAAGGCCCGCCTCGGTACCGTTCTGGCGGCGACCGTGACCAGCACCAACAGCATCGCCGCGAGGAGGGCGGCTCGATGGATGGACATGGATAGCTCTCCATGGATAGCTCTCCGTGCCGGTTGGGGATAACCCAAGTCTAGCATGCCATCGATCCCGTTGCCATAGCCACGGTCCCTGGGTGCGCATCCAACGGTCACCCGGGGGTCTGACTCGAATCCGTGGCATCGGGATCGCTGGACCACCAATGGTTTACGGAGTAAACTAAGATGCTCCGCGCCGTTGCGGTCAGTTCTCCGCGTCAAAATGATCCCAGGAGGCGAAGATGCGAGGCTCGCAGGTAGTGGCCGGCCATCACGGGATGCCGTCCCTGACCGACATAGATTTCGGCATGAGTCCCTTTACCGTTGCCTGGGAGATCACCCAGGCCTGCGCCCTGGCCTGCGTCCACTGTCGGGCCTCGGCCCAGCCCAAGCGCGATCCCCGGGAGTTGACCACCGAGGAGGGCTTCACCCTCATCGATCGAATCGCCGAGATGGGGAACCCGATCCTGGTGGTTACCGGCGGCGACCCCCTGATGCGGCGGGACGTCTACGACCTGATCCGCCACGGGGCGGAAAAGGGGCTAAGGGTCTCTCTATCCCCCAGCGCCACGGCGCTCCTCACCAAGGAGCATCTCCAGAGGGCCAAGGACGCCGGAGTGGTGCGGATCCACCTCAGCCTGGACGGCTCCACCCCGAAGATCCACGACGCCTTCCGGCAGGTGGACGGCTCCTTCGCCCGCACCCTGAGGGGTGTGGAGGCCGCCCGGGAGATCGGCCTCTCCCTGCAGATCGGCACCACGGTGACCAGGCGCAACCTGGCGGATCTGCCCGCCCTCTCCGAGCTGATCTCCGGCTTCGGGGCGCTGATGTGGAACATCTTCTTCCTGGTCCCCACCGGCCGCGGTAAAGAGGACGACATGGTGACGGCCCAGGAGCACGAGGACACCTTCCACTGGATGTACGACCTCTCCAAGACGACGCCCTTCGACGTGCGCACCACGGCGGCCCAGCACTACCGGAGGGTGGTGATCGAGCGGACCCGGGCCGAGCTGGGGAAGGACGGGGCGATCCACCAGGCGCTGACGGGGGCCGGCTACAGCTTCCAGGACGGCCTGAACCGTCCCCAGCAGGGGGTCAACGACGGCAAGGGCTTCTGCTTCATCTCCCACACCGGGGACGTCTGCCCCAGTGGCTTCCTCCAGCTATCGGCCGGCAACGTCCGGGAGACCCCCATCGCGGAGATCTACCGGAAATCGAAGCTGTTCCGAGAGCTGCGGGAACCGTCGCTGCTGAAGGGGCGCTGCGGCGCCTGCGAGTATCGGCGGGTGTGCGGCGGCAGTCGCGCCCGAGCCTGGGCCCTCACGGGCGACTACCTGGGCGAGGAATCCCGCTGCCTCTACCAGCCCAAAGGCGGCGAGCTACTGTAGCAGTCGGTGTGGTGGCTGTAGGGGCGGTTCGCGAACCGCCCCTACAGCGTGTGTAGCGTCACGGTGACCTGGTCGTTCGCGAACCGCGCCCCGCCCCTCGGTTTTCCAGCCGTGTGACATTTGTCGCAGAAGGCACGGGCCTCCCGATGGTGTAATTCGGACCAACAAGGCCGAATTAGTGCGGGATGACCCGCAGGCCAACGCCGACACCAATGGGAGGTTGAACGATGGCTGTTACCGCTGCGCAGACAAGCCCGCCGAGGGGCGGGGTCGGTCTCTGGAAGCACGCCCTCATCCTGGTGATCCTCCTCGGCTTCACAGGCCTCGTCATGGGGGGGCTTCGCCGTCTA
>JAMCTB010000213.1:0-5986 GCA_023380955.1 Chloroflexota bacterium | reverse complement strand
GCAGACGTCCCCAACAAGATCGTCGACGAGTCCGGAAAGCTCCTCTCCACCGGCCAGGAGATCTCCGGCGGCAAGGCCGTGTACCAGAAGTACGACCTGATGGACTACGGCTCCACCCTGGGCCATGGCTCCTACCTGGGGCCCGACTTCACCGCCGACAGTCTCCACGTGATGACCCTCTCCATGCAGGACTACTACGCTCGCGCCCAGTACGGCGTCGACCTCGCCAGGCTGGGTACCGAGCAGCAGGCCGGCATCACGGCGAAGGTCCAAAAGGAGCTGAAGACCAATCGCTACGATGCTGCCACCGGTACCCTCACCCTCAGCGCGGCCCAGGCCTATGGGCTGGAGCAGGTGCGGGCTCACTACCGGCAGATGTTCACCCAGGGCGACCCGGAGCGGGCGCTGCCGCCGCAGTTGATCCAGGAGCAGCACATGCCCGCGACCGATCGGGCCTACGTGGCGCCGGGGGTTCACCAGGTCGCGCCGGGGGACCAGATCCGGCAGATCGCGGACTTCTTCACCTGGACCGCCTGGCTCTCCACGGTGGATCGGCCGGGCCTCAGCTACTCCTTCACCAACAACTGGCCCTTCGACGCCGCGGCGGGCAACACCCTGACCTTCAGCTCGGTGATCTGGAGCGCCATCAGCGTGACCCTGCTGGTGCTGTTCGTCGCGGTGATCCTCTTCCTCTACCACCGCTACCGGATGTCCATGGAGGAGAACCCCGAAGCCGCCAAGACGCTCAAGCTGAGCGACGCTCCGCTGACCCCCAGCCAGCGGAAGACCGCCAAGTACTTCGCCGTGGTAACCTTGCTCTTCCTGGCCCAAACCCTGGTGGGCGCGCTGCTGGCTCACTACTACGCCCAGGGCGACAGCTTCTACGGCATGGACATTCTGGCGCTGCTGCCCTTCAACATCGCCCGCAGCTGGCACCTGCAGCTGGCCATCTTCTGGATCGCCACCGCCTGGCTGGCCCTGGGGATCTTCGTGGCGCCCCTGGTGGGGGGCCGCGAGCCGAAGCGGCAGGGGCTGCTGGTGGATCTCCTCTTCGGGGCCCTGGTGCTGGTCGTGGTGGGAAGCTTGCTGGGCGAGTGGCTGGGCGCCAAGGGCTTCCTGGGCAACCTCTGGTTCCTGCTGGGCAACCAGGGCTGGGCTTACCTGGAGCTGGGCAGGATCTGGCAGCTCCTGCTGGCCGTCGGGATGGTGATGTGGCTCTTCATCGTCTATCGGGGGCTGCGGCCCGCCATGAAGACCGAGTCGGATAAGGGCGGCCTCACCCACCTGCTGTTCTACAGCGCCGTGGCCATCCCCTTCTTCTACGGCTTCGGCTTCCTGTTCGATCCCAGCACCCACATCACCATGTCGGACTACTGGCGCTGGTGGGTGATCCACCTCTGGGTGGAGGGGATGTTCGAGGTGTTCGCCGTGGTGGTCATCGGCTTCCTGATGGTGAGGCTGGGACTGGTGACCAGGAACTCCACCCTTCGGGCCCTCTACTTCCAGCTGATAATCCTGCTGGGCAGCGGCATCCTCGGCACCGGCCACCACTACTACTGGATCGGCGCACCGGACATGTGGATCTCCCTGGGGGCCGTCTTCTCGGCCCTGGAGGTGATCCCCCTGACCCTGCTGGTGCTGGAGGCCTACGGCCAGTACAGGATGGTGACGGCGGGCGGCCGGGAGTTCCCCTACAGGGCCTCCTTCTGGTTCCTGATCGCTACATCCGTCTGGAACCTGGTCGGCGCGGGGGTGCTGGGCTTCCTGATCAACCTGCCGGCGGTGAACTACTTCGAGCACGGCTCCTTCCTGACGGCGGCCCACGGCCACGGGGCGCTGGCGGGGGTGTACGGGATGCTGGCCATCGGTCTGCTGCTGTTCGCCCTGCGCGACCTGGTGAACCCCCGGTGGTGGAGCGATCGGCTGCTGAAGATCTCCTTCTGGGGGCTGAACCTCGGCCTGGCGGGGATGATCCTGATCACCCTGCTGCCCATCGGGCTGATGCAGGTGGGGGAGAGCTTCACCAACGGCTTCTGGTCGGCCAGGAGCTTCCAGTTCTACCAGCAGCCGCTGGTCCATGCGCTGCTGTGGGCGCGGATCCTCCCCGACAGCGTCTTCATCGGGATCGGGGTCATGCCCCTGGCCTGGTTCACGGTGACCGCTTTCTTCCATCAGCGAAAGGCCCAGGAGGAGTCACC
Organism: Chloroflexota bacterium; assembly: GCA_023380955.1. The sequence goes on along the minus strand of JAMCTB010000213.1, from coordinate 3,788 downwards.
GACGGCCGAGGGTGAGACCCCCGAGGAGGAGAGAAGGAGGCTCAGGGTTCCCGCCTGAGATGGACCCGTGGGGGCGCACGCAATGCGCCCCCACGGTCGGTCGCTCAGCCGCTCGAGGGGCAGGGTGACGAACCGGCATCGATCGTCGCCCCATCCCATGACCCTATTGTCCCGGGGTTGCCGTGGGCGGGACGGGGGTGGGGGTTGCGGTGAACTGCTGGGTCTGATCGGCGGCGCTACCGCTGGTGGCGGGGGCCACCGTGGGCACCGGAGTCGGCGCCGGACTCTTGGGAGCGCCGGCTCCCAGCAGCGCCGCGCCGCCGCCGAAGACCACCAGCAGGACCGCGGAGACGGCGTAGAGCATTCGGTTGGTTCGCTTGTACTGTCGTTTGGGCAGGGACGTTTCGATCTGTCGCGGCTGCCGTCGCTTCTTTCTCGGTTTTGCCATGGCTGTTCTTCCCCCAATCCCATTGTTGAGCTATCAGCTGTCAGCTATCAGCTGTCAGCACTTCGACCTTCTGTCCGGCACCGTTGCGACTGAGTCTCCCTGCACAACGGGCTTCGCCTGATCCTTCTGGCCGAATCCGCAACCCTCTCCTCAGCCAGATCCTATTTCCTGGAAGCTGACAGCTGATGGCTGACGGCCGAGGGCTGCCTTGCGAGGAGGCTGCCCAGCACTATGGCGCCCAGGGACTGGGCACCCGTTGCCAGCGCCATCCGGATGGCTGAATCGTACCAGAAACCCTGCGGGAACATCATTATCAGATTGTCCTTGGTGGGGTCCAGCATCCAGAGGTCGTTGTCGAAGGATATCAGATGGAACTCCAGGAACAGTTGGTCGAAGTTGAACGTCGACAGCACCCCGAAGCCCCCGAACAGCGCCAGGGTGAGGCCGCCTCCCCAGCGCAGGTGGCGACCCAGCGATCGCCAGTAGCTCCCCCTGAGCCACAGCCAACTGGTGCCCAGATAGAGGATGACGAATCCGGCCGCTGCCAGCTGCAGGTCGTAGAAACCGCGCAGCAGCTTCTGCACGTCCCGCATGTGGATCAGCTCCCGCTGGTTGAAGAGGGGACGGACGTCGCCGCCGATCTTCACCGGGACGTCGATGTCCTCCCTCCCCATCAGCAGGTAGCGGCTTATCTCGTCCGCCGCCCTCCCCAGCTCGTCGGGCGAGATTCCGGTTCGTGCCGACACCCCATACTTGGCGAAGCCGGCACGATACCAGCCGCCGTCGGACACCAGCCAGCGAAGGCTGAGGGTGCCGAAAAGCACCGGGAGAGAGACGATGAACAGCCCCGCGACGACGCCCTTCAATAGGCCTGAGAGTCTCATGGGTTACCCTTCAATCTAAACGTGAAAGTGCGCGGTTCGGAGTTCGGGGTGCAGAGCGCACCGGTCTACGCACTTTCACGTTTGAGTTACCTGCTCTGCCCCTCGTTTTCCAGGATCTCCGATGCGTATCGGTCCAGATAGGGGTAGGCCAGCCATACGGTGGCGACCCCGAACAGGCCGCCGGTCAGCAGTCGAAGCTGCCAGTTGCTCTCCCGTAGCCCGAACAGCTGAGTGAAGCCGTCCACCGCGATCGGTAGAAGGAGCAGCAGGTACCAGCTCCAGGGCAGGGCTTTCCACCGCCGCCCAGACAGCCCGAAGGCGAGCCCCGCCAGCCCCATGGCGGCGTAGATCGCCACGTTTCTCTCGCACATGGACATCTGGTAGCCGAACAGGAAGAAGGAGCGGTAGGGCAACTGGTGGCACACCAGCCGGTAGGAGGCGAACAGGGGGCTGGCCAGCCCGTAGAGACCAGCCGCCGTCATGGCCGGGATCGCCGCCGAACCCGCCAGCACCAGCAGGTTGATGCCGTTGGCCAGCGCCAGCCAGTGGCGGGCAAACCAGAAGGAGCCGCTCCGGGCAGCCCGCACCAGCCTCCGAGCCCGCGGGCCCAGGGGGGTCCGGCGAAAGTCGCGGGTCTCCTCTACCGTTGCCACGGCCATCGCCTGGGGGGCACCAGCACCTTTCGGAGGTAGTACTCGGCGATCTTCGACTCGAACCGGTGCCTGCCGTCGATCACCACCACCGGGATAGTGCACCCATACTGCGCCTCCAGGGCCGGGTCTCGGGTTATCTCCACCTCCTCGATCTCCAGGTCGAACTCTGCCTGGAGTCGACGAAGCACCTCCCGTGCCCGATCGCAGAGGCAGCAACCCTCTTTCGTGTACAGCACTGCTCTGTGAGCCATGATTGCCAAAAGGTTACAGGGAAAAGGCGAAAGGCACAAGCCTGTGGGGATGGTGGGGTGCGCCGGGCGCGGTGCGAGGATCGGGCTCGCACTACGCACCCAACAGCTGTCCTCGCCGCCGGAGGTAGAGGGCGAGGGGTAGGGCCAGCAGGAAGGCGGCGACGCTGATTACCTGCGCCTCCTTCAGCCCCATCAGGAAGGGGGCGTCCTCCCTCAGGGCCGAGATCCAGAAGCGGCCGAAGGCGTAGAGGGCCACGTACATGGTGAAGAGCAACCCCTCTCGTCTCAACCGGCGGCGAAGCAGCAACAGCAGGCCGAGAAGCGCTAGGTCGTACAGCATCTCGTACAGTTGGGCCGGGTGCCTGGGCTGCGAGTCGGGCGCCAGGTTGCCAGGGTAGACGTAAGAGGTCGCCCACGGAAGGCTCGTCGGGGGGCCCTGGTGGTCGCCGTTGATGAAGCAACCGATTCGGCCGATGGCCTGGCCCAGGATCATGCTGGGGGCGGCGACGTCCAGCAGCCGCCAGAGAGGCAACCCCCTGCGGTGAACGGCCACCAATCCGCCCGCGAGACCCCCCACCAGTCCGCCGTAGATGGCTAGACCCCCCTCCTGGACAGCCAGGATCTGCAGGGGGTAGTTGGCGTAGTAGCGCCAGGCGTCGATGACGTGGAAGAGGCGTGCGCCGACCAGGGCAAAGGGCACGGCCCACAGCACCACGTACATTACGTCGTCCTCGACGATGCCCCGCCGGCCGGCCTCCCGGACCGCCAGTGCCACCCCGACCACGAGAGCCAGGGAGATTATCAGCCCATACCACCGCAGGGTGATGGGTCCACCACTAAAGATGATGGGATCGATGTCGATTACTATAGTAGCGGGCAAGGAAGCTCCTCCCGGTGGCTGTCGTGCTGAACGGTGGCGAAGCAGTTGAGACGAGAGATCCATCGCCTCGCACGCGACGTCGACCCGACTGTCGTGCTGAGCGGTGGCGAAGCATCTCAGACGGCAGGGATCCTTCGCCAAGGTCAGGATCACGATGGAAAGGTGCCGTCTTTGATAGGGTTCGTCGATAGCTCAACAGATTATATAGCCTCGTCGCTCTTGCCGCAAAGCCGGATCGTGCTATCATGTGGTACTGGATTCTCCCTGCTACCCCGCTTCGATTCCCACGCCGTTATCCTCCTGCCCGTATCCTGGGCGAAAGGAGCGCAAGGTGTCTGAGACCGCGGTGGCCATGGGCCATTCACACGACTATGAGATGAAGGTGACGAGCGGGCTGGTGGCGTCTTTGGCCCGCATTCTCGCCCTTGCGTCTCTGGGGGCCGGCGCGCTTTTCGCCCTCTTGTGGTTCATGGGTCCCTCGCCGTGGAATGCCCTCATCGTGCTGGCGGCGGCCATCTTCGGGGCTGCCTCTCTAGCCAGCATAGGGCTGGTCAGGGCTGGCCGTACGGTGTCGGCTGCTTATCTGCTGGTGGCTTGCGGACTGCTGCTCATCGCGGCCTGCAGCTGGTCGGCCGGCACGCCGGTGATCTCTGCAGCCTACGTGGTACCGGT
>JAMCTB010000212.1 GCA_023380955.1 Chloroflexota bacterium | reverse complement strand
GGGGGGTGGCGAAGAGATGCTTATGCGGCTGATCGATGCCGTAGAAGAAGTGCTGCGCTCCCTGCCAGTGCATCTTGTAGGTGTAGGCGCCCTCGAATGCGCCGGTCACGAAGGGGATCTTGATCTTCGCCAGCATCTCCTCAGTTGCCTCGATGGTTCCCGGGCGCTCGAAAGGGAAGAGCAGGGGATAGAACATGCCTGGGTCGCGCTGCCCGCGCAGGGTAAGGATGTTGTAGAGATTTACATACATCATGTAATCGGAATTCTTCATGGCCGTCCGCCAGGCCTCCTCGACCGGCGGCGGGAGTTCCGGCGGTGTGCCGATGTGCGTGCGCAGGCTGTTGAAGAGGCCGATGTGATAGGGCATGGTCTGGATAACGCCCCCCGGGTGCTGGTCGCGGAACCCCTCAAGGCCGCCGTAGCAGCCACCGGCGTCGAATGGGAAGATGGCTTTAAGGGCCGGGTGCCCCTGGGCAGCCGCCCGCCACTGCTCCGCGGCAAAGGCGGAGATGCCGACCATGCCCACATTGCCGTCACACCAGGGCTGCCGGGTGATCCATTCGATGGTGTCGTAGTGGTCCCACTCGTCGTTCACGAAGAGCTCGCCCTCGGACTTATGGCCGCCCCGTACCTGGCCGATCACGTGGACATAGCCGTTGGCTACGAACCGCTTGGAATCTCCGCCCTCGATGATGCCGTACCACTGGGTTGACCAGGCCGGCTGCCCCACCCTCAGGTTTTCAGCCACTTCCACCCGCTGCAGGTCCTTGTTGTGCATGGCACAGGTGTAAAGGACAGGAAACCTGCCAGGGGCATCGGGGCGGTAGACATCGATGCGAAGAGTGATGCCGTCGCGCATGGGAACCGGGAGGTCGTACTCCTTGATCATTTCGTCGTAGTAGGTGGGATCTTCAGGCATGGTCTCCTCCGGGAATTAAGGCTGGAATGGGTAATGGTGGACCGGCACTTCTTCGGTGGAGACATGCATCTCTCCGTCTTGGTCCTGGAGGAGGATCCACTTCAGCCACATGGCATCGTTTCTCTCGGGGAAGTCCTCGCGCAAGTGCCAGCCCCGCGACTCCTCGCGGGCAAGGGAGGCGCGGTAGAACATCTCCGCGCATAGGATCATTGCCCGGGCCTCGTTTGCTGCGGCCAGATGGTGAGGGTCATCGGCCGATAGCTCCGGGATGCGCCCTTGCGCTTCAAGGACGAGGCCGAGGGCCTCCTCCATGCGTCCTTTCTTTTTGTAGATGGAATACCCAACAGGGGCGATGGCGGCCTGGACCTGCCTCACCAAGTCGATGGGCTCGAGGCCGGGCCCGCGGCTCTGCTCGTGGCGGCGCAGAGGAGCGAAGATCTGCTTTTTGAGAGCGGCGGCTAGATCGGCATCGGGCTGCCCCGGCGGAACTTCCCCGACATAATCGAGAACAGCGGCTCCGGCCCGAATTCCCATCCAGGCGGAGGAGGTGAGGGCTTTGCCGCGAATCCGGCCGGGGGAGGCGGGCACAGCTCCGGCCATGGCGCAGCCACTGGTGGCCGTGTTCCCGATGGCATAAAGACCGGCAACGGTCGTTGCCATCTGGTGATCAACTCTTACCGGCGAGAACTCCCCGAGAAAGCCGGGAAACACCTCAGACACGGGACCGCGTCCGTCCGCGGCCGCCGTTTTGGAGAGAAGCCGCTCCCAGAAGGCCTCGGCCTTCGGCCGGTTCCAGAGCTCAGGCGTATCATCGCCGTGGCCGCCCTTCTCCGTGCGTTTTGTCGTGTGCTGCAGAAGCCAGTTCTCGTCGTTGTGGGTAACGATGGGGCCGTTGCCGGCAAGCATCTCGCGGTACCAGACGGCGCCCGCCATAGAGTCCACGTCGGGTTCGAATTCCCGCCTCCAGCTGGAGAGGCACTCCCCCTTGGCGTTGTAGAGCGCGTCTTCTGCACCAAGGAGGGGCTCCTTGCTCCTTTTGTTGACGAGCTGCATAAAGGCGCCGAACTCCGCGTTTCGCACCTGGGCGCCGGTCCGGTAGGCGGCTGCTATCCCGTCTCCGCGGGCGCCGTTCCACATGGACATGATGCGGTAGCTCTGGCCGCCGGTGGCAAGGATCACGGCTTTTGCCCGGAAAAGATGGCAGGAGCCGTCGAGAAGGCTGAAACCGATGGCTCCCGCGGCTCGCGACGTCCCTGCCGCCGGTGGCGCGTTTCCAGAGGCCGCTCCTTCCTTGAGCACATCGACCACCATGGTTTTCTCGAGGAAATCGACCCCCAGTCTCTTGGCGTAGCGCTGGGCCTTCATCTGCGTGTCGTGCTCTGCCGCCGCGAGGCGCCAGGGCAGGCCGGGTTTGAAGGTATCCACGGCCAGACTGCCGTCGGCGTTGCGGCAGAAGGTGTGACACCAAGAATCGAGGTTCTCGATGGTGGCCTGGGATTCGGCAGCAAACAGAGCGAGGAGTTCCTGGTCTTCCAGAAAGCAACCGATGTTGTGGGTGTGGTAGTCGAGGAACCGCTCGACCGGATCATCCGGGCCGAGAAACATGAAGACTCCCGCACCCTTGTTCGCTTGTCCGGCCCAGCCGCTGAAGTTCTTTTCTACCACGAGGACCTGGGTGGCCGGAGATTTCTCCTTCGTCGCAATCGCCGCGGTCAGCCCCGCTATGCCTCCTCCAACGATGAGGACTTCGGTGTCGTGGACTATGCCCAGGTCGCCGAGCGCCTTCATTCTGGGTACCTCGGCCCATGTTCGAGGACAGATGGGAACGGCTTGTTCCAATCCACGATCACGTTGATGGCGCCGGTAGGACAGTTCAGCTCGCAGAGGTTGCACTGGACGCAGTCTTCCGGATAGGCGACCTGTGGGCGCTTCGCGGCCTCGTCCCAGCGGAAAACATCGACGAAGCATGCTTTGTAGCAGATCTTGCAGCCGTCGCAGGCCTCAAGATCTATATCGATCATGTTCACGGTCGAGGCGTCCTCCTATTGCACATGGCTTACCCTCTTGTGGGCGGTGAACTGACTCGGCTTTGCAGTCATGAGCTAATACTTCATTGGCTGTAATTCGACCGCCGGGACCATCGGAGCGAGCTTGTTGCCGACTACCACGACTTCGTAGGGCCACTTGTTCCCCTTGACCCATTGCTGTCCCGTTATGACCGGCTTGGTGACATTGGGATGGGGCCGGGTGCCAAGGGGGTCGAGCGGGTTCTGGTCCACGGGCTGGGTCATGTCGATGGGACCAAGGATAGTCTCCAATTTGGTGGTCTTGATCGCATCGAGAATGGCTTCCTTGTCGTCCAGATTCTTGGTCCGGCCTAGGACGTCTATCGCCCAGCTCATCTTGGCATGGCCGCCGATGGCCCCGGTGTACTCACTGTTGGTGGCCGCCTCGTAGTCACCGGCAAGCTGCTCACAAGTCATCCCTGTCAGTGAATCCGTGAACGGGAAGGTGCGGTGCCACGAGCCGTCCGGGCCGATGAGCCCGTAAACTGTCGGGCCGATAGCCTCGGCTGCCTGGGGGAAGCCTAACGCCAGGGCTTGACTCGCCACAGGGGGCTTGAACCCCTGCTGCAAGCTCTGTTTCCAGAAGTTGGTGAAGTCGGGGGTGGTGCTCGCTCCAGTGAGGACCTCGCAGCCCTCCTTCTTGAACTGGCTTATCTGGGCGGTGAAGTCCTCACTACCCGGCGTGAACAGCCCCGGAGCGACGATGGTATATCCGGCAGCTTCCAGGAACGGGGGGGCCCCAGTCTGCGAATCGAGCCAGGCCTGGCCATCGGCATTGTTCATGGCCAGGAAGGCCACTTTCTTGTTGGTGGGTGTCTTCTCGAAGAGATCGACCATCGAGGCACACACCTGTTCGAGCCCCAGGAGATGTCCGTATGTCCACTTGAAGGGTTTGTCGAAACTACCTCCCCTGCCGAAAACGAAGGCCGACCACGGGTCGAATACACTCAAGAAGGGTGTCCCCAAAGCCTCTGCCTGATCGGCTGCAGGGTTCACGGTGTCAGGCGCGCCGGCCGCGAGGAGGATGTCGACCTTCTCGTTGGTTATCAGGTCACCGGCAACCTGAGCCGCTCGGTTGGAATCCGACTGAGTGTCGCGAGAGACGGTTGTAACGGGGTGCTTCTTGCCATCTCCAAGGACGAGCCCGTTTGCGACTGTCTTGTTCGTCAACTCGGCGGACCACTTATCGGCGATGCCGAAGACTGCCAACGGACCAGTCTGCGGCGTGACCACGCCCAACTTGATCTCTCTACCCGCCTCTGCCGAAGCGCTCACCGTGGTGCTGCTGGCGGCCGTGGTCGACGTCGTCTCCCCAGCGGTTGTGGCGGTGGACCCTCCGGTAGTCGTCGGGCCGGCTTCCTCTCCACAGCCTGAGAGCGTTCCCGTGAGGCCGCCTGCCAGGCCCATCCCTGCTGCGGTAATGCCTGCAATCTTAAGGAATTCTCGACGACTCAGCGCGTTACGGTCCATTTCCCCTCCCTCTTTGAATGCTTCCTTCTCCTCCTCTTGCCAGAGTGCGCACCTGTGGAATGCCCGGCTTACTAAATTTAGTTAGTATCACCGACCTGCTACCATGTCAAATCGGTGCGACTTGAGCAGCGATCAGTGAGACTTGAGCGACTAAACAGGAGGTGCGCGTGCAGGTCGTGGCTACGAGGACGCCGGCCCGACGGGGGCGGTGGACGAAAGAGCAACGTCGTGCCCAGGTGGCAGCAGTCACTCTGGAGATCATCGCTCGGGAGGGGGTGCGTGCGGCTACTCTCGTCCGCATCGCCGAGGCTGCCGGAATCGCTACTCCCTCGCTCTACAACCATTTTTCAGGCCGGACGGAAATCCTGGAAGCGGCCTCAGATCTGCTCCTCGATCGCGTCTTGGCCTGGCTTGACTCCTCCTCCAATCCGAACATGTTCGACCGCCTTCGGGAACTCGGAGGCTCAGTGCACGAGAGCCGGATCGTGCCCGATCACGAGTGGGTGATCATGCCACTATTCGAATTGGCCGTCGCGGCGCGAGGAGAGGGCTTGACCGAACGAATGCGCAAGAACCAGATGGTGGTTTTGGGGCGATTCATTGACGTGGTCGAAGAGGGCAAGAGGCAGGGGACAATCCGGGAAGATGCTGATCCAGAGGTGGTGGGATGGAGCCTCATGGGCCTCGGCTGGACCAAGGACTTTGCCCTTCTCGAAGGGCTGGATCAGTTTGTTGAGGGCGGCACCGCCGACAAGATTCTGGAAAATATTCTCGATAGGATCGCTCCATGACCCAGAAGATAATCGGCCTTTCCTGCGGCCGCAAGCACGGCAACAGCGAGCATTTCCTAAAGGCCGCGTTGATGGCCGCGGAGGAAGAAGGAGTCGAGTCGCAGATCATTCGAGCGATGGACCTGAAAGTCTTGCCCTGTAATAGTTGCTGGGCCTGTTTGAAAAGCGGTCGCTGCGCTAAGGACGACGTTGATTGGATTCTCGAGCAGACACTTCTGTCCGACGCTGCGGTGATTGTCTCGGCGCCCGTCTACCACCTCAGATCGTGCAGCTACCTGATGATCATCGCGGAGAAGACCAACCACCTATTCTCCCGCAAGGCCGATATCTTCGAACGCCGGCGGGTAGGCGCCGCCATTTCGGTAGGCGGCTCGGGCTACGACGGCTGGACCAGCCTGGGGCTGACCTCCATCAACCTGTTCCTGCAGCACTTCACCACCCTCGTGGACCAGGTCCAGATCGACCACTGCGCCGCCGTCGGGGCGGCGCTCACTCCAGATAACGAATCGGCGATCGAACGATCCCGGCAACTGGGCAAGAACGTCGCCCGGGCCCTCAAGCTGCCCTTCGACCAATGGAAATTCATGGGTGACGAGCCTGCAGTATCCTGTCCGGTGTGTCACTGCAACATCGTCTATGTGGAGAAAGACTTCCCGGAGATCATGTGTCCCATCTGTGAAGTCCACGGCATTGTGTCCGTCAATGGCGACAAGTTTTCGGTCGCTTGGAACTCGGACGATGTCCGCGAGCCGCGGTTCTCCACGCCCAAGGAGAGACACCATCTCGAGTGGATCACGCGTCACGAGCGTCACGATGAACCGCTGCAGATCGCTCTTCCAGAGGTGCAGGAGAAGATCCGCCGGTACAACGCCTACGGAGAGATGATCGCGCCGAAAAAGGAGTAGCGTTGACTTCGACATCACTTGCCGCGGCGTGGTGGATGAGGCTGGATGAGGCCTGCCCCGAGGATACTGGTGCCGACGTTTACTGCAGGACGGTGCAAGACAGCGTGATCGCCGCCAAGAAAGTGCTGGGGGTGTACCAAAATGGCTGAAATGCTGGACTCGAACCACGACAACGTCGCCACCGGCAGCAACGGACCGGAAGGGCTGGCCCCGAATCCGCTATTCCTGGAGCGGATGGGTCGCCTGAAAACCGCAGTGGCCCTCGGCACTCCGGACCGGGTCCCTCTCTCGCTGGTGATGGACGCCTTCGCCGCCCGGACGATGGGAGTGCGCCTGCCCGACTTCGTCCAGGACGTCGATCTGGCCGGGCAGACGATGCTCGCCGCTATGGAAAAGCTGGGTGATGTCGACTCCATCCAGTTCGCAACCTACCAGCCTCAGGTTCTGGGACTTCTCTGGCTCTCGCCGGTAAAGCTTCCCGGCCGGGAATTGCCTGAGAATAGCCTGTGGCAGCTCGACGAACAGGTGCGCATCGTCCCTGAAGACTACGACCGCATCCTGCAAATGGGCTGGGGTGCCTGGTTCGGCCAGTATATCGGCAAATACTTGGGCGAAGCTGCTGCCGCTGGTCAGGCGCTACAGGAGGCGGGTCCACATTGGATCGGCGAGTATATAGCGCGGGGTTATGTGGTTTTCTCGCCCCTCACCGTCGACCACCCTTTCGAACACCTGTGCGGCGGCCGGACGGTCAAGGAATTCCTTCTCGATCTCTTCCGCATGCCCGATAAGGTGCAGGCCGTACTCGAGGCGATCATGGCTGAGAAGCGTGCGCAGGCCAGGGGGTTGGTGCGCGCGGTTGGCCCGATGGGTTACTGGGTGGGTGGCTGGCGGACGGCGCCCGAGTTCTTGTCCCCGCGCTTGTGGAACCGCTTCGTCTGGCCGTACATGAAAGAGCTAATCGAGATAGTGGCCGAAGAAGGTGGCACGCCCATACTTCACTTCGATGCTAACTGGGACCGGGAGATCGGGCGTTTGGGAGAGCTGCCCGCGGCGAAGTGCGTCCTTTCTCTCGATGGAAAGACCGATATCTTTCGGGCCAAGAAGATCCTCCGCGGCCATATGTGCATCTTGGGAGATGTGCCGCCGGCGCTGCTCACGCTGGGCACGGTGGACGAGGTCCGGGCGTATTGTGACCGCCTGCTCACCGAAGTCGGACCGGACGGGTTCATCATGGCGCAAGGTTGCGCCATCCCGCCGGATGCCAAACTCGAGAACGTACAGGCGATGGTGGATTCTGTGCAGGGACGAGTGTGAGCTGACCAGCTCCTCGCGGAGCCCTAGTCCTCTTCGAGTGTGCTCGTGTCCCCCTCTGGGAGGCCGAGCTCCCGGGCCTTGAGCAAACGGCGCATGATCTTGCCACTCCGCGTTTTTGGTAGTGAGGGGAGGAATTCGATCTCTCTCGGGGCGACGAGGGCCGCCATCTTCTTCCTGGCGAAACCCGTGATCTCCCTTCGCAACTGGTCCGAGGGCTCGTAGCCGTCCTTCAGCGCCACGAAGGCTTTGACCACCTCCATCGCGAGCGGGTCGGGTTTGCCGATCACCCCTGCCTCGGCCACGGCCGGATGCTCGAGCAGCATGCTCTCCACTTCGAATGGCGACACCAGGTGACCGGTGGTGTTGATCACGTCGTCGGTTCGCCCCAGGAACCAGAAATAGCCGTCCTCGTCACAGTAGGCCCGGTCTCCGGTGATGTACCAGCCCTTGCGGAAGCGGGAGTTGTATTTCTCCGGGTCGCTCCAGTAGGTGCGGAACATGGACGGCCAGCCGGGACGGATAGCAAGGTGCCCGTCCCTTCCTGCTGGTAGGGGGTTGTAATGGTCGTCTAGGATGCCGGCTTGGATGCCAGGAATCGGCTTGCCCATCGAGCCTGGGCGGATATCCATACTTGCATAGTTGGAGATGAGGATGGCCCCGGTCTCGGTCTGCCACCAGCTGTCGTGGATCGGCTGCTTGAAGACCGGCAAGCCCCACATGATGGCCTCGGGGTTCAGTGGTTCACCCACGCTCAAGATGTGTCGGAGGCTGGAAAGATCATAGTGTTTAGGGACCTCTGCCCCCGCCTTCATCAGCATGCGGATCGCCGTAGGCGCCGTATACCACACGGTGACCTTGTGCCTCTCGATCACCTCGTACCAGGCGCTCGCTTTGAACCCTCCTTCGTAGACCACTTGAGTGACCCCGTTGCTCCAGGGGGCAAGGATGCCGTAGGAAGTCCCCGTGACCCACCCGGGGTCTGCCGTACACCAGTAGACGTCGTCCTCATGCAGGTCGAGGACCCACTTTCCCGTGGCGTACTGCTGGATAATGGCCTGGTGGCAGTGCACGGCGCCTTTGGGCTTGCCTGTGGTTCCCGAGGTGTAGTGCATGACCGAGTGGTCAAACATATTCGTCTTGGCGATCTCCAGCTCAACCGGCGCCGTGGACATCAGGTCTTCGTAACTAAGATCGCCGGCCAGAAGAGGCTCTGCATCCCGGGAGCCCTTGTTTGCAACGATCACGTGCTGGATCCGCGGCAGGTCGGGGAGGACCTCCGCGATGCGCCGGCGCAAGGCCGGCTGAGTGAGCAGGATTCGAGCTCCGCTGTCCGCCAGACGGTCCCTCACCGGATCTGGGCCGAAGGCGGAGAACAACGGCCCAACTACCGCCCCTACCTTCAGCGCGCCAAAGAAAGCGATGTAGAGCTCGGGCACGCGCTCCATGAACATGAAGAGGCGATCTCCCTTCTCCACTCCCAGACTCAGAAGCACGTTGGCGAATTTGTCGCTCTCTCGTTTGAGATCGGCGAAGCTGTAGGTCTCGATCTCCCCGTTCTTGCCCTCCCAGATCAGGGCGGTCTTCCCGGCCAGTGGTCCCAGCGCATGGCGGTCTATGCACTCGTGAGCTTTGTTGAGGAACCCTCCTGGGAGCCAGCTGAGCTCCTCCTGCAGGGCTTGCCAGATACTCCCATCGCAAGACGCCCCGGGAGCAGGCAATTGAGGCTCCGGTTGAGGGCCCTCGGTTTTGGGCTTCCGGATGACTTGATAATCCACCAGTCACTCCCGGGTAAGAAAAGTAAAAAACTAACCTATTCGATTCGCAGGAGATAGTCAAGGGCGAAGCAGGCGCGCAGGCGAAGCAACGGTGCATGCGCAGCGTCTGACCGTGGTCCTCGCCTGATCTTCTCCCAGCGAGCGGTCAACGAACCGAGGCACTTCCTGCCTGGAAGTGCCTCGCAGCCGGGATCACCTGTCATGGTCAGCCGCCGGGATCAGCCGCCGCCGGGATCAGCCGCCTTGAACGAGCGCGGCTCGACCGGCTATGTTGTCACGTGGAGGTCGGCGATACGAGCGCCCCGATCTTGTCCAGCTCCGCTTGCAGTGGGGACACTTTCGAAATGAGCACGGTGCCTATGTCCACGAGCGAGGCTGAGTCGGGGAGTGCGGTCACCGCGGCATCTAGGGCCGCCCAAGCTGTTTCGAAAGCGGAAACGTCGGCGCCCTTGACCTTCTTGCCGTTATCGATCACCGATTGAATCTCCGGCTTGAGGGAGTCACGAGCCGCCTTGATATCCGCCACGGTAAGGGAACCGCTGGTGCCTTTCGCCGTCAGGTCCGCCATAGTCGCGCTGATCTTCCCAAGACTCCCTTGAAGTGCCGTCATGGCGCCCTGGTCGGACTCACCCCCGCCCCCGCAACCGGCCAGGGTCAGGACTCCCAATGCCAGGACGACTACCAAACCAAGAAGCCACACCTTCCTTGCTGCCACCCACTCTGCTTTGGTCATCTCGTTACCCCCGTGCGTCTGATCCACCCTTGCTGCACTGTAGGACAGGGGGCCGGAGATATCAACTCCGGTGCGCGAAAGCCATTGATTGCTCGCCCGCTCCAAGGCTGTCCTAGACTCTAAGCCCGGCCTCGTACCCCTCCTCCAAAGCCTCCAGCACTGTCCGGACCGCATTCGCGTCTCCAACCGTCTGGAGACTGCCGACGGTGCCTCGAAGCTCGTCGGTCAAGTCGTGTATCGGCTGCATGCCCCCGGCCAGGATCACGTTGTCGAAGGGCCCAAGAATCCTCCGTTCTCCATCCTGGATTATCTCGATGGAGCCGTCTTTCCTTATGCCCGTCACCGTCGAATTGCAGTGGATATCGACGCCCTTGTCCCTGAGCGATTGCAGAAGGACGCGCTTTATCGCGACGGGTTCTTCCCCGGCCAACTCGCACAGCATCTCGATTATTATTGGTGTCCTGCCGTGGTGCGCCAGATGATTGGCGGTCTCGCACCCAATCATGCCGCCGCCGATCACAGCCACCTTCTGGCCGAGAGAGACCTTCCCTTCAAGCACAGCCTGGGCGGTCGTCACGAAATCGCGTTCGACCCCGGATATCTTGATGGGCGCCGGCACACTTCCCGTTGCTACGATCACCGCGTCAGGCCTCTGATCTTTGACCGCCTGTGCAGTCAGTGCCGTGTTCGTGACAATCTTTACGCCGACCTTGTCCATTGTGTGGACTTGCCAGGCCAGGAACGACGAGATCTCGCCCTTAAAAGGCGGAACGGCAGCCAAGTAAAACTGGCCGCCAAGTCGCTTGTCTTTCTCGAACAGAGTCACATCGTGCCCCCTTTGGGCGGCGACCAGCGCCGCCTCCATGCCGGCAGGCCCACCTCCGGCCACAAAGACCTTCTTTTTCTGCGCGGCGGGCGTGATCGCGAACTCGTTCTCCCTCCCAGTGCGCGGGTTCACGGTACAGCGAACAGGCAGTTGGGAAATCACCCTTGTCTCGCACCCTTGCATGCACGCCGTGCACTGGATTATGTCCTCAAACCGGCCCTCGCGGGCCTTGTTTGGTACCTCCGGGTCGGCCAACGAAGCTCGGCCCATCACGATGCCGTCGGCTTTGCCGCTTGCGACGACCGACTCGGCAATCAGGGGATCGTTGATACGAGCGACACTGAACACCGGTAGGTTGACAACGTTCTTCACCGCCGCCGCATAGTCTGTTATCCAACCGTGGGCGGTAGCGGCGGTGGGCACCATCACGTGGTGACTGCCATCGGTCCCTACCGTGATGTCGAGACTGTCGACTCCCGCCTGTTGCAGCATCCATGCCTGCACCTTGGTGTCCTCGATGGTTCTCCCGCCCGGCACCGCCTCATCGCCGGATATCCGGAACTGGACAGGGAAATCGTCGCCACATTTGGCGCGGATGTTGGCAATGATCGCGAGCGGGAATCTCATTCGGTTGGTCAGATTCCCGCCGTACTGGTCGAAGCGTTTGTTCGAGTAGGAGGACATGAACTGGGCTATCAGGTATCCGTGACCGCCGTGCACCTCTACTCCATCGAAGCCGGCCTTCTTTGCGCGTAGGGCGCAGTCACCAAATTGCTCGACAATCCTTTCGATCTCCTCAACCGTGAGCGCGTGAGGTGTCTCCAGGGTGAACGGGCAGGGGATGGCCGTTGGGGCGACGGCGTCGGTGCCGATGATTGCCTGGGCGCTCTGCCGTCCGGCGTGGTAGATCTGGGCAAAGATCGCCGCTCCGTGGCCGTGCACCCGCTTCGTGAGCTCTGCGTGCCCCGTGATCTGGCCATCCTCCCAGAGCCCGCCGATGCCGACGAAAGCCTTCGCTCCGGGATTTACCGCATAGTCCTCGGTGATTATCAGGCCCCATCCGCCCTTCGCCCTCGCCTCGTGATACGCGATGTATGTCTCGGTCGCTCGGCCGTCGGTGGTGCAGTAGTTCACCACCATCGGCGAGACGATAAACCGGTTCTTTATGGTCAGGTTTCCGATCTGGATGGGCTCGAACATGTGTCTGAGTTGCACCACACTGGTCTCCTTTGCCGGTCCTTAATGGAGCGGCCGGGTAGCACGTTCAGCAGGGATCAACACTGCAATGCGACGGCTAGCTGCTATATGTGAGTGGCTTGAACGTGTCCTCGAGCGGAACGTTCGGTGCAGCCAAGTTGCCGACGATCAACTGGTCGTAAGGCCACTGACTTTTGCCCTTCTGCCACTGGACGACGCAAAGGGGCGACTTGTAGCAGTTGGGCGTCACCCGCGCTGGGCCGATGGGCATGCTGGTATCAACCGGAACAGTGAAGTCAATATCTCCTGATATCGTCTTCAGCTTCGTTTGCTTGACCGCATCGATATACGACTGAGGATCGTCAAGGTTCTTCGTGCGCTTGATTACGTCGATGCCCCACTCAAAGACTGAAAAGTGCTGCAGCGGCTGGGTCCACTGAGCGTTGTTGCGCTTCTCAAATTCGTCTGCGAACTGTTTCGCAGTCTCGTTAAGAAGCGGTGAGGTAAACGGATAGCCCGGGGTCCACATGCTCTCGCTCGCCAGATTGATGCAGAGATCGCCCAGCGCCGCAGCTGCCTGCGGGAACTCGAGACACATGGACCAAGCGCCTGTCTTGGGGCGAAAGCCCTGCTGGATGCACTGCTTCCAGAAGTTGGTGAAGTCGGGCGGCGTGAACAGACCAAGCGATACTTCGTCTCCGTTCTTTTTGAACTGCGATATCTGCTGGGTATAGTCCTCGAGGCCGACTGGATACTGGTCGGTGAAGTCGCCGGTGTAGCCGGCGGGTTCCATCGCGGCCTTCCAAGGATCCAACCACGCGTTGCCCGGGGCGCTGTTGGAAAGAAGAACCGCGACCTTCTTGTTGGTCGGGACGGTGCTCCAAACGGCGAAGAAGGAGGCGATGATGTCTTCCAAGCCCCAGAAGAAGTTGTAGGTCCATTTGTACTCGTGGGTGGGGTCGCCGCCCCGCCCGTAGATGAAGTTCTGCCAAGGCACGTCGGTGCTAAGGAATGGCACGCCTCCGGCCTCGCACTGGTCGGCAGCGGGGTTGACGACATCCGCGGTGGAGTCGGCCAGGACCATCTGCACCTTGTCGTTGTTGATCAGGTCCCCGGCAACCTGTGCTGCCCGGTTCGGGTCCGACTGGCTGTCCTTGACCGTGAACTTGATCGGGTGGCTCTTGCCGTCGGCGCACACTATGCCGTCGCCGATGGCCTCCGTCGCGCGGGCCAGACAGTACTGGTCCGGCACCCCGAAGGCGGCGAGTGCCCCAGTTGTCGGCGTGATGTAGCCGACCTTGATTTCTCCGCCCGCCTCAGCTGCCGCGGACGTCGCTGTGCCGGCCGAGGATGCGGTTGTCGGAGCGGCGGTCGTCTGGACTGCTGCCGTTGTGGTGGTGCTGCCCGTGCTGGCTTGAGTCGCCGTGTTCGAACCGCATGCGGCCAGCACGCCGCCGAGCCCGGCACCCATTCCGATAGTCGCGCCTGCGACGCCGGCCAACTTGAGAAATTCGCGCCGGCTGATGTTCTTTTTGTTCTCCATCATCGATCCCCCTATCTCTGATTCAAAGAATCCGGTTGTTCTCGGTAGTGCCACGAACCCCGTCCGTCTCCTGTCGGGCTCCTTTCCTCGCTCAGAGCTGTTATGCGAAGGCACTCAGACCAGAATCGCTATCCCAAGGCGGTCAGAGTACAAATGGGCGATGACGTCGTCCGCAGTGGTGACAAGCCCGATGGCCGGGATCATCCCGTTGATAATGGCGTCATGCAGCTGCCTGTTGCCGTCGGCGGTCGTGTCGGAAGGCACAATGAGGTTGTAGAAGCGGTCGGCGAGAGCAAAGGCGGCGGTGCCCACCGACATCCCGGTTGCCACCCCCGTCAGCACCACGGTCTCGATCCCCTGGTCTTGGAGGAACTGCTCCAGAGAGCTGCCCATGAAGATGTTGAAAGGCCAGTTATAGAAGACCGCTTCGCCGGGAATGGGGCTCAGCTCCTCGATTATCTCCGTGTCCCAAGTGCCCTTGCGGTTGGCATCCGCCCCTCTCACACCGTCCCAAAACATGCCGTAAGCCGGGAACTTGGTGCCAAGTGGTGTATGCGCGACCATAAAGACGACCGGGAGGCCCTTCGCGCGAAAAGCCCGGAGGAGCTGCTGTATCTTCCCGATCACCCCCTCCTCTTCGGCCGCTCGGCCGTGGCCGAGGATCTCGAAGGGACTGGGTGACTTGATGACCGCGTTCTGCATGTGCACGATGACGAGCGCGGGCTTTCCGACCAGTTTCCATTCGCTCACGCCGACCCCCTCTTGCTTCTTCGCTCGAGCCGCTCTACCATGGACTGGTCCAGTTTACGGACCTGACATACCGCAAACTGGGACAATATCGTACGACCGGCTTAGCCTGTTGTCAATGCATTCGGGATAGACTGGATACATGGGAATGGACGGAGAAAACGCGACGGCTGCCGAGGAGCGCTCATCCAACCGAACGCTCAGCAAGGGCCTGCTCCTTCTGAGCTTGTTCGACTTGGAGCATCCCGATTGGAGCCTTCGTGAACTCCGCGAGGAATCCGGTCTGCCCAAGACGACGACTATCCGGCTTGTCAAGACGCTTGAATCGCACGGTTATCTCAGCTGCAATGCCACGACGGGGAGGTACCATCTCGGCCCGAGCATCCTCAAGGCCGCCTACGTCAGCTTCTCCCATTCGGAGCTCGTGCGGGTAGCCCACCCGTTCTTGGAGGCGCTGACAAGGGAGACCACGGAGACGTCGGGATTGACGGTGTGGACCGACTTGGGACCTCTACTGGTGGACGTAGTTTTCACTGATCGGATGTTCAAGCCACACCTGTGGCTTGGCATGACCTTGCCCGGACTGGGAAGTGCGGCCGCCAGAGTGCTTCTCGCATTCAACAAGGAGTCAAGAATGGAGAAAGCCCTCTTGGCCGGTGAGGTCGCGCGCACTCCTTACACCCTTATGGATCGTGACCTACTCCGTGACGAGTTACTCAAGGTACGTCGTGACGGTGTATCTTTCGAGCTGCGAGAGTGGGACCTTTCGATGGGTGCAGTGGCAGCACCCGTGCTGGGGGGGGACGGCCTTTCACGAGCGAGCCTCGCGGTTGTAGTCCCTATCGAAAGATGTGGAGACGCCGAGATGCGTGCCTACACGGAAGCCGTCAAGCAGGTCGCCGGATCCATATCCAGAGAATTGGGTTCCATCGAATAGCCGGACGCCCCTCAAACTGTTGTCAACCGCCGGTCGGCGCCCGCAGCCACCCGCCGTCCTCAAACCTCCATCACAGGAGTCCAGCCGCACACCTTGTCCAGGTCCAGATCTGCCACGTCCCAAACGACTTTGTGAGGCGGCAACGGCTCTGTCAAGAAGAACGCGGGCAGCCTATCGTCCTCCTTACCGAAACCCGCGCGGCGGTTGAAGTCACGCTCCATGTCCAACACCCGCGCACCGTATGCCACAAGGTCATTGACCGACATCTCCTTGCCAGAACGTGCAGACACCATTTCCGCGATAGCGGCGAGCGATTCAGGCTGATCGAGGCAGGCGAAGGCCAGGAATACGCAAAGACCGGTGGAATCGAAGAAGCCGGCTGTCGCCTCCTGCAACCCCTGAGACAGAGGGCACTGTCCTTCGCGACTCAGGGGATCCACGTGTCCCCCCACATCCAAGATGTTGGTTGCTACCGCGTAACCCGCCGTGTGATCGGCCCCCATTGGGCTGGTGGCGTAGGTCACCCCGATGCCCTTGATTGCGCGCGGGTCGTAAGCGGGCATGCCTTGATGCTTGACTGTGGGGACGTGGGTCACTCCGAACTCTCTCGCCGCGCGCTCGCAGCCATTGCCGAGCTTGTGCCCCAGTTCGGTCCCGTGCCGGACCTCTTCCCTGAGCAGCCTCAACATGCCCTGTGTATCCGCGAAGGGAAGTAGTCCGCCCTCCATTGCGACCGCCAGAGTGTCGCCCATCTCGATGGTGTCCAGCCCGATGTCATCGCATTCGAAGTCCATCTCCGCTATCGCATCGAGATCGCTGTTTTCGCAGTTTGCGCCCAGGGCCCAAATAGTCTCGTACTCGAGACCGCTGGTGACGTACTTGCCCTCCTTGTCCACGTAAACATTCGAGCAGTGAACGACACAGCCGGTCATGCACGAGTGTTCATGTTTCCCGCCGCGCTCATCGCAGTTCTGGGCCAGGGTCTCCCCGGAGATGGCTTCTGCTTCGTTGAAGGTCCCAAAGTGGAAGTTCCGCGTGGGCAGGGCACCAGCCTCATTGATAATGTTGACCAGTATGGCCGTGCCGTAGTGGGGAAGGCCGTCGCCGGTCACCGGATGCCTCGCCAGGCCGTCGACCAATCTTGCCCGGGCCTGCTTGAATCGGTCCGCGTCCAAAAGGGCTGGGCGTTCCACACCCGCATCGTCGATGACCATCGCCTTCAGACCCCGAGCGCCCATGACAGCTCCAGAACCACCCCGACCGGCGTGGCGGCTTGGGCGGCCTTCTGGATCGGTCATCGCTACCGAGGAGTTGCGATAGCCGGATTCACCGGCGGGACCACAGAGGATGCAGGCCGCTCTCTCGCCGAAATCCTTATGCAGAGCCTCGGCGCACGCGTAGTTGGCGAGCCCCCAGTATCGCCCCCCGTCCAGCAAGAAAGCGCCATCTTTGTTCACGTTGAGAATCCATTTCTTGCCGGTCGGATCGCCTTCAACCACGACGGCCGCGATCTCCAAGCGGCCCAGCCGATTGGCGGCTTGGCCGCCAGAGTTGGATTCCTTGATACCACCGGTGAGCGGGCTCTTGCAGCCCACCGACAGTCTACTCGAGTTGGGAGCGGTCGTGCCCGCGAGGAGTCCGGTTGAAAAAACGATCTTGTTTTCGCGCCCGAGAGGATCACAAGCAGGGTCAACCTCCCGGGCAACGATTGCGGAGCTCAGGGCCCTTCCCCCCAACATCACGAGTTCTTCGGGGAGCTCCTCGAACGTCGCCGATCCGGTCCCCACGTCGACTCTCAGCAGTTTTCTCGCCATTTTCTTTCCTCCCCCAGACTGTTGTTTGCGGCTTTCTAGCGGCCAAATGTGCGGGGGTGTCCCCACGAGGGCCCAGAGCGGCGCCTATCCGCCTCCCGCCGGAGTGAACACGGACAAACGATCTCCGTCCTGCAGAGGCGTCGCCAACGAAGCATGGCGCCCGTTCACGAGAATGACGCCTATTCCCTCGAAGGGGAGCCCCTCCTCCGCCAACACGGCTGATACGGTAAGGCCGGGCCGATAAGGCATGTCGTAACTACGGCGCCCGCTGCCGGCAAGAACTTGCAGACCTCCGAATAGGCG
>JAMCTB010000211.1 GCA_023380955.1 Chloroflexota bacterium | reverse complement strand
GAGATTGGCGCAGGTGGGGCACGATGCCTGGGGAAGAAGCCGCCAGGCCAGCGCAGGCTTTCGGCGGTAGCCGGCAAGCAATCCTCCTGCAGACCCCTCTTCCAGGATCCTCGCCACCTCGCCCAACACGTCCCGGTAGATGATGGCCACACCGAGGCCGCTGGAAGGCTGATGTACAAACTGCCAGGCGTGATGAGGACAGAAGCCCCGCGATGCCCGAAGCTGCTCCCGCAAGCCCGGGTCGTTCACCTGCTCGTACGCCAGCGAGTCCAGGGAGTGGGCGATGGAATCCAGCGAGAGCCGGCACACGGGGCACCCCTCCTTGCCCAGCGCATCCCTCACGTCGTAGAAGAGGGTGTGCCGACGGACCGCCCCTGGCTTGGTGAAGAGCCGTGCCATCTTCCGCCTCTGTACCCCGGTGCCGTTCAGTCTAACAAAAAAAGCTCCTACCGGGCGCTCCCGCCCCGATAGAAGCTATCAGTCGGCTCGTCGACCTTTCGGGGAGTATCCCCAGGCGAGCTTCATCGCCTTAGAAGCTATCTCGCCGGATCCTCATTGGTAGCTATCGGACGATCATCACACTACAGGAAGCTCCTCGACTAACCCGGCTGGAGGTGCCGGTGAGGGCGCGCCAGAAGCCTCCCGGCGGGTCCCCCCCAAGCACAACGAGATCGAAGCCTCCTTGGCGAGCGTAGCCGGTTATTGCGGTGGCTCCTCGACCTGGAAGCACCTCGCTCCGCAAGACAACCCCGCGTCGTTTCGCCAGGTCCCGAGCTTGCTGCTGCAACTCCCCATAGTAGCGGTCCTCGCGCTCCTTCTCCTCCTGAACCTCCCCTACCGTGGCTGGGAACCTGGGTAAGCCCTTCTCCACCGACAGAGCCCACAACTCGGCATCGTGCTGCCAGGCCAGGCTGATCGCCATCCGGAGGGCCTTGCGCGAGGCCTTCGATCCGTCCAGAACCACCAGGATCCTCTGGAACGAACCCTCGCTCCATCGAGTTGCGGGCTCCTCGTCTCCCAACGAGGTCCCAAGCCCAGGGTGGGTGCGGCTCATCAGCGTTCCTCCCCTCGTCCAATACCGCTGACGGACGCTCCCCGTTGGCCAGGGCTCCACGCGCGCTAAGGTTCGTGGGGCGTCAATCTGGCGCAGGGCGTGTTGCCGGCAAGACAGCCAACTGCACGTTCAGACCAACACCTTCTGAGCTAATGAGCAGAATCACGACCACACTTGCTGTGGTAGCTCGGCCGAGAAAGATACTCTACTAGTTTCGAGTGTAGGTCTGGTCTGCCGACCTGTCAAGCAGAATGGAGCGACCAAGCGGGTTCGCACCTACATCGGAGAGAGTGATACCTACCACGGGCGTGCTCTCTTCCTGGTGATTCTGGAGACGTTGCGGGCAGAGGGCTGTGGCGGCGCGACTGCCGGCGAGGGAACTGGAGACCCTGGAGGAGGGAGAAACCGTTGCCGACGTGATGACCCGGGAGGTGACCACCATCCCGCCCGAGACTACCCTGGACGAGGTCGCCCACCTGATGGTGATCAGACAGCTCATCAGGTTGCCTGTGGTGGATCTGTCGGGCGTTCTCCTCGGTCGGCGCGTGCATTTGCATGGCCAGCCGCCGGAGGGCTATAATTCGCACAACAGAATGAGCCCTCGGTGATGAAGCTCGCCCGGGGCGCAGTAGGTCGCTACTGCAGTTGCCGCCACATGGCTGGCTGATGGCTTCTACGGGATGGCACTCATCCGGTAGAAGCCATTCTTGTTGGAAGCCACGCCGCCGGGAAGGCGAGCGGATCGAGCCGACTCTCCGTGACTGCCTGCCGAGCGCAAGCGGCCGAGGCGAGCCGAAGAAGAGAGCACGAAAGGAAGGTTGGGGTGTCGTGATGAGAACCGAGGCTGAGAAGCTGGTGAGTCGTAGGGACGTCTCGGCGGGAGCCGCGCTCAGGTTCGTCGTCTTCCTCGGCGTGGTCAGTCTGTTCGCCGACATGACCTACGAGGGCGCCCGCAGCGTCACGGGGCCGTTCCTCGCCGTTCTCGGGGCGAGCGGGACCGTCGTCGGCATTGTCGCTGGATTCGGGGAGCTGGTCGGGTACGGCCTGCGGCTGGTGTCCGGCTCCATCGCCGACCGGACTCGAAGGTACTGGACGATCACGCTGATCGGCTACACCGTCAACATGCTGGCGGTGCCGCTGCTGGCACTCGCCGGACGCTGGGAGGTCGCGGCCTTTCTCATCATCGCGGAGCGGACCGGCAAGGCGATGCGCAACCCGCCCAGGGACGTGATGCTCTCCCACGCCACCCTCCAGATCGGGCGGGGGTGGGGCTTCGGCCTCCACGAGGCGCTCGACCAAACCGGGGCGGTCCTCGGCCCCCTCCTCGTCGCCGGGGTCCTCTACCTCAAGGGCGACTACCGTGTGGCCTTCGCGGCCCTGGGCATATCGGCCCTCCTGGCGCTGGGAACCCTGGTCGCTGCCAGGATCACCTACCCGACGCCTCATGACTTCGAGGCCACGACGGGCGCCGAGATAGAGAGCACCGCCTTTCCGAGGGCCTACTGGCTCTACCTCGCGGCGGTGGCTCTGGTGGCGGCCGGCTTCGCCGATTTCCCGCTCATCGCCTACCACTTCCAGAAGACCTCCCTGGTCTCTCCGGACTTGATCCCTCTGTATTACGCCCTGGCGATGGGGGTGGCCGGCCTGGGCGGGCTAGTATTCGGGCGGCTCTTCGACCGGGTGGGGTTGTCGGTGCTGATAGCCGCCTCGCTCATAGCGGCGCTGTTCGCGCCCCTCGTCTTCTTCGGCGGCTTCACCTTCGCCCTGCTCGGCATGGTCTGCTGGGGGATAGGGCTGGGGGCGCACGAATCCGTCATGCGGGCGGCGGTCGCGGACTTCGTCCCGGCAAACCGCCGGGGCTCCGCCTACGGCATCTTCAACGCGGGGTACGGCCTGTTCTGGTTCCTGGGCAGCGCCCTGATCGGGATCCTTTACGACATCTCCATACCCTGGCTGGTCATATTCTCGGTCGCGGCGCAACTCGCTTCGATTCCGGTGTTTCTGGTCGTTCGGCGAGAGATGTCCTTGCGGTCGAACCGCTAGTGTCGGCGTCTTCAACGGGCTGGAGATCGTTGGCATCGGCCTCTCGGTGGTCGCCATCGCCTTCGTCGTGTACGGACGGCGGGTCCAACTGGTTCGAGGGGCTGCAAGCGTGATCCTCCTCCACGCCTTCCTCACTGGAAACCGCCCGCTGCTCCGGCATGAAGAAGGTCTGAGCGATCAGGGTGGGCACCACGGCACTGCCGATGACCACGGTCACCAGAACGCTGTACTGGGTCTGGTTGATGATGTTGTGGGTGATGCCGAAGAGGGACGAGATGGTGCCGAAGGTTAGGCCCGTCGACATCAGCATCGTCGTGTAGTTGCCCTCTCGGATACCCATCCTGAACACTCGGGTCAGGGGCCAGACGCCCACCAGCTTGGTGCCCATCTTCACCGCCAGCAAGGCGACGATGAGCCCGGCCGCCGCGATCACCGCCGGCAGCGACACCAGCATACCGGCCTTCAGGAAGTAGAAGGGGGTAAGCAGGCTGAAGGCGATGGTCCTCATACGGGTCATGAGCACCTTGTTGTGGACGAAGACTCCCGCCACCACCAGCCCCACCAGGTAGGCCGGCAGGACCGCCTCGCTGTTGGCCACGCTGGCCAGGCCCCCTAGGGCGAACAGCACCAGGAAGAGGAACTTCACCTCGGGCTCGCTCACCTTGCCGCCCCAGGTGGCGAGGACCCAGCGGGTCATGCGGGGTAGCTGCCACAGCACCAGGGCGCTCACCGCCACGAAGAGCAGCATCCACTGGTTGAAGTTGGCAAAGAGCACGCCCAGGGCCAGCACCGTGCCCAGGTCGTTGACGAAGCAGGCGGCCAGGATCAACTTGCCCAGGTCGGTCTCGTTGAGCCCCGTCTCGACCATGACGGCATAGACCACGGCCACCGAGGTGGTGGACAGGGCGATGCCGGCGATCTGGGCGGCGTGGAGTTCCCAGCCGGCGACGTAGTAGGCGAAGGCCATGGCCCCCAGGAAGGGGAAGACGAACCCCGCGGTGCCGATGGCGAGGCTGGGCTTGAGGTGTCTCTTGAAGGATTCGGGGTCGATCTCGGCGCCCGCCAGGAAGGTGAGCAGGACGCTTCCGAAGGAGGCCAGGAAGTCGATCCATGGGGCGGTGTGCAGACCGAGGAAGTTGCCGCCGATAACCCCGACGCCGATCTCCACCAGCGCCACGGAAAGGCCGATGCGTACCGATATCAGGCTGGCTACCAGCGCCAAGCCCATCCACGATGCCGCGATGAACCAGAGGTTATCCACCTCGTCCCTCCTTGACTTAGGTTCATGTGTTCGGCACGGAGGGCACGAGGGGAGCGCAGGGCACACAAATAGCTCCTCCCTCTGCCCTTAGTGCAGAAACAGGAGCCATCAGCACCACCGCGATTCCGGCGAGGTTGTCTGCCTCGCCCGGGTGAGCTCCATCACCCGTGGCACTACTTTGCCTATGCAGGTAGTGTATCGCAGGCGGGCAAAGAAGACAAGTGCTCGACAAGACAAGACCGGGGCAACAAAATAGCCTCTGCGGGAACTTCCAAATCCTGCCCTACCCTTTCGTCGGCTTCCGTTTGGCCGTGGCCGGCTGAAGTCGCTCCGCCACAAAGGAGGCCACCTGTCTCCCACCGACCAGGGTGACCGCCTCCCAGAAACGGAGCCCCGCTTCCTCCGGCTTCTTCGGGTTGCTCATCGGATCGAAGCGGGTTAGAGGCTCCCAGCGACCGCCGGTCCACATCATGGCGCTGCCGCCTGCCTCGCGGACGATCAGCGTTCCCGCCGCCACGTCCCACAGCTTCGGCCGCCGGAACACAGCGTACCTGAATACCCCGGTGGCCACCATGGCCGTCTCGAAGCAGACGCTCCCCAGGCAGCGCAGCTCGCCCGGGTTCTGGCGCAGCCGCTCCAAGCGGTGAAACTGGTGGGCGTGGTGGCCGGGGAGGCCAGCCAGGCTGGAGGCCTCCGGCGCCGCGGCTTCGGAAGCCTGCACCGGGTCGCCGTCGAGGAAAGCGCCGCCACCCAGGCGGGCGTGGAGGACGGCGCTCCTGAGCTGGAGGGTTGAGGTCTGAGACTCCGCACCTGGCGCCATCATGGGTCGGGCGGTGCGAGGGGCCACCGGGAGGAAGATGGCGCCCACCACCGGCTCACCTCGGTGCAGGAGCGCCGCCGAGCAGGCGAAGAGGGGCAGGCCGTTGACGAAGTTGGTGGTGCCGTCCACGGGGTCCAGCACCCAGAGGAACTCCCGTTGGGCGACCTCCACCTCGGTGCCCTCCTCCCCCAGGATGGCATGCTCCGGGAACTGCTGGGCGATGGCGGACCTGAGGAAGGCTTCGACCCCCCGATCCACCTCGGTGACCGGGTCCGCTCGATTCTCCTGCTTGTACTCCACGTGCAGGGGGCGCCAGAAGCGGTCCAACGCCATCTGTCCGGCCCGGCGCACCAACTCGACGGCCTGGGACTCGATCTCTTGGAGCATGATAGCGTCAGGAGATTGGTCGTTCATGCCTTCCAGAATACACGGCGACGAAGTTGCCAGGCAAATAGATGGGCGGGGGAAGATTCCCCGCCCTCTCTGACAAGATCCGATGGAAGTGGGTCGCCGCTGGCAAGCTACACCCCGGGCACTTGGGCTACGGGCGTCGCCGAAAACTCCATAACCTGAGGATGCACCAGCTTCTCGTAGTCGGTGTAACGAAGCTTCATGCTCTCGGTGTGGCTCCCTACCGGGAAGGTGATCTCCGGCGCCCGGGCCAGGGCTCGGTCGATGTAGACGGGCACCCCATACAGGTTGCCGAAGGGCGGCATCGCACCCACTTCGCAGTCGGGGAAGGTTGCCGCGAACTCCTCCTCCCTGGCAAGCCGCAGCTCCTTGGCGCCCAGTCCCGCCCTCAGCTTCTCCAGATTGACGTTGCTGCTGGCCGGCAGCACCAGCATCACCGTGCTCCCGTTGACAATGGCCACCACCACCTTGGCCACCTGTTTTCCGGTGATGTGTTCGGCCGCTGCCAACTGCTGGGCTGTGTACGCCAACCGGTGCTGCTCCAACTCGAAACTCACCCCGTTGCTCGAAAGATACTGCTGCAACCTCTCCCTACAACGCATCTCCCTCTCCCTCCTCCGCCACCGGACGGTCCGGCGGGCTCCAACGGATCGGCCGCCATGAGGAAAGAGGGGCTGGGGACCAACCGGGTTCCCCGGCCCCGAACAGGGCCTTCAATAGCCCGCTCGGCACGGCGCAACCTTCTGAGGAGCAATCCCTTCGCTCGCCTTTAGCTGCGGTGGTTCCTTTTCCAGTCTAGCACCCTGGAGGCCAGAGTCAATAACCTGTCTTGCATGCGCGGCGCCACTCCCAGACCCGTCGAGCTGCCATGCCCTGCCATCATCTGCATCTCGCAAGGCCGGCGATGCGGATCCTTCGCCCCGACCACGACGACGGTGAGGGTCCCCGCTGCTCGAGGAGGCCGGAGTTGCACGTTGTCTCCAAGGAGGCTAACATCATCTCCTACCGGTTGGCGACGGAGCACTCCATAGCTTATGTAAAGCATGGGATCGGTCTCCGTCCGTTCGCCAGGGTGGACTCTCTTGTGCCGGCAGTGTTCCAAGGGGGCACGGGCGGCTCAGCTTTGCGGGGAGGGCATATGGGAAGCAAGGTGGCGACCTTTCGGATACCGAATCAGATAACCCTCGGGGCCGGGTCGGCCGAGACGGTGGGCACCGAGGCTAAGCGGCTCGGCGGCCGGCACGCTTTCGTGGTGAGTGATCCGGCCCTGCAGAAGATCGGGATCACCGATCAGGTAGTGGCCTGGCTGGCGGCTCAGGGAGTGCGTTCGACCCTCTTCACGGAGGTGGAGCCGGAACCTTCGGTGCAGAGCGCCAACCGGT
>JAMCTB010000210.1 GCA_023380955.1 Chloroflexota bacterium | reverse complement strand
ATCGTGGGCGGCAATCCGTTCGCCTATCTGAAGGCTGCCCGACAGGCAGCGGATGCCGCCGGCACCAAGCTGGTGGTGCACATCGGCGAGTCGGTAGCATCGGTATATATCTCCCCTTCTGTGTGGGAACGAGCCGGTTGCGGCTCACTTTAGAGCGCTCAGGGTCAATCTCGGAAGGTCCTGCCGGAAGTCCTCTTATTCCCTGCAATCACCCCCTTTCCATCGGGCTCCGTATGCGCCCATGCTCGACCAACAGCAGCGTTTGACGGGGAACCAGAAGAAGATCGTCGCTGCCGCCATCATTGGCGACATGCTCGAGTTCTTCGACTACTTCATGATCGGGTTCGTGCTGGCGTTTATAGTGGGACCGTGGCATCTGACCTACGGAGAGTCGGTTATCATGCTACTCTCCTCAGGGATCGGCGCCATCGTGGGCGCGTTCTTCTTCGGATGGATGGCGGACAGGGTGGGCCGTCGTCCCATCTTCATGGCAACGGTGCTCGTCTTCTCCATCGGGACCGGCATCTGCGCGCTCACTCCCGAAGGCAACTGGCTGTTCCTGACCATCTTCCGCGTGGCCGTGGGCTTCGGCGTGGGCGGTCTCTACTCGGTGGACCTTCCCCTGGTGCAGGAATTCTTGCCGGTCCGCATGCGGGGCAAGGTTGCCGGCCTGGTCACCGTGTTCGTACCGGGCGGCACCCTGCTCGGCTCCCTGTCCGGCGCTTTCCTCGCGGGAGCCTTCGGCTGGCGGGGCATGTTCGTGGTTGGCCTCTTGCCTGCGCTGCTCACCCTGCTGATCAGGGCATGGGTGCCGGAGTCGCCGCGCTGGCTGGCCCGGCGGGGCCGGACCGACGAGGCCCGCAGGTCGATAGCCTGGGCGCTGGAGGTGGAGCCCGAGGATGTGGTCCTGCCGCCCAGTTATGGCGTCGTAGTGAAGGGCCATTCGTGGGGCGAGCTGTTCAAGTACAAGCGTAGCTGGGGGGTTTCGTGGCTCACCAGCTACGGTATGCAGTCCGCGGGGTACGGCATCAACCTGTGGGGCCCAACCCTGATCGCACTGCTGCTGAGCGTCTCAGCCTCGCAGGCTGCCTTCTACTTTATCTTCGTGACTCTGGCTGGCATTTGCGGGCGTGTGGCCTTCTCCTTCATTTCCGATCGCCTCGGCCGCCGAGCCGGTGGCATCCTGGCCACCTGTATCGGCTCTGTCGGCCTCGTGGTGACTGGGCTCGTCCACAGCGCCTTCCTCGGCCCGGTGTCGGCGTTCATACTGCTGCTGATCCCGACGTACTTCGTCACCGATGGGTCCTATGCCATCACAGGTCCATACTCGGCGGAGGTCTGGCCAGCTGCGCTCCGGACCAGCGGGATGGGCTCCGCATACGGATTTGGCAGCCTGGCCAAGATTACCGGTCCGTTGGGGCTGGCGATTATCGCCGGATCCTCCAATCTGGTCACGCCGCAGGCCTCGGTGGATGCGATACTGCCATCCTACATCTACTTGGCGGCCTTCCAGGTCCTGGCCCTGCTCGCGTTCGTGTTCTTCGGCTTCGAGACCAAGGACAAGTCCCTGGAAGAGATTGAGCAAAACCTCGCTCGGATGACGGGTGCACCGGAGCGTGCGGTAGCCTAGCAGGAGGCGAGACACCAGTCCTAGCACATTGCCGCCAGCGAGATTGGGAAATCCGCTCCCGCTGGCGGCGATGGTAGGGCCGAGACGCAGGCGGCCAAGTCGAGCGTCGCTGCCGCCTTGTTGTAAAACGAAGAAGGGAGAATGAGATGCTGCTCAACCGCGACCGCGCCCTCGGGTTCATGAAAGAGTTCCGAATCGATGCCTTGCTGGGGACGACGCCGGTCAACCTCCACTATCTGAGCGACTTCAGCCCTTGGCTCCTCTGGTTCTACCGGCTGTTCACCAAAGAGAACTTCATGTTCCAGAGCTACGCCCTCTTCCCGCGCGACCAGCCGCCCGCCTTGATGCCCATGGCCGACGGCGCTAGCATAGCGTACCTGGCCGAGTGGCCGAGCTGGATCGAGGACGTCTACCCCTTCGGCCCCGGGGCTGCCGCGGCCGAGGCCCCGCCCCACTATCCCCCGGAGGTCCACCGCCTCTTCGCGCTGTACAGGCGCTCACTGGAATTGAAGCTGAACACCGGCGGGGAGGCCATCGTGAGGGCGATGCGAGACCGCGACCTCACTAGCGGTGTCGTCGGGGTTGACAGCGCTGGGATGAAACCGGAGGAACTGGAATACGCGCGACAGGAACTGCCCAACGTCCGGTTCAAGGAGGCAGGGGAGCTGTTCCGCCTGATCAGAATGGTTAAGACGCCCGAGGAGATCGAACTGCTTCGGAAGGCCGGAGAGATTAACCGTCGCGGGTTCAACGCGCTACTGGAGGCGGCGGTGATCGGGGCCTCTGAGACGGACCTCACGAGGGCACACCGCGCCGCGGTCTCCACCCTGGGGGCCGTTCCGGTATTCTGCCACAGAGCTTGATCTGGTGAAGGCCGGGGATACCGTGTACTGCGACGCCGGCTGCACCTACAAGTACTACCATGCCGACGGCAACGTGGTGGGGGTCCTCGGGGAGCCGACGAAGCGGCATCGGGAGCTGTTCGATGCCCAACTGGAGGGCGCGGCCAACGCCAGGGCCAAAGCCCGGCCAGGGGTAAAGATCTCCGAGGTTCTCGACGCCTTCTCCGAAGGGGAGTTGAAGAGTGGAGCCGTCAAGAACGCCTACAACTTCGGACACGCCCTCGGCCTCGAACCCCGAGACCTGCCGATGATCCAGAAACCCTTCTGGACCGCGCGGGACGACTTCATCGACATCTCTCACGACGTGACACTGGAAGCCGGAATGGTGTTCAACCTGGAGGAGGCCCAGCGCGAGTTCGGGATCGGCTCGGTGGCCGTGGAGGTCACCCTGGTGACGACACCGACTGGCTGCGAGTTCCTGCTCCCACCGCCGAAGCTGGAGATGCTGCCCGTAGGATAGGGCACCCCCTCCGCGTCAGGGGCAGAGGTTATCCTTCACCACCGTGGGGCGCGGGGATCTCTCATCCCCGCGCCCCGCCAGGATCAATATGGGCGGCTTCTACTCGGCTAGGCCGGTAGCACCACTATCTCCCGCGGCTGCGGGATCAGCCGCTCGCAGCCGGTCGGGGTCACGTGGAGGGTGGTCTCCACTGCCACAGAACCGGTACCGATCTCCCTGAAAGCGTTCTCCAG
>JAMCTB010000209.1 GCA_023380955.1 Chloroflexota bacterium | reverse complement strand
GGCTCCAGTCGGGATACTGACTACTCAGGAACGCGAGAGAATGGCCGGCGAATTCGATCTCACCCAGATGGTTTCCTTTGACGCCTGCACCAAGTGCAATCGCTGCGAGGTTGTCTGCCCTTCGTATGCTGCAAAGGAGCCGTTGTCTCCCCGGGAATTGGTGCTGTCGATGAAGTCCTACGAGCGAGGGAAGTTCGCCATCGAGAATAAGCTTCTGGACAATGGACCGGACAAGAAGGCCCTGCTCAAGTTGGAGGACGTGGCAGGCAAGGAAGCCTGCTGGTATTGCACTACCTGCGTTTCCTGTGCCGAGCAATGCCCGGTCCGGATCAACCCCGCCGAGATCGCCCGGGAAATGCGGGCAACGCTTATCGATACGGGGCGCCAGGTGCCAAAGACCATCCGCGATGTTCTGAATAACGTCGGCAAGCATGGGAATCCTTGGGAGGCCGGCGGGGCAAAGCATTATGCCTGGCTGAAGGGGCTAGAAGCCAAGGACTTCTCCCAGGGTGACTCCGCCGGGATGTGCTACTTCGTGGGGTGCTTGGCCTCCGACGATGGCCGCAATCAAGACGTAGCCCGGGCACTTGTGGACGTGCTCAATAACGCGAAGGTCGATTTCGCCATTCTGGGGAAAGAGGAGACCTGCTGCGGAGAATTCGCCCGGCGCCTTGGGGAAGACGGCCTTTTCGAGTCTATGGTAGAAGGCAATTACGCTCTCTTCGAGGAATTTGGCATTTCCAGCTTGGTGACTACGTCCCCGCACTGTTTCCATACCATGATGCGGGAGTACCCGGTGCTCAAACAAAAGCTGAAGTTGGAGACCGCTCCTAATCTGCAGCCTGTTCATCACACGACGCTGCTAGCAGACCTGCTGCACCGGGGAGCTTTAAGGATGGAAGGGCGAATCGATAGGCGCGTCACTTATCACGATCCCTGCTACCTGGGGCGGCACAATGGCATCTACGACGCTCCCCGCCAGGTGCTGAAAGCAATTCCCGGCCTGCAATTGGTGGAGATGCAGCGATCCAGGGAAGTGAGCTTCTGTTGTGGAGGCGGTGGCGGGCGCATGTGGCTGGAATCGGATGTCGAGCACAGGATAGCAGAATTGAGAGCAAACGACGCGGCCCTGGCCAATGTCGACGTGCTGGTGACTGCCTGCCCGTACTGCTTGAGCAATCTGACCGACGCCGTGAAGGTCGCCGGTTATGCCGATACCATTGAGGTAAAGGATATCGTAGAGCTGGTCGCCGCGTCGATGCCCGGCAGACCGGAGGCGTAACGTAGCACAGGGTCTCGTGCCCTGTGAGGTAATCGTCCGTAGCACATGGTCTCGTGCCTTATGAGATGGTCGGCGCAGGAAATGGGCGGCGGGGCGCAAGACCCGCCCCACAGGTTAGCCGACCTTGGGCAGGTCGGCCAGGGCCTCCCGCACCTTGGCCTCCGGGTACTCGTAGTCCTCCAGCTGGCCGCTGAAATAGGCGTCGTAGGCGGCCATGTCGAAGTTGCCGTGGCCGCTCAGGTTGAACAGGATGGTCTTGGCCTCCCCGGTCTCCTTGCACTTCAGGGCGGCGTCCACGG
The DNA here is from genome assembly GCA_023380955.1 of Chloroflexota bacterium. The sequence continues at coordinate 1,337 of JAMCTB010000209.1, read as the reverse complement.
CGGCCTTCACGGCGTGGGCCGACTCCGGCGCCACCACGATCCCCTCCAGCCTCGCGAACTGCACCGCGGCGGCGAAGACCGCCGTCTGGGCCAGCGCCACGGCGTCGATCAATCCCTGGTCGTAGAGGGCGCTCACCAGAGGAGCCATGCCGTGGTAGCGCAACCCGCCCGCATGGATGCCGGCCGGCATGAAGCCGTGGCCCAGGGTGTACATCTTGGCCACCGGCGCCAGCTTGGCGGTGTCGCCGAAGTCGTAGGCGAAGACGCCCTTGGTCAGGCTGGGGCAGGCCGCGGGCTCGGCCGCGACGAACTGAACCCTCTTCCCCGCCAGCCGGTCCTGCATGAAGGGGAAGGCGATCCCGCCGAAGTTGCTGCCGCCGCCCACGCATCCCACCACGATGTCCGGATAGGCGTCCACCTTCTCCAGCTGCTTCTTCGCCTCCTGCCCGATCACGGTCTGGTGCAGCAGGACGTGGTTGAGGACGCTCCCCAGGGAGTAATGGGTGTCCTCCCGGGTGGCGGCATCCTCCACCGCCTCGCTGATGGCGATGCCCAGGCTGCCCCCGGACTCCGGATCCCTCTCGAGGATGGCGCGGCCGGCGGCGGTGTCGCGACTGGGGCTGGGCACCACCCTGGCACCGAAGGTCTCGATCAGGGAGCGGCGGTAGGGCTTCTGGTGGTAGCTCACCTTCACCATGTACACCTTGCACTCCAGGTCGAAAAAGGAGCAGGCCATGGACAGGGCGCTGCCCCACTGCCCGGCACCCGTCTCGGTGGATAGCCGCTTAATGCCCTCTTTCTTGTTGTAGTAGGCCTGGGGCACGGAGGTGTTCAGCTTGTGGCTTCCGGCCGGACTGGCCCCCTCGTACTTGTAGTAGATCCTGGCCGGGGTGTCCAGCGCCTTCTCCAGCTTTCGCGCCCGGTAGAGGGGCGTCGGCCTCCAGAGCCGGTAGATGTCCTGAACCTCCTCGGGGATCTCGACGTACCTCGCCCGGGAGACCTCCTGCTGGATCAGCGCCATGGGGAAGAGGGGCGCCAAGTCCTGGGGCCCCAGGGGCTGCCCGGTGGCGGGATGGAGGGGCGGATCCAGCGGCTTCGGCAGGTCGGCCGCCACGTTGTACCAGGAGGTGGGCATCTCGCTCTCGGTCAGCAGTATCTTGGTCGCAGTTTGTGCAGCGTTCATCTTCTGCCTCCATCAGTTCTCAGTTATGGGTTCCCCCTCTCCCTCTGGGAGAGGGTTGGGGTGAGGGCCCGAGCGGAGCCCCGAGTGTTACCCTACTTGAGGGGCGGCCTACCGGCCGCCCCAACTGCCACGAGCCGGAAGAGGCACGCAGCCC
>JAMCTB010000208.1 GCA_023380955.1 Chloroflexota bacterium | reverse complement strand
CTTCGGCCGCGTCGCCATAGTGTTGCTGATGACCACGCCCAGTCCGATCACCACACCCGCCACCAGCGCGATGGCGGTGTCGAACGGCCACAGCCAGGCGCTCACGGCTACGCCTCCGGCGTAGATGGCGGCCCCTCACAGAATCCCCGGTATCAGACTTTTCAACACCCACATTGCCGACCTCCTTTGGGCAGCTACCGCTGGGCCAACAGGTCCTTCTTCTTGGCCTGGAATTCCTCTTCAGTGAGAATGCCCTGGTCCCGCAAGGCTGCGTAGCGAGCGATCAGGTCGGGCACCTCCACCGCCGTTTGGCTGGCTCCCCGTGCCGGCGCGCCCGGCAGGCCGCGCTCCAGCTCCTGCTTGGCGTTCAGCATAGCGGTCTTGAATGCTAACGGCCGCGCCACACGCACGAACCTGTTCACCCCTATCTCGCTGGCCGTGAGTATCTCCACGTCGCCGTAGTTCAGCCACCGGCCGATCAGGCTCTGGTGCATCATCACATCGTTCACCTTTTCCAGCGAGGAATCGATGACGTTTTTTTCGAAAATGCCGGAGAGCTGAATGACCCGCAGGTTAGTTATCACGTACTGCTCCGCCCGCCATTGATAGTAGTGCAGCAAGAAGCGGACCGCGGGATACAGCACGAGCACAATTACCGCGATGACGCGGACGATCCATTGCTGCTCGCTCGACAGCCCGGCAACCTGCGGGACGGCGTACACATCGAAGGCGACCGCCGCCGCGATGGCCGCGATGAGCAGCAGAACCAGCGACAGGTTGCGGCCCAGGAAGGCGATCCAGTGCTGTTGGGTGGCGAACACCGGCCGTTCGCCCTCGCCGAGCAATTTATCAAGATAAGCCATCGAGCACCTCTCGTTAAGTTTACGCCTCGCCGGCGCTGGTGGGCAAATCGGCTGCCGCCGATGGCGATTATAGCATCGGGCACATACGCCAACAATCGGGCAAAAGCGGCAGAGGCTCTCCTGCTTTGGCCGGGGGATCTCGGTGAGGAGAAAAGACGAAGGGAAAGAAGAGGCTTGGCCTTGCCCGGCCCTCACCATCCAGCAAAGAGAGCAGGCAGCCGGCCGGGGACTGGCAGTGAAGCGACACATACACTATAATAGCACAATTGTTCTTGGGCCTTCAGATATGTCAAAAGGTGACGGACGAGCGAACACAATACAAGCACATTGCACAACACGCGCGCCTGATGGAACGTATCTTGATGGTGAATCTCACAATAACCTGTTTATTACTGGATAGTGATTGACTGGGCGACCCATCACTGTTACAATACACTAGAACACCAGTTCACGGGGGATCATACCTAAATGGAGAAGATGCCGCTGCGCCGAAGGAGCGTCCTGAAGTTTGTGCGGCAGCACGTCGACGAAAAGGGTTTCCCGCCATCCGTGCGGGAGATCGGCCGGGCCGTCGGCATTTCCTCTACCTCAGTGGTGGACTTCCACCTGCGGGCATTGGAGGCGGCCGGGTATATCCGCCGCGCCCGGGATATCTCTCGCGGCATAGAAGTCCTGCCCAACGGCAACGGGGATACACGTCCCTCGTCTTCCCCGAGTATCCCCATTATGGGCAGGATCGCCGCCGGCGTCCCCATCGAGGCACTGCCCACCGATGTGGAGCCCCTGTCAATGCCGCCCTATCTGGCCGAGTCGCTGGACCCCAGCAAGCTCTTCGCCCTTTACGTGAAGGGTGATTCGATGGTGGATGAGCTTATCGGCGATGGCGATTTGGTCATAGTCCATCGCCAGTCTACAGCTCGAGATGGCGATATCGTGGTCGCCCTGCTCACGAACACCCCGACCGACCAGTGGGGCGCGACCCTAAAGCGCTTCTATCACGAAGGCGACCGCATCCGGCTCCAGCCAGCCAACCCGGCTATGGCGCCCATCTACGTATCGCCCGATGAATTGCGGATTCAGGGCAAGGTAGTGGCGCTCGTTCGCCGGTTCTGAGAGACCTGCCTGCGCCGCGACCCCAGGGCTACCTCGCTGATGAACACTTCCAGCGCGACCAGCGGGTCGGCCTGCCCGGTCTTCCACCTCAGATCGATCTCCACTAACCGCCGGTACAGCTCCTCAAGCTGCTCGAGGCTATAGCGCGCTGCCTGCCGGCTCACCTTCTGGGCCACGAAATCGGCTAGCCTCAGTTGCTGTCGCGCGGCGTATTCTTGCACGCCTGCGCTCCTGAGCTCCCTCCACAGCAGCAGCAGGCGGAACTGCCGGCTCACCATCGTCATGATCTGCGGGAGGGCCATCCCGTCGGCAAGCAGGCGGTGCAGCTCCTGCAGGGCACCCCTGGCGTTGCCCTCGGCGACCCGGTCCACCAGCGCGAAGATATTCGCCTCCTGGGCGGCGCTCACCAGTAGCTGCACGTCGTCCCAGGTGATAGCGCCCTCGCCGGCAAATGTGACCAGCTTGTCCAGCTCGCCGTCCAGGGACTGCAGGTCATCGCCGATCATCCCGGCAAGCCGCCCGGCTGCCTGCGGGCTGATCCGGCCTCCCTTGGCTTCGACCCGCTGCCGGATCCACGCCGGCAGCTCGTCCGGCCGGAGCGGGCGCAACACCTCGGCCTTGAGCTCCTGCAGCGCCTTCACGAGCAAGCCTTGCTCTCGCCAGGGTGCCGCCTCCAGCAGTACCAGGTCGGTGTGCTCGGGCACCTCGCGCAGCGCCGCGGCGAACTCCTGCTCCAGCCCCTTCGCCTTCTCTCCATTTGAGCGTCCGGGCCGTCCGCCGCCCTTCGGACGCTCCTTCGGCTGGAAGCGGGCCAGCAGGCCGCGGACCACCACCAGGCGACTGGGGGCCAGGAAGGGAAACGCCAGACAGGCGTTGCGGACCTCTGCCGGGGTGGTCCGTTGCCCGTCCAGTGTCGAAGTGTTGGATTCGCGCAAGCTCGGATCCCCAAGGCCGGCCCGAATCCGCGCCAGTCGCTCGGCCCCTCGCGGGTCTTCAAGGAGCAGGTAGATCAAGGGGAAGCTTCACCCCCATCCGCAGGCATTTAACCCTTGTGGTCCAGGTCGACCAACTGCACACGGATGCCCATCGTGCTCTTGGGATCGATGTTGGCCACCCGCCATCCCGTGGGTGCGATCTGCGGGCCGTCGGTGAGCAGGTTAATGCCCCTATCTTCCAGGGTCTTAACCACGCCGTCCAGATCGTGTACCCCGTAGGCCACGTGATCGAGGGAAGGGCCGCCGCGGTCTTTCAGGGTCTGGTGGTGGCGCGAGGTCGGCGAGGCCGGCGACAGGAACTCGAACACGAAATCGCCCACCAGGAAGGTGGCAAACTCCGTTCCCGCCGACTCGGTCACCCAGCGCCGCTCCAGCTCGAGGTCAAACTTCTTCGAGAAGAAATCGATGGCCTTGTCCATATCGTCTACGACATAGGCGACGTGATGTACTTGGTCAAACATAGCTCTCTCCTATCGAATGTCTTCTGGAAGTATTCCCGGACGATGCCCCATGGTCCTGCAACTAAGAGCGCCTGTCAAAACCCTGGCTTGCAGCGCGGGCCTCGCCACAGGCGAGCCGTGGCGAGCGGCCCGTCGGCGACGGGCGGGGGCGCGCCATCGCGCTACCGGCTTTGTTAGAGGCTCTGACACGGGTCGAAGTGCCCTTCTTACAGAGTTACCGTAGCCTGGCGGCCACCACCCCAGATGAAAGCTATGGCACACTGGCCGGAACCTTGCGCAGGCCTCACCCACCGAGCCCTTCTTTCATATCAGAGCAGCAAGGGCGAGCCACGCCCGCCCCTGCCCAGGCCACAGCCAGACCGGTGCTAGGATTTCACCAGACTGCGCACCGCTGCGGCGATCTTGTGCTCGTCTGGCATCACGTACTTCTCTTCCGGCACGGCGAACGGGATGGGCGCGTCCAGGTTCGTCACCCGCTTCACCGGCGCGTCCAGATAGTCGAGGGCCTCTTCGGCGACGATTGCCGCAATCTCGGAGGCGAACCCGCACTTCGGATAGCCCTCGTCGGCGACCACCAGCCGGCCGGTCTTCTTTACGGATTCGAGGATGGTGGCCTTGTCCAGCGGCACCAGCGTTCGCGGGTCCACCACCTCGACGGAGATGCCTTCCTTCTCCAGCGCCTGCGCCGCCTGGAGCGCCTTCACCACCATCATCGACGTGGCGACGACGGTGACGTCGGTCCCCGGCCGCTTGACCTCGGCCACGCCCAGCGGAATGACGTACTCGCCCTCGGGCACCGGCCCCTTGGTGTTGTACAGGAACTTGTGCTCGAAAACGATCACCGGGTTGTCGTCGCGGATAGCGGCGGTCACCAGGCCCTTCACATCGGCCGGCACGGAGGGCATCACTGCCTTCAGCCCCGGCACGTGCATGAACCAGGCGTGCAGGCTCTGGGAGTGCTGAGCGGCCGACGACCGGCCGGCGCCGATGGTGGTGCGCAGCGTGAGGGGCACCTTCAGCTTGCCTCCCGTCATATAGTGCAGCTTGGCGGCCTGGTTGACGACCTGGTCCATCGCCACGGTGAAGAAATCGCAGAACATCAGCTCTACCACCGGCCGCATACCGGTGAGGGCCGCCCCCACGCCGGCACCGATGAAGCCGGACTCCGATAGGGGCGTGTCGCGCACCCGCTCGCAGCCGAACTCCCCCAGCAGGCCCCGGGTCGAGCGGAACACACCGCCCAGCACGGCCACGTCCTCGCCCATCAAGAAGACGTCCGGATCGCGCCGCATCTCGCCTTCCAGCGCCTCTCGCAGTGCTTCGTTGTAAGTTATCTCACGCATCGGCCTTCACCCCCGTCGTAATCGCCCAAATCAGCCTATGGCGCGTATACATCTTCCAGCGCCTCCTCGGGCTCGGGCAGCGGGCTCTCTTCCGCGAAGCGCACCGCCTCCGCCAGCTCGTCTTCCACGCTTTTCCGGATGGCCTTCAGACGGCTTTCTTTTGCCAGCCCCCATCCGAGCAGCCGTTCCTCCAGCAGCTTGATGGGATCACGCGCCATCCACGCCTCAAGCTCTTCCTTCGGCCGGTACTCCAGCCCGCGGGTGGGATCGGCCTCGGTGTGTCCCCGCCAGCGGTAGGTCTTCATCTCCAGGAGGGTCGGGCCTTCGCCGGCACGGGCGCGAGCGACGGCTTCCCCCGCCTTCTGGTACACATCCAGGACATCGTTGCCGTCCACTACCACGCCGGGGATGCCGTAGGCGACGCCCCGGGTGGCAATGTCCTTTATTGCCATATGGTCCCGCTGGCACATCGAAATCTGGTACAGGTTGTTCTCGCAGGCAAAGATCACCGGCAGCTTCCAGATGGACGCCAGATTCAGCCCCTCGTGAAATGCACCCTGATTGGAGGCGCCGTCCCCGAAGAAGCACACCGTAACCCGGCCGGTCTTCTTCAGCCTGGCGGTCAGGCCCGATCCCACCGCCAAGGGTATCCCGGCGCCCACGATGCCGTTGGCCCCCAGGATGCCGATGTCCGGATCGGCGATGTGCATAGTCCCGCCCTTGCCCTTACAGTAGCCGGTCTTCTTGCCCAGGATCTCGGCCACCATCTTCTTCAGGTCACCGCCTTTGGCGATGCAGTGACCGTGGCCCCGGTGATTGCTGGTGATGTAGTCCTCGGGCTTGAGCTGCGAGCAGATGCCCACGGCCGAGGCCTCCTCGCCGATGTACAGGTGGGGGAAGCCGGGCATCTTGCCATCGCGGTACAGCTCTCCCGCTGTCTCCTCGAAGCGCCGAATGGCCACCATCTTCTGGTACATCGTCAGCAAGACCTTTAACGAGGGTAGGCTCTCCTGCGCCTGCAGGGCCGCCTGCGCTGCACTCATCTTATCGTCTCCTCCCTCTTATCCCTACACGTCGCAAGTCCCTATGGGTTTCTCAGCGTCTGCACCAGATGATACCCGTCTGACCCCCTACCGTCAAGTCAGGAGTCGAGAGTGTTGAATAGAATGAGAACGACGAAGGCCATCCCTATTTTGGCCTCGAATCAAGCCCTATGCGCCCCACAGGTCGGGCATGACTTGGGCCGAGTGGGGACAGTCCGCGATTCATTGGTTCC
>JAMCTB010000207.1 GCA_023380955.1 Chloroflexota bacterium | reverse complement strand
CGCGGATTGAGCGGGGCCGGAGGTGGCGGCCCGGGCGGAAGTCGCTGCCGGTGCGGAAGTGGCGGCGGGTTGAGCCGGCGCGGCCGTGGCTTTTGCGGGTGCCGGCGCGGCCGGAGCAGCCTGAGAGCACCCGACAGTGGCGAGGGTCAGCGCCAGGCTCAGGGATGCCAGAGGGACAACCAGATGTCGCATGAGGGGTCTCCTTCCCATTTTGATCGGGCGAGGCGTACAGTAGAGCCGGCCCGCTACGCTCCATGGTAGCCAGGGGAACCGAAGTGCGACTATCCGAAGAACCAGTGGGCGCTGGGATGCAGTTAACCTCTACTGAGATCATTATCTTGAGCAGACTCTCCGACTGATATGGGCAAAATAGTATTCTTGGGGACGGGTGCGAGTGGAGGAACTCCCGGAACAGGGAAATCCAATAGGAGAGAGAGTTCCCTACTGCTAAAGGACAGACTTAGTATCCTTTTGGATGTGACCCGCCACTTCTCGAAACAAGCTGAATGCTTGGAAAGAATCGATTGTATTCTCCTGACTCACGGACATGCCGATGCTTGCGGCGGGATCGGCCAGCTTCGGACCTGGCTGAAAGGGAAAAACGCTCAAGCGGTACCGGTATACGCTCATCCTCAAACCATAGAAGTAATCCGCAACAAACATAAACTGCTTGACCATTGCCGATTTCATGCAATAAGAGAAGGCCAAACCGTTAAGCTAGATTCGTGGGAGATAACTCCTCTTCTGGTTCCTCATTCAAGAGACCCGAGATTCCCTGCTTTTGCCTGGAAACTAAGAAAGGATGAAACTATCGTCTATGCTTCTGACATAGCTGAACTGACGGAAGAGTTTAAGAGCTTTTGCCAGGGGGCTAACCTCTTGATTATCGATGGAGCAACCTGGAGAAGGAAAATCTTCTCTCACCTGAGAGTTGATCGCGATTTACCTCAGGTTTGCACGTGGAAGACAGGGAAGATAATCTTGACTCAGATCGGGCGTTCCGCCCCTCCCCACGAAGTATTCACCAACGAGATACGAACTATCTGCCCCAGGGCCGTACCCGCCTACGATGGTCTGGAGCAACACATTACCTCCTGATTGGCATTGCGATGATCAATGAGATCGTCAGAGCCGGCGGATCAGCGCGAATTGCGGAGGCCAGGGCGCTGTTCCTGGAGTATGCCGGATCCCTCGGTTTCGACCTCGGCTTCCAGGGCTTCGAGGAGGAGCTTCGCGGCTTGCCGGGCGAATACTCGGATCCGCACGGTTGCCTCCTACTGGCCTGCTCCGGCAAGGAGGCCGTGGGGTGCGTGGCCCTTCGCGGGATGGCCGAGGACGTCTGCGAGATGAAGAGGTTGTACGTCCGGCCAACCTTCCGCGGAAAAGGCACCGGTAGGGCGCTGGCAGAGGCAGTCGTGGCGGAAGCGCGGGCCAAGGGCTACCGCCGGATGCGGCTGGATTCGGTCCCCTGGATGTCGGAAGCCCTCACTCTGTATCGCTCGATGGGGTTCGTCGAGATAGAGCCGTACCGCCACAATCCCATCGAAGGCGCCGTCTTCCTGGAGCTGACGCTGAAGCTAGGAAGCTAGGAAGCTAGGAAGCTAGGAAGCAGAATACGCCCCTCGCTCTCTCGCTCCCTTGCTCTCTCGCCCCCTCTCCCGTGTCTACCTCGCCAGCAGGTGAGCCGAACTGGCCTTGAACGAGACGATCACCTCGGAGCCCTCTCGGAAGGACAGCTCCTCGCAGGAGCGCCGGGTGATCAGCGCCGCCAGCACGAAGCCGGAGTCAACCTCCACCCGCACCTGAGATCCCAGTTGCGTCAGCCTGGTTATCCGGCCCGGCAAGCGGTTGCGAGCGCTGGTGGCGCCCTGCCCCGGCGACGGCGCTACCACCACGTCCTCCGGACGGATGCAGGCCAGCACCTGGCGCCCTGCCTCGAGATCGCTCACCACCTCCACCGTCGCGCCTCGCAGGCCAACCAGCGCCAAACCTTCGCGCTGCTCGACGACTCGCCCCGGGATCAGGTTCTCCACTCCCACGAAGGCGGCGATTCTCTCGTCAGCGGGACAGGAGAAGACCTCTTCCGGGCATCCCACCTGCGCCACCCGTCCACCCGTCACGACGGCAACTCGATCCCCCAGCCGCATCGCCTCCGTTCGATCGTGAGTCACGAAGACAGTGGTTACGCGACTCTGCCGAAGCACCCGCTCGAAATCGTCGAAGAGGGACGCGCGCGTGGGGGCATCCAGGGCAGAGAAAGGCTCATCCAGCAGTAGCAGCTCCGGTTCCAGGGCAAAGGCCCGGGCCAGGCTCACACGCTGGGCCTCGCCGCCCGAGAGCCGTCGAGCCGATCGCGCGGCCAGCGACTCGATCCCGAAAGCTTTCATCCAGGCGCGAGCCCGCTCTGAGGCAACCCGACGATCGACACCCCGAATCCGCAGGCCTGCCGCCACGTTGCCCTGTACCGAGGTATCGAGCAGCAGCGGTTCCTGGAAGACCACCGCCATGCGACGGCGAAGCCTCACCAGGTCACTGCCGTGGCCCACCCGCTCTCCTGCGAACCAGATCTCGCCAACGGTGGGCTGGAGGAGAAGACCGAGCAGATGGAGCAGGGTACTCTTGCCTGCCCCGTTGGGTCCGATCACCGAGAGAATCTCGCCCACGCGCACCTGAAGGTGGGGTATCTCCAGCACCCTGGCGTCCCCGCGTCTCGCCACGAGGTTCCGGATCTCCACCATCACAGAGGGCGAGATCCCAGGCGAGGGGAGGGTTTCCCCAGCAGCTATTGTCTCGCGCAACGTCGCTCCCTCGGGTTCGTCGCTTCCATCCCCTCTCCCCATGGGAGAGGCTCAGGGTGGGGGTAGTGGCTGTCTTGGGCCGCCACAGGCCCTCACCCCGTGAACGTGCCAAAGGGCACGTTCACGCCTCTCCCATAGGGAGAGGGAGTGTCCGCCCGCTGGGGGCCTTCCAGTCCTATCCCCCGGCATCCGTCTGGAGGAACTTCAGTATGCCGTTGGCGATGCCCCTGGCGACGGTGCCCGGATCCCCCAGGAGGAGGCGCCGATCGTAGCCGTTGGTCAGGAAACCGGTCTCGATGATCGTCTGCGGGACACCCGGGGCGACGGCGTGCTGGTAGCGCCGGGCGTTGAAGGCGTAGTACCAGCGCATTCGAAGGGATACCTGGGCGTCCTCCCGCGGCAGGCCGGTGACGGCGCCATATTCCTCACTGAGGGTCTCGGCGAAGGAATCGTCGACGTCCGGAATGGCGGAGAAGCCCGGCCTCGTGGCCTTGAAGCCCCTGAGGACGCCCGACCCGTCGCCATCGGCATGGATAGCAACGAAAGCGTTGGCGCGATAGCGAACGGGAATGGTGGTGGGAAGAACGTCCACCACAACGCCGGCCGCTTCCAGGATTGCCGCGGTGCGGTGTGCGATGTCCAGGGTCACCTGCCACTCGACCTCGCCTCCCCCCGACGTACCGGGATTGCTGCGCAGGTCTGCCAGTTCGTCGGGCGCTTCGTCATACCGCCAGTGCCCGGCCTGAAGGCCGACCCTCTTCGGCCCGGGCGGGTTCCACACGGGCACCTCCGGGAAAGGCGCACGGAACGAGTTCCACCCCGAGGGGCCGCGAGCGCGAAAAGAAGACAGCGGCAGTTGGGGGCCGTTGGGCACCGGGAGCACCTCGGTGTCGATCCAATGGGCGAGAGCTTCCCAATCCGCGGGCGCGTCCGAGGACGACACGCCGTCCGCCTTTGACCATCCGGCATCGGCAACTGAAGGAAGACCGGCGACTCCCGCCAGGGCGAGAAGGAATACCAGAACTTGAAGGATCGATCGTCTTTGTCTATCCACGCTGTTTCTCCCCCGGAGCCAGCACCAGGGCCATCAATCCCCCGAATCCGGAAACGCCGGCCGCCAGGAACCACGCTATCTGATAGGAGCCCGTCAAGTCAACAACGAATCCGAACAGTGGAGGTGCAGCCACGGTCCCGCACTGGTTCAGGGTCATGCCCAGCCCCAGCCCTGTCCCCGCGTAGCGTCGGTCCACCGACTCGGCCATCGCCGCGTGGTAAAGGCCGCTCCAGCCGATGGAGGTTGCCCCGTAGACGAACAGGACCGGAGCCATGAGCTCCGTCGGGAACCCATGCCCGAAGTTGGCGAGCAGGACGCCCATGGAGGCTGCCACCAGCCCGACGATTCCCATAACGGGGAGGCGACGAGCACGGAAAAGGCGATCGCTCACCACACCCCAGAACACTCTGCCGAAGGCTCCGCCGGCCTGACAAAGGGCGAGGTACGCGCCGGCCGCTACGATGCGAGCGTCCACTTCCGGGATCAGCGGTACCAGCACCTCGTCGCTGAAGTAGAGCGCCAGGTAAGTCGTCAGCGCCATCTGGCCGGAAACCAGCAGGATGGACATGGTGCTCATGGCCCAGAGCCGGCGATTCGCTAGGACGGCGCCCAGGCCGGCCCTGACACTGGTCCCGACCTTGACCGATTGACGGCCGCCGTGGGGCTCGCGGTAGAAGATCCAGATGAAAGCGGCGGCGGCGAGGAGATAGAAACCGACGACCGCCATGGCGAAGCGCCAGCCCATGGCTAGCCCAAGGACAGGCAGAGTGGCAGCCGTCACGATACCCGCCACCGGGACAGCGGCCTGCTTCAGTCCCATGGCCGTGGCGCGAGAGCGAGGCATGAACCACTCCGTGATGCCCTTGGAGACCGCGGGCTGAGCCATCCCGCTGGCAAGACCAGCGGCAAGCATCACCGCGACGGCCTGGAAGAAGGAAACCACCGTGCCCATGGCCAGCAACAGCAAAGCGGTCAAGAACAGTCCGGCGGAGATCATGATTCTGACGCCGAACCGGTCGGCAAGGGAGCCGGCCGCCAGCAGAACGATCCACCAGCCCGCGAAGATGGCGGAGGAGAAGAGGCCAACGTCCATCTTGCTGAGGCCGAGTTCGGGCTGGAACAGGGGAGCGAGGGGCGCAACGACCTGCGTCGCCAGGGCGTTGCCCATTTGAGCTATGAAGGCGAGAGCGAGGATTACCCACCGATACGGGGACAGGGGCTTCAACAACGCCAAGACGGACAGCTCCAAGATCGGGTTTCCGAGGGAAGGCCTAGGGGCCGAGCCCTCGACTCATTCTGCACCCTGTTCTGTCCGGAAGGACGACAACCTACAGCGGCTCCACGAACAGCTCCATCCGGCCGCCGCACACCATCCCTTCCTCTTCCGCGTTCTCGCCGGTCAGGTCTATGGCAATCAGCCGCGGTGCGCCCGTCCGGACCACCTCGTGGGCCACCTGCCAGACCTCTGCCTCGGCGCACCCTCCGCCGACAGTGCCCACGGTGCCCCCATCGGGAAGGACCAGCATCTTCGCCCCAAGCTTCGAGGGCGTGGACCCGGAGGCTCCCACCACCGTGGCCAGGGCCACTACCTCTTTCCGTT
>JAMCTB010000206.1:1983-8243 GCA_023380955.1 Chloroflexota bacterium | reverse complement strand
AGATTGGCAACGGTGGCAAGCCACGCTGGTGCCCGTGGAGAACGCGGAAGAGGGGGAGCGTGGCCTTTATCGCATCAGTACCGCGGTCCTGCGCACCCACGAGTCCAAGAGCTTTCAGGGTGGGATCATCGCGGGACTCGCGATCCCCTGGGGCTCCTCAAAGGGCGATCAGGACCTGGGAGGCTATCACCTGGCCTGGCCTCGGGATCTGGTGGAGACCGCCGCCGGCCTGGCGGCTGCCGGAGCCATCGCCGTCGCGCGCCGTGTTCTCCACTACCTCGAGACCACCCAGCAGCCCGATGGGCATTGGCCTCAAAACATGTGGCTGGATGGCACACCATACTGGGACGGCATACAGATGGACGAGACGGCTCTGCCGATATTGCTCGTGGACCTCGGCCGCCGAAGGGGAGGTCTGAGCGAGAGCGATTTGCGGCAGTTCTGGCCGATGGTCAAGCGAGCGGCAGGGTACCTGGTGAGGAACGGTCCCGTGACCCAGCAGGACAGATGGGAGATGGACCCTGGTTACTCGCCCTTCACCCTCTCGGCTGAAGTAGCGGCACTCCTTGCCGCGGCAGACATCGCGGAACAGGTCGAGGAGGGAAGCGTGGCCGGTTTCCTCAAGGAAACGGCCGACAACTGGAACAGCAATATCGAGCGGTGGACTTACGTCACGGGGACCGAGTTGGACCAGCAGGTGGGGATACACGGCCACTACGTGCGCATCGCATCGCCAAACGGGCCGGCGGCATCATCCCCACGGCATGGGTTCGTGCCCATCAAGGGCCGTCCACCCGAGCAAGCGAGCGGCCCCGCATCCTACATCGTCGGGCCCGACGCGCTGGCCCTGGTGCGCTTTGGGCTTCGGGCCGCGGACGATCCACGCGTGGTCAACACGGTGAAGGCTATCGATGCCCTGCTTAAGGTCGACACGCCCAATGGTCCATGCTGGCGGAGGTATAAGCAGGACCAGTATGGTGAGCACGCGGACGGCGGTCCATACGACGGGACTGGCATCGGCAGGGCTTGGCCGCTCCTCACGGGTGAGCGAGGTCACTACGAACTGGCCGCCGGACGGCGAGATTTGGCGCTCCAGATGCTCGCGGCGATGGAGGCCTTCGCCGGCCCGGGCGGATTGATACCGGAGCAGATATGGGACTCCGACGACATCCCCGACAGAGAGCTGTTCCGCGGGAAACCATCCGGCTCCGCGATGCCGCTCGTGTGGGCTCATTCCGAGTACATCAAGCTGCGCCGATCAATCCGAGACGGCCGCGTATTCGACATGCCGCCCCAGACAGTACAGCGCTACCAGGTGGAGAAGGTGGGGTCGTCCCACTCGGTGTGGCGATTCAACAACAAGGTCGCGTTAATGACGGCCGGAAACAGGCTCCGCCTGGAGGTACTGGCTCCCGCGGCCGTGCGTTGGAGCTCCGATGGATGGCAGACTATTCAGGACACGAAGACTCGTGACACGGGCCTTGGCGTTCACGTGGCAGATCTCGCGACGTCGAAGCTCCACGCGGGGTCGAACGTAGTGTTCACCTTCTTCTGGCCGCAGGCAGGCCGCTGGGAGGGCACCGACTTCTCGGTCGCGGTTGGGCAGGACGCGCAGCGCTAGCTATTCTTTAGCCGTCCATGCCCCATGTCCAGACCATGCTGAGGGCGAAATTCCAGGCCGTCGCGAAGCCGATCCCGACGAGGTTAGCGATCAGATACTGAACACGAAAGTAGGTGACCAGAACGTAGAGCACCGTTGTGGTGATAACCAGCCCGCCCAGTGAGGTGAGGTTGAATTTGCCCAGGCGCTTGATAGAGATGCTCTTATAGCCGAAGGTCCAACGCTCGTTCCAGACAAAGTTGTTGAGTATGGACACCTCGACCGCAATCGCGGAGGCGAAGAGTAGTGGCACGCCTCCGACACCGTGGGCCACCAGCAAAACCATGTTGTTCACAACCACGCCCAGCGCTCCCACCGCACCGAAGCGAGCCAGCCGGCCTGAGATCCTCCCGAATATTGCTCTGATCAGTTCTGAAGTACCTGCCTTCCTTGCGCCGAACCCATGGTTCGACCGCGGTCCGTGCGCGAATATACGCACGACCCAAGCCACCAATCACGAAGCTGAGGCAGACTAGGAAAGCGAAGCGGCGGCCACGGCGAGCGGGTCCCGTGGGATTGGGAAAGCCCTGCAAAGCTCCAGAGACCTCGCCCTCAACCGTCCCAGGGCCGCTTCTTCCCCGCCGCTTTTCATGGCGCCGACGATGATGTCCGTCAGTTCAGCCATCTCCCTCTCGCCCATGCCCCTGGTGGTGATGGCCGCAGTGCCGAGACGGATCCCGCTGGTCTGCTGCTGTGGCGACGGATCGTAGGGCAGGAGGTTCTTGTTGGCAGTGATTGCGGCCCTCGCCAGTGCCATCTCCGCCGCGGCGCCCGTCATGTCGATGGGACGCACGTCCACAAGCATCAGGTGGTTGTCCGTCCCACCCGAGACCAGCCGCAGCCCGTGTTTAGTGAGGCCCTCGGCCAGAGCCTTCGCGTTCGCGACAACCTGGGCCGCGTAGGCAGCGAAGGCCGGAGTCGACGCCTCTTTGAGGCACACCGCCTTGGAGGCGATCAGGTGCATGAAGGGGCCGCCCTGGGTGCCCGGGAAGACGGCCCGGTCGATCGCTTTCGCGTGAATAGCCTTGGATATGATCATCCCGCCGCGTGGCCCGCGGAGGGTCTTGTGGGTGGTGGTGGTGACGACGTCGGCGTAGGGCACGGGCGATGGGTGGGCATTACCGGCAACCAGCCCCGCGATGTGCGCCATATCAACCATCAGCATCGCTCCGACACGATCGGCGATGTGTCTGAGGGCCTGCCAGTCGATGATCCGGCTGTAGGCACTGGCGCCAGCGACTATCAGTCTGGGACGGAACTCTACGGCCTGCCGCTCGATGGCGTCATAGTCCAACATTTCGGTATCACGATTCACGCCGTAGTGAGCGAACGAGTAAAGCTTGCCGGAGATGCTGAGTCGGGAGCCGTGGGAGAGATGGCCGCCCTGCGCCAGGTCCATGGCGAGGACTCGATCACCCAACGCGAGCAGTCCAGCGTACGCCGCCAAATTTGCCTGAGTACCCGAGTGAGGCTGCACATTCACGTGCTCGGCCCCGAAAAGGGCCTTTGCGCGCTGGATCGCCAGATCCTCGATCAGGTCGACCACCTCGCAGCCGCCGTAGTGACGCTTCCCCGGATATCCCTCGGCGTATTTGTCGGTCAGATGGTTGGCCCACGCGGAGCCGCCAGACTCCACGGGGCACGACATTGCCTCCAAGACAGCCCCACTGGCGTAGTTCTCGGAGGCTATCAACTTAACTGTATCCGCCTGGCGCTTCGCCTCTTCGGCGATCAGATCCGCCAGCTCCGTATCGAACGACTCCAACTCCATTCGAGCTTCGATCCTCTCAGTGTGCTCAGACCTATGCGATCTAGTCGCCGTTGCTTTCGCGTGCTACCGTTCAGTATAACGTCTCGGGGCATGATCACACAAAATGCTTGAACCACCGGCCGCCCTCATGCTATAATTTCTGCACGTGAGCTTCCCCGGGGGCTCATGCCGAAGTGGCGGAATGGCAGACGCGCTACGTTCAGGGCGTAGTTCGGGTAACCCGAGTGGGGGTTCAAATCCCCCCTTCGGCACTATGGGGGCCGTTCGATGGAACGGCCCTTAATCATGCCCGCAGGGTGCAGTCTCCACGGCGGGAACGCGAGCTGCGTCGGGACAGACGGCGGGTTTCCACGCCACGTGATGGAAGCGGCCAGCGGCGGTCGAAGCGCCTTGACCCTACTGCGGCCGGTTGCTAACATACTGGTAGGCAACTCTCGCAAGTGATCCAGCGGCTGGCGGGGTTGCCGCGAATCGATGCCCCTGTAGCTCAGAGGATAGAGCAACGGTTTCCTAAACCGTGTGTCGGCCGTTCGAGTCGGCCCAGGGGTACTATGCAGAAGGGCTCAGAGACTTACTCTGAGCCCGTTTTTTTGCCCTGTTATCGGTGGTGTACAGGAGTCTTAGACCTGGGATCGGCACTTACATCAATTGGTACATCAATTGGAGCCGGGGTTTGCTCCATTTCCTGCAGGATGTCGCGGATTGTTCCACTCGCGCCGCGCGGACGAGACCGAGTAGACTCGATCGAGGATGGGTGCTCCAGTTTGCCCAGCGGCACACCTGGGGCGTTACCTGGTACACTCTGGGTGTTATGAGACTCGACCAAAGCAGGACTTACGAGGCGCCTCGGAGGGCACCGGCAGCACCCATGCCCTGGTTCGTCCGCCCGACCGCGGCCGGTGCCGTCGGAGTTGCCGGCCTCGCGGGATTCGCGGTGATCACGGTCCTGGTGCAGTTGCAGCTGCTGTCAGGGATGGACCGCGCCATCGCATTTTCCATGCAGTACGTGGAAAGTCCAGTGTTGGACTGGTGGTCTATGCTGGCCGGCAATCTGGCAGCGGCGGAGATGTCGGTTCTGTACGCCGCGGTGATAAGCGTGGTCATGTGGCGTAAGGGCGCGGGGTGGTGGTCGGTGGCCCCATTCGCCCTTGTGGTACCCACCGCCGTCGAGCTGGTATCCAAGTCCTGGCTGGACCAGCCGCCAATACCGCGGACCCTGCGCTTCCACGTGCCGGTGAACAGCAGCTTCCCCACTATCGTGCTGGAGGGCTCGTTTCCCAGCGGCCACTCGCTGAGGAGCGCCTTCATCTGCACATTTCTCGCTGTGCTGATCCGGAGCCGGGGCGGGCGCTTCGCGGGCGTGCTCGCCCTGCTCACCGTCGCCGTCGCCCCCGCAATCGGTCTGGCAATGATGTACGCGGCGTGGCACTGGACGAGCGACGTGGTCGCGGGCTTTCTGCTCGGGTCGTCCTTCGCGCTTCTCTTGGCCCCCACTGCGGCACAAAAGCTGCGTCCGCCACGTCCGCGAAGCCCAGCTCCACGATAGCGCTGACCCGCAACGGTGACCGACGGTCACCGACGGTGACTCCGTTTGCGGTCTGGAGTTTCGGGGGCTCCTCAGGAGGGGGGATCAGGCCTGAACGCGGTTGGGGTCGATGACGTACTCCCACCAGTTCCAAGAGATGCCCCCGGCTTCGCCCACGATGTGTGGGAAATGCCGCAGCCACCAGCGATGGTGCTCGCGGATGTCGCCGCTTCCCCACTCCGCGCAGGACACCCTACGCGGCTCGCCACTCAGATCGGGGAAGTTGCTCCAGTTTTGACAGCTGCTCAGGACCAGCCTCGGGTTTCCCCAATCGTAGTCCCGCACGCTGTTGGGGGCGAAGTGCACGTTGCCGACCTCGGCTTGGCCGGGGGCTCTCAGGTCGTAGCGGGTGAAGCGCGCGAACAGGTTGGCATCGCCGCCAGTGTGCTCGAATAGCTTGCCGAGGATGGATTCCGCACGGTGACCGAGGTCCTCGAGCATCTCGCCAACACCGCGCTCGTAGTTGAAGCCCATGATGACGAACCTGCGCGAGCAGTGCTGGGTGCCGCTCAACGGCGGGGCGTTGCACCAGAACGCGCCGGGCCCTGCCATGACCGATTCCCAGTAGCCCGCACCGGGGTGACCGAACAACCAGACCTCATCGATCTCTCCGGAGTCCATCCTGTCGATAATATCGAACTCGCGGACCAACTCCAGGTAGTCAACTCCGTCCGGGTCGTGCAGGTGGCCAGTTCGCATAGCGGCGAGATAGCTCTGCTCCGTGTAGCGGAACCGATCGCGCTTGAGCGGAAATCCATCCACGACAATCCACTCGGCGATCTCGTAGTTGGCGTACCCGTAACTGCACTCACGCACGTCGTCGATGTACTCTCGGGCCAGCTGCTCGGGGTCGTTCCAGCGAGAGAATTCCCGCAGCGTCCTTCCCCCGTATGAGCGGAGAACGGGATCGTGGATGACGACCAGCACCGCCCGGGAGACCGGCGCCGGCAGAATTGCCTGCGGCGCCGGACGGGCGCTACTCATCCTCGAGCCACGTCGCGCGCGACCTGTTTGGCGGCCGGACTCTTATGCTGCGAAAAGAGCCACCGGAAGACGTTGTTTGAGGGGTTGACGGTATCGACTGCGTAGACCCGGGCCCAGATGTCGTGCTTGGCACCGGCATATTCCGTATAGGGCGGGTGCCCACCAGCGGCCTCGATCGCCTTAACCATGTCGCGCGAGCCAGAGACCGGAACGATCGGATCCTGACTGCCGTGGAATACCCAGATGGGCATGTCTTTCAA
>JAMCTB010000206.1:0-1973 GCA_023380955.1 Chloroflexota bacterium | reverse complement strand
TCGGATCGCCGCCGCCGGACACGGCCACAGCAGCCGCGAAGTAACCGGGCCACCGCTCAATGGCGTCCCACGTACCATAGCCCCCGAGCGAGATCCCTGTTATGTAAAGCCGGTTGGGGTCAACGTTCGCGTACTTCTGACGCAGGAGGTCAACGATATCCTTGGCCATCCGCAACTCCGCGGTCGGCTCCGGAGCCATCTTGTACGAGCCCTGGCTGGGCGGCACGTTGACCCAGCGGCTGAGGCCGTCGAGCTGAGGGACCACGATGAAGCTTGGCCAGCGCGACTGAACACTCGGATCGTTAAGGTGCGCAGGTTTTCCCACCCAACACTTCACGTACGGGGCGTGCTCCAGCACCGCATCATCCGCGGCTCGCGTCATGCCGGGTCTGGCGCGTTCGCCACCCCCATGTAGCACCAGCACAAGGGGATACTTCTGGGCCGGCTCGAAGGCCGCTGGCACGAAGAGGAAGAAATTCATGGTCTGGCCAAGTTTGTCGGTGTAGTGACACAACTGGTATCCGCCCGATCCCTTCGATTCGCAGCTGATCGAGCCAGCGGCCGGCGTAGCCTCACCCGAAGCGGCCGAGGCACTCTCCGTACCAAGCGACGCAAGGGAGCGGGTCACCAACCCCTCGGTCCAGGCGAGCGATCTACCAAAGAGCATGAAGCGGCCACCTGCGGCCGGCACCTGGAAGTGAAAAAGCCCAAACAGGACAAATAGCGCCAGCGCGCCGCCGCCCACGAGGGCCAGCGGTCGCTTTACCCCTGCAAGCATGGAGATGCTCCCGTGAAGTTTCTTCTACCATTGTATCACGGGAGCAGGTCCGCCGGTCAGATTTTGGGCGAGCAGTTAGCGCTCGCTGCGTCTGGAGGCGAGTCCACGGTCACGCGCCACCGGGACGGTTGCAAGCCGGAGGTGCCAGGACAACGGAATCGAGCGGCTGTTGGCACGGCCAATGAGCCGGCTGGCCAGCGGCACATAGAGCAGCACAACGCAGGCCGCGGCGGTCAGCCCGGCCGCCAATCCCCACACCGCGGCGACCCGAATCGCGACAGGGACGGCCGCCGGCAGCTTCGGCGCGAGTTCACTCACGATCGGGTTCAGGAACAACGGGTGGATCAGATAGATCCCGAATGACGCGTCCGAAAGGAGCGCCCAGAAAGCCTGTCCGCGCGGTGCCTCGGGCGACCGGCTGCTGGCCCAGGTAACCCCCACCCAGTAGAGGAAGAGCGCCACCGCGGCGGAGTAAAAGACCATCACCGGCTGGAACACGGATGTGTTGAAGGCATCGCTTCCATGCTCGATCCAGACGCCGATGCCGTACCTCAGCCAGAGTGCCCCCAATCCGAGGGCCGAAGCGGTCAGAACCAGCCGACCGTGCTGCTGCACGAACGGGCGCAGCCGGCCAGCGTGGAGCGCCGCCAGCGCCCCCACCACCGCGTAGAACTGGTAGAACGGGAGAAAACTCGCCTGGTAGGTGTTGATGAACTGCCCGACCTGGGTCGCAGAGAATGGTCCCACCTCGATGAAATTGTGGTCCACGTAGAGAAAAGCGAACTGCAATGCGCCGCTGGCGACGAGCAGGCGCCAGGGGTGGCGCTCCCCGAGGCGCTGAATGGCAGGGAGGAACAGCGGCAGGACCAGGTAGAACTCCAGACTCAGCAGAATGAAGTAGAGCTGGAAGGAGGCCGTGCCGGTCAGGATGTCCACCAGTGCGGTCGAGAGCCAGGCCTGAACAGGGCTGTGCGGGACCCCTATCCAGACATAGACGAGGCTCCAGAAGATATAGGGCAGCAGCACCCCCAACCCCCGCTTTCGCCAGAACGTCCACACGGGGAACGGACGTCGGGCGTAGACGTAGACCATCACGAAGGCGGTGATGGAGAGAAACACCTCCCTGGTGAAATGCAGCGCGTCGACCACGCCGTTCTGCAGTTGCGCACCGAAGGCCGAGCTGTTGAGAAAGAGG
>JAMCTB010000205.1 GCA_023380955.1 Chloroflexota bacterium | reverse complement strand
CGTTGTAGGTGTTGGTCACGGCCTCCCCGTCGGGATAGGCCGTGGTCACCACCCGGTCCAGTGAGTCGTAGCTGTAGCTGGTGGTGTAGGTCCCCGCCCCGGTGATCGTCTTGGCCTCGCTGGTCAGCCGCCCCCGCTCGTCGTACCGGTAGCCGGCCGACCCCGACTCGTCGGCCATCCCGGTGCGCCGCCCGATGCCCTTGTTGGCCCCGGCCGTGTCATCGTAGGTGTTGGCGCGGGCCGGCTTGGCCGGGACACTCAGCCCGAAGTCGTCGAAGTCGACGGTGACGGCGCTGGGGGTGAACGTCCGGCTGATGAAGCCCACCTTCAGCGGGGCCGTGCCGGTATTGGCCCGTCCCGCCGTGGTCCAGCCCTGGCCGTCCAGTGAGTAGTCGAAGTAGTAGTCGCTGCCGGCCTTCACCACCCGCAGCCAGACGGTGGCGGCGGTATTGGAGGCCGAGGCCAGGATGTCACTGCCTGTCCGCCTCAGCTGAAGGCCGGTCCCCTCGCGGAAGCCCCAGTAGAACACATCGTACTGGCTGAAGTAGACCAGCAGCCCGCTGTGGAAGGCACTGGCCCCCGGCGTGGCCAGGGTCGCCTTGCTATGAAACTCCCAGTCCCCGCTGGGGGCGTCCCGCTGCAATTGCGGGGCCTGATCGGTGCCCGTCCAGTGGTAGTAGGCCTGATCGCCCGGCACAGCGAGACTGAGCTTGCTCCCGGCCAGGGTGTAGGTCGGCCCGGCCAGGGGGACATACCAGCTCCAGCCCGGGGCGAGGGCCGCCGCGCCGAAGCCATCGTAGAGCCCGCCCGGGGCAGGATAGAAGGTGCTCCGCAGCCGGTTGAGCTCGTCGTACGCGAAGATGAGGGACTGGCCGCGGGCGTCGGTCTGGCCGGTCAGGTTGCCCGCCCGGTCGTACCCGTAGGCCCAGTTGTACATGTCGGCGTCGCTCATCGCCGTCTTGCGCCCCAGCCAGTCGTAGCCCATGGTGGAGACATTGCCCGCCGCATCCGTCACCTGGGTGAGGTTGTTGGCGACATCATAGCTGTAGCTGGTGGTGGCGTAAAGGGTGGCGCTGGGATAGGCCCCGGTGTACTCCTCCACCTTGGCCAGCCGCCCGAAGGGATCCGCCGTCTGGGCCTTCTGGTGGTTGTTCTCGTCCACGGCGGTGGTCGTCCAGCCGGAGTAGAAGCTTCGCTTGGTGGCGCCATCGGTATTGGTGATGACGGTGGTCCGCCCAAGGGCGTCGTAGGCGTAGCCGGTCACCGCCTGGCCGGCGGGTGGCGTGGCATAGGCGGCGCCGGTGCTCAGGAAGGGGACGGTCTGGGAGGCCTTCTGGCCGCGGTTGTCGTAGGTGTTCGCCACCGCCGCGTACTTGGTGGCGTCGAACTCCGACTTGCTCTCGGCGACGCGGCCCATCCCATCGTAGAAGGTGGTGGTCGTGTGCTTGCCATCGGATGAGCTATCTCTCTCGCTGGCCGTGATGCTGGAGGGCTGGGAGTAGTAGACCACCATGTTGTAGATGCGCCCATAGGCGGCATCGGTGGCCCCGCTGTAGGTGAAGCCGGTCTTGGCATACAGCCCGAAGGTCACCTGTGAGACCCCCGGCAGGAGGATGTCCACGCTGCCCGAGTTGGCCCCGGACTTGTCCATCTTCCAGTAGTCGGTGTTGTTGGGAATATCCATCCCCAGGTAGACCTGGCTGCTGTCGTAGTCCGTCTGGTAGTCGAAGCGCACCCGGGTGATCGTGGCGTTGGCGGGTGCGCTGTAGTAGTGGCCGCGGGTATCCAGGGCATTGTAGGTCGTGCCGTTGATCAGGCCGTACTTGAGGTGGGTGGCGAGGTTGGCCGTATCGACGGTGAACTTCGTCGGCGCATAGGTATAGCCGGGGCGGGTGTAGGCCCCGCCTCCGGCGATGCCGTAGTCGTAGCCGGTGGGAGTGGCGGAAACGATGGCGCCCGTGTTGTAGGTATACTGCCTGGTGGGGTTAGTGGAATCATCCCCCGGCTTGATCACCTTGGTCAGGCGGTTGAGAGTATCATACTCATAGGAGGTGGCGGCCGCGTTGGGGTCGGTCACCGACAGGGGCCGGCCGGTCTTGGCGTCGAAGGATGAGTTGGTGGTCTGGCTGAGGGCATTAGCCACGGCCGTGGGGAAGGTGTGGTAGGTCGCCTCGTAGGTGGTCGTGGTCGAATGGTTGTTGGGATCGGTCTCCTTAGTGCGGTTGCCATAGCTGTCGTACTCGTAGGAGGCCGTGATGGTGCTGGCGGCATCGCGATAGCGGTCCTGCCGCACGAGGTCCCCCTTGGTGGGCGCCTGATTGTAGGCGGTGTTGCTGTCATAGATGTTGAGGGTGCTGGAGGCCTGCACCCAGCTCGGGCTCACATACGCATAGACCGCCTCGCTCGCCACCTTGTCCAGGATCCAGGGGGTGCTATCGGGGGGCTCGGCGTTGGCGTTGGGGTAGTAGGTGCGCTGGGTCTGGCGGTAGACATTGCCGTCCTCTTTGTAGTCCCAGATGTTAGTCACATTGCCGTACTGGGCGCCCCCCTGCAGGCTGGTATCGTACCAGTAGTGGGCCTTGCCCTGCTTGCCCCCCGTGCAGGAGGCGTCGCTCCCATTGAGGCAGGTCCGCACCTCGTCCAGGTGGATGAAGCGGGTATCGGTCTGGAATAACGTTTCACGCGACCAGTCATAGTCTTCCCGCTTGAGCATCGTGCCGCCCGGCGCCCTCACTTCCAGCCGGTAACGCTTGCCCTTGAGATACCGGACGACATCGTCCATCCCGTCGCCGTTGGAGTGGAAATAGCTGGTCGTGCTGTCGCCCGCCGCATCGGTCTCGCTCACCCACTCGTGGCCCCGGAACTCAGGGCCGCCACCCCAGCTGACCTGGTGGGATGAGCCGTAGCCGTAGGTGTAGGTCTGGCGGGCGGAGAGGCCCTCGCTCAGGCCGTCCTCCAGCTCACGCTTGGTCACCCGGTAGCGTCTCCGCAGGTAAGCGACCTCCTTCTCCCCCGGCACAAAGCTCTGGTACTCGTACCAGGCGCTGCCGCCATAGCCGTTCTGGGCGGTGCGCAGCCAGAGCTTCCAGGTCGCGTAGCGGCCCTGGTAATCCCCGTAGTTGGAGCTGCCGAGATAGGGGGTGACATAGTAGCTGAAGGAGGTCGAGGGCAGGGCGGTGGTGCCATCCCGCCCGTACGGCACGATCTCCCTCAACAGCAGCTTGGTCTTCCCGAGCTCGATCGGCTCGCTGCTCTCCGAGTCCTGGGAGTGCCACCAGGGCCGCGGGGCCGCGGGATCGCTGTCGGGCAGGTCGGTGTAGTTGAGCTGGTACTCGCGCACGAGCTGCCAGGCGCCCCCCTCGTACACCTTGACCTCGATGTTGTCCAGCTTCTCCTCGGCATGGTGGGAGGCGCACTGGTTCCAGTCCTGGCGCCGGGCGGGCCGATCGTTGCGCGAGCTCCGGTTGAAGATGACCTTCCGCTGGGGCGTCAGGCCGGTGCTGTCGTTGCCCGTGTACTGGATCTCCGCCGGATAGGCGAACTGATCGTAGGACACCTGGGCTCCGCAACCGCCCCCCTCCTGAGTGCTTTTGGAGTTGGTAACGACCTC
>JAMCTB010000204.1:6221-8647 GCA_023380955.1 Chloroflexota bacterium | reverse complement strand
TCTCGACGCCGGCCTGGACAAGCTGACCATCAGCTTCGACGCCGGGGAGAAGGAGCAATACGAGCAGATGCGCCGCGGCGCCAAGTACGAGAAGACCCTGGATAACACCCTCTCCTTCCTCAAGGCAAAGTCGGCGAGGGGGTCTTCCAAGCCGTACACCACCATTCAGGTCATCCGCTTCTTCGATCCGGCCGCTGCCGCTCCCACGGTTCCCGAGGACTTCCTTCGGCTCTTCGACGGTCTGCCCGTGGACGAGTTCGACCCCATCTGGGCCCACGGCTGGGCAGGGACGATGAAAGACAGCAAGGAGTTTTCGGCGGCCCCCTACGGCCACAACTACTTCCCCTGCAACTGGCTGTGGAAATCCCTCGCCATCGGCTGGGATGGCAAGGTAGCCACCTGCTGCGGCGATTTCGGGCCCAACGAGCTGTTCGGGGACCTGAATGCCCAGAGCCTGATGGACGTCTGGAATGGCCCCCACATGGTGAGGATCCGGACGCTTCAGCGGGACGGGAAGCTGGGACAGCTGGAGCTGTGCCGCAGCTGTGATGCCCCATGGCAACCCGATGGCCCTCGCTGGAGACTGTTCCACGCTGCATCCAAGCTGGCTGGACTCACCTACCGAGGCAGGCAATCCCCTTGAGAGTGCTGCTGGTTTCCAATCTCTTTCCTCCGGACATCGGGGGCCCCGCCACCTACGTTTCCAGGCTCTCCCACGATCTGCATCGGCGGGGCCATTCGGTGCAACTGGTGGTTTGCGCCGAGGATCCCGCGGCTGGTGGGAAGTATCCCTTCCCAGTGCGCCGCGTCTCGCGACAGACCTTCATGCCGCTGCGCATGCTGATCGTGCTGCTCTGGGTGATCTGGCACGCTCGCCGGGCCGACGTCGTCTACGTGAACGGTCTGGAGCTGCCCGGAGTGTTGGGCTCGCGGTTGATGCGAAAACCCGCTGCCCTGAAGGTCGTCGGGGACTTCGCCTGGGAGTACGCCGTGCGCCACGGCTGGACCGACGACGGAATCGACCACTTTCAGTCCGCCCGCTACGGCTGGAAGGTCGAGCTGGTGCGTCGGGTGGAGCACTGGTACGCCCAGCACGTGGGGCGCGTCATCACCCCCAGCCTCTACCTCAAGAGCATCGTCTCCGGGTGGGGCGTGCCGCCGCAGCGGATCAGCGTGGTCTACAATGCCCTGACGAGCCGGTTCGACGGGAAGACGACCCAGGAGGAGGCACGCCGGGCCGTCGGGCTGGAGGGGACGCTGGTGCTGACCGTGGCCAGGCTGTACAAGTGGAAGAACATCGACGTGCTGATCAGGCTGGTGCCCGACCTCCCGTCCGAGAGCAAGCTGGTGATCGTGGGCGACGGACCGGAGGAGGCCTTCCTCAGGGGATTGGCCGCCGAGCTGGGCGTCGACGATCGCGTCGTCTTCGTGGGAAGAGTGCCGCAGTCTCAGGTGGCCCTCTACCTGCGGGCCGCCGATGTCTTCGTCCTGAACACCCGCTACGAGGGGTTATCTCACACCATCCTGGAGTGCATGGACGTCGGGCTGCCGGTGGTGGCCACGGCCGTCGGCGGGAACGTGGCCCATCAGTTGATCGAGGATGGGGTCAACGGCTTCCTGGTACCCGTGGACGACCGCACGCAGATCGTCTCCGCCGTTCGGAAGCTGCTGCACGACAAGGAGGTCCGGGACGGCTTCGTCGAGCGATCGAAGGAGAAGGTGAAAGACTCATCCTGGGACCGGCTGGTCGACACGGTGGTGGCCACCCTGGACCAAGTGGCCCGAAGGGGCTAGCGGCAACTGATGGGACTCATCGCAGAGGGCGCGGAAACGACGAGCTGTCGTGCTGGGCGAGGCCAAGCATCTCGTACGGCAGAGACCCTTCGCTTCGCTCAGGGTGACCTCAAACTTCCCCTCTCTGTGAACTCTTCGGTTTGATGGGACCCAAGCTATGGCAACAGCCAGCACACTGAAGGTAATATCGATCGGTCTGGATCCCACCATCGCCCTGGCGAATCCCTCCTCGGGCAGCCGAGGCGACTCGCGACGGCGGCAGGAGGAGTACGCCGATCTGGCGGCCAGCTACACCGCCATAGTGAAGACCCCGCGCGATCCCCGCTACCAAACCCACAGGTGGGGCGACGGCCACGCCGCTCTGCCAACCCAGTCGCCCAACGCCAGGCGATTCCCGTGGGACGCGTTCCGGCTGGCGGCTCGCATCGTCCGCGAGCGGGGAGCAGATCTGGTGGTAACCCAGGACCCCTTCTCCACCGGCCTGGCCGGCTATTGGCTGAAGAAGCGGTTTGGGGTTCCCCTCTGCATCCAGGTCCACAACGACATGATCGGATGCCGTTGGTGGATCCGGGAGTCCCGGGCGAACCGGATGATGGAGCCCCTGGGCGCCTGGCCGTGGCCGGCGGGTTCGT
>JAMCTB010000204.1:0-6211 GCA_023380955.1 Chloroflexota bacterium | reverse complement strand
CCGTGCAGGTGGTCAGTCAGACCATTCGGTCCAGGCTTACCGACCGCGGGATGGACCCCGGCCGGGCTTGGAACATCATGACCGGCGCCGGCATCGACGCTCACCAGTTCCAGTCGGCCGACGGCGCGGCGCTGCGAGCCCAACTCCTGGGAGACCGGCACCGCCACCTGGTCCTGTTCATGGGGCGGCTGGTGAAGCAGAAAGACCTGCCGACTCTGCTGCAGGCCGCGTCCCTGGTGGCGCGACAGCGACCCGATACCCTGTTCCTGCTGGTGGGAGACGGCGAGGAGAGGTCCACCCTCGAGGCTCTGCTGACGGGGCTGGGACTGGCGTCCAACATGTCGATACTGAAGGGGGTGGGACCGGAGGAAGCCCCCGACTACTTCGCGGCCTGTGACCTCTTCATCATGTCCTCGTTGTACGAAGGAAAGGCGCGGGCCCTGGTGGAGGCCGCCTGCGCCGGAAAACCGATCGTCACCACGGCGGTGAGCGGTGCCGACGAGGTGGTGGTGGAGGGGGAGACCGGCTACCTGGCTCCAGTGCGAGATCCGGCTGCGCTGGCCGACCGGGCCCTTCGGATCCTGGCCGATCCCGCCAAGGCCACGGAGATGGGTCGCCGAGGACAACAGCTCAACAGCGACAGGTACGACCGCAAGAACAACCTCCAGCAGATGGCGCGCATGTGGGAGGCCACGGCGCAGGGCAAGAGGTGAACTACATGCCGAACGACGGCCGCAAGGACGGGGCACTGAACTTCGCCATAGTGGGATGCGGGAGGATCGCCTCCCGCCACGCCGACGCCATTTGGGCCAGGGGCGACACGCGACTAATCGGCGTTTGCGACGTTAGCGAGCAGCGAACGGCCCGAATGGCCTCTCAGTACGGCTGCGAAGCCTACACCGACTACGAGAAGATGCTCTCCAGATCGGACCTGGACGTGGTGTGCGTGTGCACCCCCAGCGGTCTCCACGCGGCCAATGCCATCCAGGCAGCGACGGCCGGCAAGCACGTCATCGTGGAAAAGCCGATGGCCCTAACCCTCAAGGATGCCGATGCTTTGGAGCAGGCATGTCGAGAGGCGGGCGTCAAGCTGACGGTGGTACTCCAGAACCGCTACAATGCGGCTATGAGGCGGCTCCGTGAGGCAGTGGATGCCGGCAAGCTGGGCAGACTGTTGCTGGCCACCGTGACGGTGCGATGGTATCGACCTCAGGAGTACTACACCGGCGACAACTGGCACGGCACCTGGGCCATGGACGGCGGAGCCCTGATGAACCAGGCCATACACCACCTCGATGCCCTCCAATGGATGATGGGAGAGGTGGAGAGCGCGTTCGCCTACACCGCGACCCTGGCCCACGAGATGGAGGCGGAGGACACCGGGGTGGGAGTGGTTCGTTTCGAGGGCGGCTCTCTCGGCTCTATCGAGGGCTCGACCATCACCTACCCCGCCAACATCGAGGGATCCCTGGCCGTCTTCGGGCAGAAAGGCTCCATCAAGATCGGCGGCAACTCCCTGGACCGCGTCGCCTTTTGGAAGGTGGAGGGAGAGGTGGAACACGAGCAGGAGATCCTGCGCCGACAGGAGCTGGATCCGCCGCCCAGCCGCTTCCTCTCCCACAGCCTGGTGTTGGACGACATGGCGAAGGCCATACGAGAGGACCGGCAACCGGCCACGAACGGTGTGGAGGGCCGCAAGTCGCTGGCCCTGGTGCTGGCCCTGTATCAGTCGGCGCGAGAGGGGAGAGAGGTCCGGATGGAGGAGCTGGAGTGATCAGCCCCACCGCCCGCATCTACCCCAACGTCCAGTTAGGAGAGAACGCCGAGATCGGCGACTTCGTGATCCTGGGCATGCCTCCACGGGGGAAGGCCGAAGGGGAGTTGCCCACGGTGATCGGCGACGGCGCCGTTATCCGCTCCCACAGCGTCATCTATGCCGGCAACGTTATCGGCAAGGGATTCCAGACGGGACACCACACCATGATCCGGGAGGAGAACCGGATCGGGGACGCCGTCAGCATCGGGACCAGCTCGGTGGTGGAGCATCACGTGGAGATCGCCGACCGGGTGCGCATCCACAGCCAGGCCTTCGTTCCGGAGTACTCCACACTGGAGGAGGGAGCGTGGATCGGCCCCAACGTGGTGCTGACCAACGTGCCCCATCCCCTGTGTCCGAAAGCCAAGGAATGCCTGAAGGGAGCCACCATCAAGCGAGAGGCCAAGATCGGGGCAAACTCCACCATCCTTCCTTTCCTCACCGTGGGTGAGAACGCACTGGTGGGGGCGGGGTCGGTGGTGGTGGAGAACGTGCCGGATCGAGCCGTGGTAGCCGGCAACCCCGCGAGGGTAATCAAGACCGTCGACCAGTTGACCTGTCCGGTAGAGTTGATGGACAGGCCTTACGGAGGTGAGCGATGAAGATCGAGCTCTGCGACCTGAAAGCCCAGTACGCCACCATCCAACCCGAGATCGATGACGCCATCAAGAGCGTCCTCACCAACACCAACTTCATCCAGGGCAAGGAGGTGCGGCTTCTGGAGCAGGAGTTCGCCGCCTTCTCCGGCGCCCGGTTCGGCGTAGCCACCGCTTCTGGAACGGACGCCCTGCACCTGACACTGATGGCCCTGGGGGTGGGGACCGGGGACGAGGTGATCACCACCTCCCACACCTTCACCGCCACCGCCGAGGCGATATGCCACTGCGGCGCCAAACCGGTATTCGCGGACATCGATCCTCGCACCTACAACATCGATCCGGCCAGGATCGAGGAGAAGATCACCCCTCGCACCAAGGTGATCATGCCGGTGCATCTGTATGGACAGCCGGCCGACATGGATCCGATCCTGGAAGTGGCATCTCGCCACGGCGTGCAGGTGCTGGAGGATGCTTGCCAGGCCCATGGGGCGGAGTACAAGGGCAAGCGGGTGGGCACGCTGGGGATAGCAGCCTGCTACAGCTTCTATCCTGGCAAGAACCTGGGCGCGTACGGCGACGCGGGGATGATCGTGACCAACGACCAGAAGCTGGCCGAGTGGTGCGCCATGATGGCCGATCATGGCCGGACCGAGAAGTACTCCCACAGTTTCGTCGGCTACGGAAAGCGGATGGACACGCTCCAAGCCGCAGTCCTGCGGGTGAAGCTGCGCCACCTGGAGGAATGGACCAGGGCCCGACGGGAGGGCTCCGCTTCTTACAATCGCATGCTGTCGGGCCTGGTGGAAACCCCATACGAGCCCATCTGGGCGAAGGCGGTGTACCACCAGTACGTCATCCGGGTCGCCAATCGGGACCAGCTGTTCAAGCAGCTGCGAGAGGCGGGGGTGGGTGTCGGCATCCACTACCCCATCCCACTGCACCTGCAGCCTGCCTATGCTTCGCTCAACTGCCGGACAGGGGACTTCCCGGAGACGGAAAAGGCCGCGAACTCAGTGCTCTCCCTTCCCCTCTACCCGGAGATGACCGCCGAGCAGAGGGAGTATGTGGTGGAGCAGCTGCGCGCGGCCCTGGTCTCGTAGGGAGACGACGCCGGCATCTCTTGGTGGGGTTGAAGAGTCTCTCCCCCCGCCGCGCACGTGGTTTTGATGGAGTTCGCGTCCGGTGCGAGTTCTGTTCGTCACGCAGATCGTCGATCGTGCCGATGATAACCTTGGGGCGGTCCACGGCTGGATCGCGGCCCTCGCTGGGGAGGCGGAGTCCGTCCACGTCCTGGCCCTCCGGACTGGGGTCGTAGACCTTCCGCCCAACGTTTTCGTCCATTCCCTGGGCAAAGACCGAGGGAACGGGAAGCTGCGTCAGCTTCAGATCTTCCAGTCGGTAGCGGGTGGCCTCGCACTGCGACGCCAGGTGGACCTCTTCTTCCCCCACATGGTGCCCCGCTACGCTTTGCTGTTGGCACCCTACCGGCTGGCGTTCAGGATCCCGACGGTGATGTGGTACGCCCACAACACGGCGGATCTGAAGCTGAAGCTGGCCAGTCTGTTCGTGGATCGCTTCGTCACCGTGTCCAGGGATAGCTTCCCCCTGGGACCGGGCAAGTGTGATGTGGTGGGCCATGGCATAGACACGGACCTCTTCAGGCCACCGGACGAGGGTCCCAGCCGTTCTCGGGATGGGAGAGTCCGCTTCCTCAGCCTTGGCCGCATCTCGCCCCGCAAGGAGCTGGACACCCTGATCTCGGCTGCCGACCTGCTGGTGAAAAAATGGGGACACCGAAACGTCGAGTTCGTGGTGGCCGGAGCGCCGCTCGCCGCCGAGGACCACACCTACCTGGCCCGGTTGAAAGCCAGGGTTCAGGAACTGGAACTTGGGAGCTTCTTCAGCTTCATCGGCGGCGTCCCCCACTCGGAAACGGTCCGTCAGCTTCAGGGCTGCGACTTCTTCGTGAACATGCACGTCGAGGGCGGGCTCGGCAAGGCGGTGCTGGAGGCTATGAGCTGCGGCAGGGCAGCCTTCGTTTCCACCCATACCTACTACGAGCAGTTCCCCGACTACGGCGCGGCCTTTCTCTTCGCTCCCCGGGACCCCAACAGTCTCGCCGAGAGGATGCGAGCGGCGCTAGCCATGCCCGAGGCAGAGCGCAGGCGGGCCGGGGAAACGCTGCGCGGTTGGGTGGCCCAGGAGCACGACGTCCGCCGTCAGATGTCCCGCATCGTCGAAGTATTCCGCGCGATAAGAGGGGGAGGTCAGCCATCTACGTTCGAGTAGTCCTCAACGAAGACGACGCCCGTAACGGCCGGGCCCGCTACGCCCTCGAGACCCTCCTCTCTACGGCTGGGGTGCCCCACGAGTTCGTCGACAGCTTGGACGAGGCGGCCGCCTGGAGGTCCGATCGCCGCGCCTACCTGGTGGTCGGCCAGGGGGATACCCGGCAGATCGACCGCCTCGCCCGAGAGACGGCGGTGGTGGTTCTGCCCAGCCCCGATCTGACTCGAGCCCCAGGGCACGAGGCCCAGGGTGATGCAGGGGCGGGGCGATGGGGCGGCGGGGAGACGGGGAGAACCCGCAGAGAACGGGAAAGTCGTCGCTTGGCCCTCACCCCCACCCTCTCGCAAGGGGATAGGGAGATTCAGCCCTCGGCCCAGAGGGCTCAGAACTCAGCACTGGATACCAGGCAGTTCCGGGTCCTGGAGGAGCCGACTGCCGGCGGATACCTGGTCCGGATCGCGGCGGACCTGATCGGCGGAGCCTTCGCCCTGCTCGCCCGCACGGAAGAGTACGCCCCGGCCGATCGCGACCAGCACGATCGCTTCCAGTGGGCCAACAGCCGGCTGGAGCCTCCAGAGTTGGCGGCCCGCCCCCTGGTCAGCGAATACGCTCAACTGCTCCTTGCCTGTCTCAAGGAGGCGTGCGTCCATGCCCGGCTGCCGATGGCCCGAAAGGAGTTCTGGCCCTCGGGCCGCCCCATGGCGGGGTGCCTCACCCACGACGTAGATGTTGTGCGTCGGGGCAAGCTACCGAGGGGAATCGCGATTAGGGACATCGGGGGCGCGCTGTCCAGCGTTGCCCGCGGCCGGTGGCGGGCCGCCGCGACCCGGGTGGCCACCATTGCCCGCACTGCTGCTAGCGACCAGGATCCTTACTGGTCCTTCGATCGCATATCCGCCCTGGAGGCCCGGCACGACTACCGATCCACCTACTACTTCATGGCAGGCCACCACCATCCGGAGGACGGCAGCTACGACCTGGATAAGCCTCCCCTGGCGCCGTTGCTGCGAGCCCTGGCGGAATCGGGCTGCGAGATCGGACTGCACGGCAGCTACGCCTCCTACACCGACTCGGTTCTTCTCCAGACCCAGAAGGCCGACCTGGAGCAGCGAATGGGTCGCGCCGTGACCGGCCACCGCAACCACTTCCTCAGGTTCCGGGTGCCCGACTCCTGGCGTGCCCAAGAGGCTGCCGGCTTCTCCTACGATGCCACCCTGGGGTACAACGATCGGGAGGGCTTTCGAGGCGGCCATGCCTTCCCCTTCCATCCCTACGACCTGGGGGCCGATCGGTCCCTCGACCTGATGGAGATCCCCCTGGCGATCATGGACGTTGGCCTGCTGAAATACCGACGGCTTCGGGAGGAGAAGGCTCACGAGTCTGTGGTGTCCGTACTGGAGCAGACGAGGTCCGTCAACGGCCTCGCCACGCTGCTGTGGCACAACCACACCTGCTACGACCCGGAATACCCGGGTGCGGAGCGCTTGTACGAGAGAGCGCTGGACTG
>JAMCTB010000203.1:7516-7817 GCA_023380955.1 Chloroflexota bacterium | reverse complement strand
GCCAGCCAGGTCCGCACGCTGGCGGCCGGTGCCATCGTGGCCGTCCATGCCTCGTTCTTTGGGCAGGGACATCAGCTGACGGGCCAGCCCCACCAGGTCACCAACGCCCAGCGCCACGTCCTCGAAGACGTCACCCAGCCGCATGGCGGCCAGTATGTCTCCCTCCAGGTCCCAATCGTCATCCAAATAGGTTTCGCCGAGGGCGAGTTCGTTGGGTGGAAGCATCATCCGCCGGAGAGCACCCGGCTGTTTCAGGACCAGGGTGAAACGTGCGTCCATCCCGGGGTCGGCAGGCACCAGG
>JAMCTB010000203.1:0-7506 GCA_023380955.1 Chloroflexota bacterium | reverse complement strand
AAGCCTGATGGCGAAATCGCGGGGGCCGTATCTCGCGAGAACTCGATTCAGGATGGACAGGGTCAGCGCGGACTCGCGCCGGTTCCCGCTCGACAGTGGTAGCTCGCTAGGAGCTTCAGGAAAAATGGTAGATTTGGCCATCTTCGCACTCCTTTCCCCTCTCCTGAAGGGTTGGGTCCCCGGCTGCGGGCCTTGGGCAATACAGCCTTCGCGAGCGCGAGACGTTGGGTGTTTGGCACACGGCCAGATGGGAGGCGATCCGTGTGACAACCATCATCTCGCGGACTGTCCGGGGACAACTCCCCGGAAAACCTTGGTCTGCCGCGACCTCTCGCTCTCACCGCGCCGGCTGGCTGCCAGGCGCCCGCCGCTGAGACTCAAAGTGGTTGTTCACGCTCGCAGTATAGCACTGTTTGCATGACATGAACGAGCAAGATTGTTCTTGCATGTGGTGTGCCGTGGACACGAACCGCTTTCTGCTACAATCCATCATCGTGAGAATGATGATTGTGGTCCCCACTTACAATGAGGGTGAGAACCTCCCGCGGCTGATCGAGCAGCTGGAAGGGCTGGGTTTGGGTCTTGACGTCCTGGTCGTGGACGACAACTCCCCGGATGGCACCGGCCGGTTGGCGGCAGAGCTTGCCGTTGCCCGCCCATGGATCCACGTGATGCACCGGCCTGGAAAGCTCGGGTTGGGCACCGCCTATGTTGTGGGGTTCCGCTACGCCCTGGACAAGGGCTACGACGTCATCGGCGAGATGGATGCCGACCTTTCCCACAACCCGGCCTTTCTTCCGGCCATGCTGGGAGCCCTTGGGAATGCCGACCTGGTGCTGGGCTCGCGCTACGTGCCCGGTGGAGGAGTGCGCAACTGGGGAGTAATGCGCAAGGTCATCAGCTGGGGTGGGAGCTCCTACGCCCGGATGGTGCTGGGGGTTGGGGTTCGGGACCTGACGGGTGGCTTCAAGCTGTTTCGACGCGAGGTACTGAAGGAGCTGAGCCTGGACACGGTGCGTTCCAACGGCTACTCCTTCCAGATTGAGTTGACCTACCGCGCCATCCGGAGAGGTTACCGTGTGGTGGAGGTGCCGATCATCTTCGAGGACCGGAGGGTGGGGAAGAGCAAGCTCTCCCGCCAGGTTGTGCTCGAGGCGATGCTGATGGTGCCCCGTTTGAGGCTGGAGGGCTGACGCGCTCCAGCCTCGGGCGTTCTACTCTTCGATGATTCGGTAGCTGGAGGTGATCTTGGCGACTTTGTCCATCATCGCCTCGGCGGAGCAGTACTTCGTCTCGGAGAGCTCGATGGCTCGCTTCACGGCGTCCTCGGAGAGGTTGTGGCCTCGGAGCACGTATTCCACGTGGATGTCGGTGAAGATCATCGGGTACTCCTTGCGCCGCTCTGCACTCACCACCACCTCGAAGCCGGTGAGCTCCTGACGCGACTTCTCGAGGATGGAGACGATGTCCATGCCCGTGCAGCCGGCTAGCCCGGCCAGCAGCAGCTCCATCGGACGTGCCCCCGGTCCAGTTCCACCATCGGCCGGGGAAGCATCTATGTCGAACTTGTACCCCGAAAGGGTCGCGGTGAAACGCATCCCCTTGACGTGGGTCGCCTTTACCTCCATGTGTAGCGCCTCCTAGTTCACGAGTGATATGGCCTTCAGAGGGCACGCCGCCACGCACTTGGAGCAGGCTCTGCAGCGCGCCCAGTCGAACATCGGTGGATCGAAGGGTTCTTCCTGGAAGATGGCACGGACCGAGCAGACCTTCCGGACTGCGCACTGCCCTTCGGGGCATTCCTCGGGCCGGCATCGATTGATATCAAGCAGTGCCTTGGGCATCGCTAGTACCTTCCAGACGCACCTTCGCCCGCAGGCTCTCGATCTCGTCCTCCAGCTCTTCCATCTCCATAATCATGGCAGGTCGCACCGTATGCGCGGGCATCCGCGCCTTCAGATCGGCGAGCTGATCCTCCAGCTGCCGCAGTCGCTCAACATCGTTCACGGATACACCCTCCAGCAGTTGACATACCCCCTGGCGGTATAATACCATAGCTCTGGTAGTTGGGACTGTCAACTCCCTGCATCAACGCCGCCACTATTCGAACGAGGTGGATCGAATGGATCTCAACGGCACCGTCCGGAACGTCGTCAACGTCTTTGACGACTCTTCCAGCGTCAAGTACTGCTACAGCGGTTGAGGCCCCCCACAATCTCAGGAAGAGATTACGCAGATAGTTGCCTGGTATCTTTCCAGGGAATATAGCAACACAGTTCAGGTGAACTACAACGACCTGGCTCGCCCCAGTGTGCGCCAGAAGCATCCCGATGTGCTTGAGCGTCTGGAGAGGGGCGATCTGGTGCTGCCCGCGGTCTACGTGGACGGCCAGGAGGTTAGCCTTGGGTACGTGGACTACTTCAGCATCAGCAAGGCGGTGGAGAGAGCCCGCAAGACCGCGGTCGCGGAGCCAGGGCTGAGGACCGAGGACTGAGCAGAGAGTAGTCTGTCAGACGCTTGGTGACGTCTGGAATCCAGGTTTTAGAGGGCGGCGTTCCGGAACAACCGAGGTAGGGGCGGTTCGCGCGAACCGCCCCTACAGGTGCGATTGCAGTATCCAAACGGTGAGCGAAACGATGCACACAGGTTTCGCAGCTCACGGCTTGATGCAGCTGGAGGCAGCTTAGTGGAGATGGTATACCTGGTGGGGTTGGTGCTGGTATTAGCCTTGATCTTCGCCAGGGGCGGCAGCTGTGGCGGCGGGGGTTGAGGGATCGAGTAGCCCTCGCGGCGCGAGGGCATCCCATCGTTGAGACTCGCTGAGCCACCTGCTATAGTCTAGGGAGTCCGGCTTGAACACCGGGCTCCCTTTTGTGTTCTGCATCGAAGCGAGAAGTAAAGCCTCTCCTTCTCGCTTCTCGCCACTTACTTCTCGCTGGAGGAGACAATGGGCTACGACGTCGCGATTGTCGGCGCTGGAGCCGCCGGCCTGTCCGCCGCCATCTACACTGCCCGTGGTGGTCTGAAGACCCTCATACTTGGAAATCCACGCAAATCCAGGGTCGCCACGAGCCGCCATTTCGACAACTACCTGGGTTTCCCGGAGGGAATACCGGGTCCCGAGTTGATCGACCGCGGAGTTGCTCAGGCGATGCGGTTCGGCGCGGAGATCAAGGATGCCGAGACCGTCGGAATCAAGCCAGGCGATCTATTCCAGGTGGAACTGGCGCAGGGCGACCCGGCGGAGGCCAGGGCGGTGATCCTGGCCACTGGCGTCTGCAACAAATCCAGCGGGATCAAGGGCGAGCACGAGTTGCTGGGCATGGGGATATCCCACTGTGTCGTTTGCGACGGTTTCTTCTACCGAGGCAAGAAGGTGGCGGTGATCGGTAACGCCAACTATGCCGCGCGGGAGGCGCTGGAGTTGCTCACCTACACCCCCGATGTGACTATCTTTTCCAATGGTCGCCCTTTTAAGATCGACGATGCCCTTCGCAGCCGGCTGGATCAGCACGGAATTACCCTGCGAGAGGACAGGGTTGCCGAGTTCACCGGCGACGCGAACGGGCTGACCGGCGTCCTGCTGCGGAGTGGCGAGCCGTTCCCGGCGGCGGGCGTTTTCATTGCGTTGGGGTCGGCGGGATCATCCGATTTCGCTCGCACGATGGGAATCGATCTGGATGGGAACTTCATCATCGTGGATCGGAACTGCAAGACCACCTTCCCCGGCGTTTTTGCTGCCGGCGACTGTACCGGAGGTCCGCAGCAGATGGCCAAGGCCGTCGGCGAGGGCTGCGTAGCTGCCCTTTCGGCCATCGCCTTCGTTAAGGGCACGACCAAGATGCTCGTCGATTGGAAGTAGCTTCCCCGCGACTTCTGGAGGTGTATGCCGCTGTCCCGTCGTTCTCCTGACTTCGACGTACTTTGCCTCGGATTGGCCAACCACGACATGGTGGCAGCTGTGGAAGGCTATCCGCCGCCCGACTCCAAGAGCGAGGTGCTTGATCTCGTCGAGCAGGGAGGTGGTCCCGCCACCATGTAGGCAGCTGTCATCGCTCGGCGGAGCCTTCCCACCCTGTCGGACGTTGATGGACTCCTGGCCCATCCTCGGCACAGGTGATTCTCACCGCTGAGACACGGAGAGTATGTAGTGGTAAGATCGTTCCAACATCTTGTACCTGGAGCCGTGACTTGGATCCTGCCTCCGGATCTGTGCCCGGCACACGCCTCGACGAGCGGCTAGTCGCCCGCCTCTGGGACGACCAGCACCCCTTCTTCTTCCCCCTGAAGACGTCCTCTGGAGAGGAGGTGCGCGTCGTCTACCGGGGCCGGCGCCGGTACGATCGTGGGCCCGACTTCCCCAACGCCCTCATCGTGCTGCCGGGGGAGGTATTGGTCCACGGGGACGTAGAGGTACACGTGAATTCCTCCGACTGGCGCCGCCACGGCCATCACCGAGATCCCCATTACAACGGCGTTGTTCTTCACGTGGTGCTGCGCCACGACGACTCCGAGCCATGTATCCGGCAGGACGGCTCGCGCGTTCCTGTGGTTGCGCTGGAGCCCCATCTCTCGCGGTCGCTGGAGCAGCTGCTGATCCAGGATGCGTCCGACGCGCCGCGGCCCTCCCCGTGCTGGCGGGCGAGTCTGGAGAACGGCGGTGAGCTGGGCAGGATCCTCGATGGGTGCGGGATGGAGCGGTTCGAGGCCAGGGTTAGGTCCTACGAGGCCGCGCTCACCTGCTACTTACCGGACCAGTTACTCTATCAGGGCATCGCGATCGCGCTGGGATACTCCCGGAATCAGGAGCCCTTCGAGAAGTTGGCGGACGTGCTGCCGCTTCGTTCGGCGTTGGCGTACCGCGACGCGACGATGGGACGGGGCGAGAGGGAGAGGGGGGGAGTGGGAGGCGAAGGGACGCGAGGGCACGGAACCGCGGAGACACGGGGATGGCCCGACGTCACAGGGTTGGAGGCGCTGATGCTGGGTGCCGCCGGGTTGTTGCCGTCACAGAGGGGCGTGCCCTGTGAGGAAGATGGGTACAGCGGGGTTGTCGAGGATCTGTGGGCGGTCGATGGCGCCGCCTGGGCGGGAACATCCATGCATCCCGCCGAGTGGCAGTTCTTCAGAGTGCGCCCCAACAACTTCCCGACTCGCCGCCTGGCGGCACTGGCGCACTTAGCCTCCGCGTGGCCACCGGCCGGGCTCTCCGCGACCTTGGTGGATCTCGCCCTGGCGGTGGAGCCTCGAAAGCTTCCGAGGGTGCTGGAGAGGCTGCTCGAGGTCCCGCGCGGCGGGTACTGGGCGGGCCACTGTGACTTCGGGCTTGAACTGCGCTGCCCGGCGGACCTGATTGGGCGCCAGCGGGCGGCGGAGGTCGCTATCAACGTTTTCCTGCCCTTCCTGGCAGCCTACGCGGTCGTGCACCCCAATTCAGAGTTGCGCATGAGAGCGTGTGAGGCGTACCGTCTCTATCCCAAACGAGGCGACAACGAACTTACCCGCTACGTGGCCCTCCAGGTCACAGGTATTCCGCGTCCGCCTGTTGGCCGCTCTGCCTGCCGCCAGCAGGGCTTGCTCCACATCTACCGGACGTGGTGCGAGATGAAGCGGTGCGGCGAGTGCGCTGTCTCCTCGTCTCCCACTCGCCCGCCCTCTTAGAACCTAGCTGGAAACCACCTTACCTGTTGCGCATCCTGGGGTCGAGGGCCTGCCTGATCCCGTCCCCCAGCAGGTTGAAGCCCAGCACCGTCATGAAGATCGCACCCCCTGGAAAGAGGGAGTACCACGGGTCGAGCTGCATGTACTGGTAGGCTGTCCGCAGCATCGAGCCCCAGGCAGGGTCGGGTGGCTGCACACCCAATCCCAGGAAGGACAGCGCCGCCTCGAAGATGATCGCCTGGCCCAGCATCAGCGAGCCCTGCACCGCCACTGGAGCCACCAGGTTCGGCCAGATGTGCTTCGTCATGATCCGCACGTCCCCGGCCCCTATGCACCTGGCAGCCGAGACGTACTCCTCCTCCCTGGCCGACAGCGTCTGGGCCTGCACCAGGCGCGCGAACACGGGGGCGTACACCACCCCTATGGCCACCATGGCGTTGACCAGCCCCGTGCCCAGGATCGACTCCACCGCCAGGGCCAGCACCAGCCCGGGGAAGGACCAGAGGGCATCGGCAAGGCGCATCAGCACCTGGTCCACCCAGTGCCCGAAGTAGCCGGCAAGCAGCCCCATGGGGATGCCCAGGAGCAGCGCCAGCGACACCGAGATCGCACCGGCCTCAAGAGAGGGGCGCGCCCCGTAGATCA
The DNA here is from genome assembly GCA_023380955.1 of Chloroflexota bacterium. The sequence goes on along the minus strand of JAMCTB010000203.1, from coordinate 1,200 downwards.
GGCGGGAGAGGACATCGCGTCCCAACTCGTCCGCCCCCAGGAGGTGGGCCGGGCTGGGCCCCGCCAGGATCGCGTTGGAGTCCTGGGCCACGGGGTCGTACGGGCTCACCTGCCCAGCGAATATGGCCAGGAGGAGCACGAAGAGGACTACCACCAGGCCGAAGCCCGCCCCCCTCACCCGCACCACCCGACGCAGGAAGGCCACCTGGCTGGCCCACCACCCCGAGGCCACGTACGCCCGCTCCTTCGGGGCTGTCAGGACGTTGTCCACCATCATCATCACGCCCCCTCCTAAGCGTAGCGAATGCGCGGGTCAAGGAAGCCGTAGACCAGGTCCGTGGCCAGGTTGATCAGGAGCACGATCAGGGCGAAGAGCAGGATCGTCCCCTGCAGGGCCGAGTAGTCGCGGAAGGTCACGCTGTCCACCGCGAGTCTGGCGAGCCCCGGCAGGCCGAAGATGGTCTCTATCACCACCGCGGTACCGAACACCCTCCCCGTCTGTAGCCCGAAGAGGGTCACCACCGGTATCATGGCGTTCCTCAGGGCATGGCGCCTGACCACTATGGCCTCGGCCAGCCCCTTGGCACGGGCGGTCGTCACGTACTCCCGATGCAGCACCTCAAGGAGCGAGGAGCGGATCTGCCTCATCAGGGTGGCCGCCTGGGCGAGCCCAACAGCCAGGGCGGGCAGCACCATCATCTGGAGGTTCATCCCGACGTCGGTCGTTAGGGGGGTGAAGCCGCTGGGGGGAAGGACGTGCAGCGCCACCGCGAATAGGTAGATCATCAGGATCCCCAGCCAGAAGTCGGGGATGGCCAGCCCCCCGATCACCCCCATGGTGGCCAGGTTGTCCAGGAGGGTGCCTGGTCGCATGGCCGAGTAGATCCCAGCGGGCAGGGCGATCAGTCCCGCCACCAGCATCCCCAGGAAGGTGAGTTCCAGCGTCACGGGGGCCCGCTGGGCGATCTCGGACGACACCGAGTCCTGGCTCCTCACCGAGGTCCCCAGGTCCCCCCTGGCCACGTGCTCCATCCAGGTGACGTACTGGACCACCACCGGCTGGTCCAGCCCCAACTGCTTCCTCATGGCCTGGTAGGCCACCTGGTCCCTGGGGGCGGTCTCCCCAAGGTAGGCCAGGGCCGGGTCCCCGGGCATCATGTGGGCCAGGGCGAAGGTCACCACCGATACCAGCAGGAGCGT
>JAMCTB010000202.1 GCA_023380955.1 Chloroflexota bacterium | reverse complement strand
CCAGATCTTGAGCGCATTCCCGGCGGGCGAGGTGCCGCCGGTGGAGGAGGTTACCTTGCGCAGTGCTGAGGAGATGGAGCCCTATCTTCGGGAGCCGATGAGCACCGGCTGGAAGTCGGTCTACGGTCTGCCAAAGATCGGAATCTAGGCATAGAAAGAGGTGGACGCATGGCGTTTGGCATGATGGGCGTTGACTACGAGGTCAGAGTCGATTACGACCGTCTGCGCAGACAGCGATTGGAGCGAGCGAAGGCGCAGCTGGCGAAGTCCGGGTTTGGGGCGTTTCTCAACTTCGATAACAACAACATCCGCTATGTCACCAGCAGTCACATTGGGGAGTGGTCACGGGACAAGATGGAGCGATGTTGCCTGTTGCCCAACACCAGCGACCCTGTACTCTTTGAGGTCTCAAGCGCCGCCAAGGTGCGGCGTCAGTCCTCGCCGTGGCTGAAGGGAAGGATAGAGCAAGCCCAGCCATGGTCACGGAGCACCGTCCCGAGTGAGTTGGGTTTGCCTGACAAGTTCGCCAGGAAGATCAAGCGGATGCTCAGCGACTTTGGCGTTGAGAAGCAGCCGCTCGGAGTCGACATCCTCGACGTACCGCTGATGAAGGCGCTTCAGAAGGAAGGGATCGAGATCGTCGATGGGCAGGAGCAGATGCTTGAGGCCCGACTCGTCAAGACGGAGGACGAGATCGAGCTGCTGAAGATATCGGCGATGATGGTGGACGTCACGTACCGCCATATAGTGGAGCAGCTCAAGCCGGGTATCTCCGAGAACCAGATTGTGGCCATCGCGAACCAGGTACTGTACGACATGGGTTCGGATTCGGTCGAGTGCGTCAACGTGGTTTCGGGAGAGCGCACCAGTCCTCACCCGCATCTCTTCACCGACCGGGTGGTACGCCCCGGGGACTTCGTGTACATCGACATCATGCAGACCTTCAACGGTTATCGCACCTGCTACTACCGAACCTTCGTGGTGGGTCGCCCAAGCAAGGCCCAGCGCGAGGCATACGACACCGCCTACGAATGGCTAAAGAAGGCAATTGACATCGTCCGGCCGGGGATCACCACGGCCGACATCGCCAGCGTTTGGCCGACGGGGCAGGAGACAGGCATGGCCAATGAAGAAGAGGCGTACTTCCTCCAGTTCGGCCATGGCATTGGTCTGAGTCATAGAGAGCGACCGATGATCAGCCGCCTGTACTCGCTGGAGCAACCCGTGAAGATCGAGAAGAATATGGTCATCGCGCTGGAGACATATTGCGGCGCCAAAGATAGCAGGCAGGGTGCGCGCATCGAACAGGAGATCGTCGTCACGGACGACGGCTGCGAGGTGATCACGGGTTACCCTTGCGATGAGCTGATCTGCACCTGGCTGCCAGGCGTCCAAAGGGAGGTGGTGGATAGCCTGAAACCGTGATGGTGTCCCAGCTAAGAGAGGGTGATTGCTGTCCAACCTGCGAAGTCGGCCCGCTAGGGCCGGGGAGATCACGGAACGACATCGCCAAGCACCGCCTAAGGAGGAGAGCGTGAACAGGAGATACCTGCCAGCCGGTTTCGGTTTCCGGCCCATGCGAATCCCCGCGCTGATGATTGTCTTCGCGTTGTTGATCGCGGCGGGCTGTAGCGGGCCGGCGGCGTCCAGTCCAACCGCAGCTCCGGCAGCGCAGCCGGCCGCCAAAGCCCAACCAACCCAGGCCCCAGCCGCACAGGCCAGCCCGGCGGGTGCCGCGTCCGTGAAGGGCAAGAGCATCGTGATGTTCGTCCCCACGAGCACGAACAACTACGTCGCCCAGTACGAGAAAGGGGCGAAGGCCGAAGCGGACAAGCTCGGCTTGTCCGTTCAGTTCATCGAGAACAACTTCAAGCAGCAGGAGCAAGACGTTCAGGTTCAGCAGCAGGTCGCCAAGACCGACAAGCCGGGCGCCTACGTATGGTGGGCTGCCGACAACTCGGCCGGAGTTGCGTCGCTCAAGGACCTCTCCGATACCAAGGTGCCGGTGTTCGTGCGGCTCAACCCGGTGCCGGGCACCGAGAGCCTCTGGACTGCCTTCGTCGGTCCGGACGACGTGGGAATCGGTGAAAGCGGCGGCAAGCTGATGTTGCAGGCGCGCGACGCGCTGAAGGCGAGCGGCGTGACCCTGCACGGCCAAGGGGGCAACGCCATAATCGTCACCTTCCAGCAGGGCTATTCCCCCGGCGTCGACCGCACAAACGGATTCAAGAAGGCGATCGCGGGTTCAGGCATCCAGGTTCTGGATGCGCAGGGAGCCGGCACGGATGAGGCGTCGGGTTACAAAGTCGGCGCTCAGATGATCGCCGCTAACAAGGCTAAAGGCATCGACATGCTGTATGGCAACAACGACGCGATGGCTTCAGGTGCCATGAAAGCCCTGGACGAAGCTGGGCTTAAGCCGGGCAAAGACGTGGCCGTCGTGGGCGGCAACTGCCATGGCGACCTGAGTGACCTCACTTCGGGGCGCGAGTTCGGCACAATCTTGCAGCCGGCCATGCTCGAAGGCTCCTACGCGGTCGACAACATCTTCAAGTACCTGCGTGACGGCACGGTAAAAGATGGCACAGGAGCGCCGCCTATGGACAAGGACAAATATCCCAGCCTTGACGGTCCCGTGTACAAGTACAACCCCATTCCCTCGCCGCCGGTGCTGGCCAAGGACGTGAACTCCACGACTCTCTGGGGCTCATCCATGATAGAACAGTGCAAGTACTGAGTTAGTCACACTGGGGTGGGATCGGGCTGCCGGGTTGGCCCGGTCCCGCCCCAGTACGAATTAGTAATGCGATCCCGATCGCTCCGGTTACGTCGAAGGATAACAACACTAAGGCGGGAAATGTGAATGACGGCCGAAGCTCGTGGCACAAGTGCACTCTATGAGGTCAACCCTGAGCCCTACCTGGAGATGGTGGGGATCGAGAAAGGCTTTGGCCCGATTCAGGCACTCCGCGGCGTCGATTTTGAGGTGCGCGCCGGAGAGATCATGGCACTCGTCGGCGAGAACGGAGCTGGCAAGAGCACCCTGGTTAAGATCCTCACCGGCATCTACCGGCCGGATCACGGCGTGATAAGAATCGGCGGGCGTCCGGTGACCATCCATGGCCCAGCTGATTCTCTCGGGGCGGGCATCGCCGTGGTTCAGCAGGAGCTGAGCCTCGTACCCACGATGTCTGTCGTCGAGAACGTCCTACTCTGCAACCCGTCCAGAGGCGCTCTGTTCTCGCCGGGCAAGCTGCGCGAGCTCGCGCGGCCGTTCCTGGAGCTGGTGGGTCTGAGCGATGTTGATCTTGGCATTCCCATCGGCCAGCTCCCCGTTGCCGACCGACAGCTAATCGAGATCGCCCGCATGCTGTCGCGCCGGGCTCGGATCCTGATCCTGGACGAGCCCACGGCGGCGCTAAGCGACGCGGAAATCGAGAGGGTGAAGAACGTCGTGCGTTCCTTGGCAGCTGATGGCCGGTCGGTAATCTACGTGACCCATCGACTCCAGGAGGTTTTCGATCTCGCCAATCGCGTCACGGTCTTTCGGAATGGCGACGCACAACCTGCTGTCTCGGTGAAAGAGCTGACGGTAGAGACGCTTATCGAGCGGATGATCGGCCAGCATCTCGGCGACATGTTCCCGCCGAAGGCAGCAGCGTTCGGCGCTGAGCTACTGGCCGTGGATGGCCTCCTGGCGCGCGGCCTGCGGCAGCCCATCACCCTGCGAGTCCGAGCCGGCGAAATACTTGGATTAACCGGACAAATTGGCAGTGGTGCGGCGAGCATGCTCCAGGCGATCGCCGGGGTGCACCCGATCCTGGAGGGCAGTGTGCAGTTGGGAGGTAAGCCGCTCAAGATCGAAGGGCGCCGCGATGCGATCGCCGCCCGAATCGCATACTGTTCGGCCGACCGCAAGCAGGACGGTCTGTTTCAGGTGAGGACGATCACCCAGAACCTCACCGCGCCGGCGCTCGACCGTGTAACGCCCTTCGGTTGGCTGAGTGTCGGGCGTGAGAAGACGCTAGCGGGGAGTCTCGCTGGTATGTTCCAGATCGACGCCAGGCGCCTCGGGCACCTCGCCAATACGCTCAGCGGCGGCAATCAACAAAAGGTCGCTCTTGGAAAGTGGCTTGGCATCGAGCCGGCCGTTTTGCTTGTTGAGGAGCCGACGCGCGGCGTGGACGTTGGAGCGAGAGCGGAAATCTACGCGCATCTTCGCAAGCTGGCCGCGCGGGGTCTCGCCGTAGTTTTTGCTTCGTCGGACGTGCAGGAAGTGCTCGGTCTGGCCGACACGATCGCCAGCTTCTACAAGGGCAGGCTGGTCAACCTGAGGCCAGCGGCAGATACCGACGTGGTTCGGGTCACGCAGGACGTGACGTGCCCTCCAGATGAGCGGGTGGAGGTGCGTTGATGGATACTTCGAGCCTTGCCGACGTGACAGAACAAGAGCTAGCCGAGCCGCTGGCGCCTGGTGCCCTCCCGGGATCCCACGAGCGACGCAGCCGGCGCCATCTTGTCGCCCCTACGAGCGTCTTCCTCGCCGTTGTGGCGATATCGGTGGTCGGCTGGTTCGTGAATCCCGCCTTCCTAACCGCCGACAATTTCGAGATCGTCGTGCGCGCTGCGTCTCTGATCGGTATCGCCGCCTTGGGCTCCACGTTCATCACGATCTCCGGGAACTTCTTCTCGCTATCGATCCAGGAAACGGCCGCCATTTGTGCCATCACCTTCGCTCTCAACATGGCGGCCGGCAGGGGCCTGGTCCTGTCGCTGTTGATCACCCTCCTCCTCGGTCTGGTACTCGGCCTGATTCAGGGCGGAGCCGTTGCCCTGGGAGCGAACGCCATCGTAACCACGCTAGGTGGCGCGGCAGTGATCTACGGCGTGGCTGCGATCATCTCTGGGCTAAAGATGATTCGCGTGGTCGATAACGGTGGCGCGTGGATCGGCTCAGCCCGGCCGTTGGGCGTGCCGACCGAGAGTTGGTCGGTGATCCTGTTCACGATCATCGCCGCGGTCGTACTCAACAGAACTCGCTTCGGGCGGCTGATCATGCTGTGCGGGTCCAACAGAAAGGCTGCTGTGGCATCGGGATTGCCCGTGGGACTAGCCACGATCAGCGCCTTTGCCATCGCATCCGTGACCGCCGCGGTCTGTGGCATATTCGTGGCCACCCAATTCAGCCTGGCGACGATCGACCAGTTCGACAATATGGATTTCAACATGAGCGTGGTCGCGGCGGTCGTGGTCGGTGGTACCGCGATCCAGGGCGGCGATGGCTCGGCACTCCGCACCTTGATCGGGGCCATCTTCATGGCGTTGCTGGATAACCTTCTGGTCCTCAGCGGACAGCCCCAGGGTGTGCGTTACCTCGTCATCGGGATGCTGATCCTCGTCGGCGTTGGTGGATTTCACTTGCTCAGGCAGAGGTCCGAATGATGACTACCAGGCGATTGGACTACCAACTACTTAGCCGGGCGATTCTCGCGGCGGCTATCTTCGTCTTCCTCAGTATTCGGGATGGTTCGTTCGCGACTCCTGCGAACGTGTACACGCTATTCGAAGGCTTCGCCTTCTCCGGCCTCGCCGCTCTCGCGATAGGGATTTCCATGATCGCTGGCGAGCTGGATCTATCCGTCGGTTCGATGGCCGGGCTAGCTGGAATCATAGCTGTAATGCTGAGCAACTCGATCGGGCCGATTCCGGCGGTGCTGATCGCGGTCGTCGTTGCCATGATCCTGGGCGGGTTGCAGGGATTAGCCATCGGGCTCCTCAAGATCAACTCGCTCGTATTCACTGTAGGATCGATGATGGCGCTACGGGGGCTCGCCTACATTGTCTGCAACCAGAATACCGTCGTCCTGCGTGATCTCGATATCGCTGACGTGGTGAAGCACCAGCTGTTTCTGTTCTCGCCCTTCAGCCTGATAACGATTGCACTGTTCACGGCGCTCTGGATCTTCATGACCTATTCGAGTGTGGGACGTGACATCTACGCCATCGGCGGTGGCCGACTGGAGGCCGTCGCAGCCGGCATACCTCTGACCCGCACACTCGTCATCGTTTTCGGGTTGTCCGGTTCCCTTGCGGGACTGGCCGGAGCACTGGTATCTCTCAAATCAGGAAGCGCGACGCCGTTCGGGCTTGCCGACCTTACCCTGCCCGCGGCCACGGCGGCGCTAGTCGGGGGCGTGCGTATCGAGGGCGGCAAGGGGAGCGCCATCGGCATCGCGGTGGGCGTCTTCATCCTGCGGTTCATCGGCAGCTACATCAATCTTCAGGGCGCGCCCTACTTCGTGGAGAGCCTGGCGACAGGCGCCATTCTGCTCGTCGTCATCGCCATCGAGTTGGTGACCGAGACACCGCGGCTGCGCGAGCGCTGGGCGCGGAGGAGAAGGGCGTGGGCGGCTGAGCCTCGGCCGCCTTCGTGATGGGCGACAGGTGGGCGAGGCTACTATGAAGAAGCCTACGCGAGAACTATCTCTTTCCGCCCTGTTCGATAGCCTGTCCTGTCGTTCGGCCCGTTCTACGTATCGGGGAACGCTCGCGGCAACGGTGGCCGGGATGAAGCATACCGATCGCACCGCGGCAGAGCGATACGAGGTTCAGCCGGATTACCAGCGCTTTAATCAGAAGATGAACATGACCAGGCGCGGCCTCTGGCAACCGGAAATCTATCCTCCTGAGAGCAACATGGATGCGGTTCGAGCCAAGCATGTTCAGGCTCAGAAAGGTGGCTTTGGCGTCCTCGACTGGGCCTTCAACAATGCGTCCATGGCCAATCAAGCGATGACTAACTTCGGCATTAACGTCCCAAACCATGGCCCGACCTCGTGGAAGCCAATCGGACCGCGAATTCCGGCAGGCGTAGGGAGGTGGTCGGGCGATCCGGCAACAAACGCGCGCGTAGTCAAGAAGATCGGCCGCATCTACGGGGCAGGTGACGTAGGCATCGCGCTTCTGGATCGGCGATGGGTTTACGCCGATTGGTTCGACCCGGAGACCGGGCAAAGCTATCCCATTAGGTTCTCAGACGAGGGCGGCTACGAGCACGTCGATGAGCCAGCGCAACTTGAGGATCGCACCCAGGTGATCCCAACGGGCATGAAATATGTCGCGGTTTTCGTGCTGCCGATGCTGAGGGAGGGCGTTCGCAGCGCGCCGACCCTTGCAGAGCTGGCGGCAACGATGGCGACCTACTCCTCTATAAGCCGGTTCGTCGCAAGCGTCGCGGAGTTCATTCGTGGCCTGGGCTACCACGCGATTCCCTCATCCAACTGCACCGCCCTCAACATCCCGCTGGCAATTGACGCGGGCCTGGGCGAACTGGGGCGCAACGCCAAGCTGATCCATCCGGTCTGGGGGCCGGTTTGCCGAATCTGCAAGGTGATTACCGACCTGCCGTTAGAGCCAGATGTTCCGATCGAGACCGGCGCCACGACCTTCTGCGACTCTTGTGGGAAGTGTGCAGAGGCTTGCCCATCGCAGGCGATCCCAAGGGGGTTTCGCTCATTTGAACCTGCCGGCGACTTCAGCGGTGCCGGGGTCAAACAGTGGCAGCTCAACCACGGTAAGTGCTACAAGTACTGGAACCACGTCGGCACCAACTGTGGCATTTGCCTGGCGTCTTGCCCCTTCAACAAGGGTTCCCACTGGTCGCACCAAGTCGTCAAGGCCGCGATTGCCCGATTCCCGGCCCTTGATCCCCTCATAGTGGGCGCCGACAACGCGTTTGGTTACGGCACGCCGATGCCGGACACATTCTGGGATGACGTCCTGTGATGTGCGCTTCGCCAAAGCTTACAAGATCTGGGACTCTGGATTGTCCTTAGCCCAGACTACCGGAAAGCTCTGATTGAGGAGATAGCCCTTATGGGCCGAGCTAAGTTGTCTCATCGCGAACGCGTTCTCCGGGCTCTTGACCATCAAGAGGGAGATCGAATACCCATAGATATCGGCGGCATGTCGAACTTTACGAGTATGCACGTCGACGCCCACGAAAGGCTCAAGAAGTACCTGGGCTTCGAAGGCGGCGAACCGGTCATAAATTCTCTCGTCTCCATGAGCGTGCGCCCTGATCTGCGCATCATGAAGCGCTTTGATGTGGATTGCTGGGGCCTGTGGCCGCGAGGCCCCGAGAGTCACAAAATCCAGGTTCATCGAGAGATCAATGGGCGATCATGGTTCGTCGACGATTGGGGTGTTCGCTGGGAGAGACCTCCCCAGGGCTACTACCACGACGTGGTAGGGAACCCGCTGAAGGGTGCGGAACTGGAGGATTTGGACAAATTTCCCTGGCCTGATCCTTATGATCCGGGTCGGGTGGCGGGGCTGGCTGACGAAGCTCGGGAGGTATACGAGAACTCCGACTACTGCCTGGTGATGAATTCGCAGTGGAGCAGCGGGGTGGTGGCTCTGTCGGCCTTTCTGTGTGGCTGGGAGGATCACTTCTACAATATAGCCAGCCGGCCGAAGTTCGTCCAAGCGCTCGTGGAGCGTCTGGAGGACTATCACACAAAGCAGTGGGATGGGATCCTGAACGCCGTGGGCAAGTACATCCAGGTAGCGATCGTTTCGGACGACCTTGCGTTCCAGGACGGCCCCTCGATGCGGCCCTCCGTGTACCGGGAGTTGTTCAAGCCTGCCCACCAGCGCATTGCTGCTTTCATTAGGGGTAAGGCTCCTCACGTCAAGCTTCTCAACCATGCCTGCGGGGATGAAGGCATATTCCTGCCCGATTTTATCGACGCAGGCTACGACGCCTGGAATCCCGTGCAGGTCTCCTGTCCGAGCGTGGCTGACACGGCGCGACTGAAAGCCGAGTTCGGGGACAAGATCACCTTTTGGGGAGGAGGTGTCGACACGCAGCGAGTGTTGCCATTCGGGACTCCTGAGGATGTGCGTCAGGAGGTGCGGCGCCGAATTTCGGACTTGAAACCCGGGGGCGGCTTTGTGTTTGCCACCGTGCACAATATTCAGCGGGACGTGCCACCAGAAAATATCGTTGAGTGCTTCGACACCGCGCTGAAGTATGGATGGTATTCGAATGGTGGCGAATTAGAGGAGAGACCCGTTGGAGAGGCTGAAGTCGTGCTCACCGAGGCCGACAAGAGGTTGATGAACATCCGGCCGGGGGGCAATGCCGAGGCTGGTGCAGGTGCTTAGTCGCTGAAGGGGGAGCTGCTATGAGCCTTACGCAACGTGTTGTCGAATGGACCGGCTCCATCGGCGCCGACCTGGTTGCCGCCGTTCCAGTAGTGGAGTTGGAAGGTGTTACACGAGGCTACCGCCCAGAAGAACTGGTGCCGGGCGCCAGGAGCGTGGTGGTGATCGCCCTCAAGATGGTGGATGCTATCTGGGACCGCCTGCAGGGCAAGAAAGACTTTTTCTCAGACGTGTTGCGCAACTACCTCGCTTCCTACAACTACCCGCAGCTCGACCATCTTGCCATCAGAACGGCGCGCTTCCTTGAAGACGAGGGCTACGCCGCGTTTCCGGTGGACGGCCCTTCTGCCGGGCGGGTCCGCCATCTGGACGCCGACAGCGAAGAGAGAGCAACCCCATTGCAGACAGCCTTGCTGAGTCAGGGCAAAGGTATCTGGGACACCCCCTTCGCCTTCAAACCCATAGCTGCCGCAGCCGGCCTCGGCGTGATCGGCAAGAACAGCCTCGTTATAAGTCCGGAGTACGGACCTCGAGTTCGGTTCGTGTGTGTGGTCACCGATGCCGAGCTGGAGCGCACACGCGCCGCCGCCGTGGGGAACCCCGGCGAGATCTGCGGCAGCTGCCACCTCTGTATCGATTCCTGCCCGGTGGGGGCGCTTAGCTTCGACGAGCAAACCAGCCGGCCCAGCATCGATCGGGCAGCGTGCAATACATACATGGACTACTGCCAGTGTGCTCTCTGCCAGGCAGTCTGTCCCCTGGGAAAGAAGCACAGAAAGAAGAACGGCTCTTCCCAGGCTATTGCTACGGACGCTGTCGATCCCCTGGCGTAACAAATACCAAGGCCAAGATGGGATCGGCATGATCTCTTAGGGGAAGCCCGCGGGCCTACGTGAACCGTCATTCCCGCGTACGCGGGAATCCAGGCGCCTGTGCAGCCAGTGGATGCCCGCGAAAGCGGGCATGACGATCCACTTCTTCCTGCCAGCCGGCTCCCTACTGCATACCTCACCGTAGTTTTCGTTCAGGTGGTCTCGACCCTGGACGGCGGTAGTCGGCTGGCAATCGGCGATAGCTGCTGTTCTGAGCCGGCCGGCTTCCCCCGGAACCTGCGCACGATCCATTTGCCGGCGTCGTCTATGAGCGAGTAGGCGACAGGCACGGCAACCAGCGTCAGGACCGTCGACGTGATGACCCCTCCTATCACGCTGACGCCCATGGGCTGGCGATATTCCGATCCAGCCCCGAAACCAACGGCCACCGGGAGCATGCCGCAGATCATCGAGAGGGTGGTCATCATGATGGGTCGCAGCCGTATGGGTCCCGCCTGCAGGATCGCGTCCCGCGTGCTGAGGCCCCGGCGCCTCAACTGATTGGTGAACTCGACGAGCAGGATCGAGTTCTTGGTCACCAGCCCCATCAGCAGGATCATCCCGATCATCGCCAGGGAGTCGAGGCTGAAGTGCGCCAGTATCAGAGCCAGCAGCGCCCCGATGATAGAGAACGGAAGCGCGAGCATGATGGTGAAGGGGTGCACGAAGCTCCCGAACTGGGATGCCAGGATCATGTACATGAATGCTATGGAGAGGGCCATGGCCATGCCGAGCGATCCAAATGACTCCGCCATCTGCGCGGCGTCGCCCCCCTCCTTGATCACCACGCCGTCCGGCAACACGATCGAGGCCACCGCGGCTTTCGCCTTAGCCAGGGCCGGCCCGGCGTCGGCGCCGTCGGTGTTGGCCGCTACCAAAACCAGGCGCTGGCGGTTCTCGCGATCGATCTTGGCGGGCTCTGTCGACGGGAGCATTCCGGCCACAGCCGAGAGGGGGATCTGCCTGCCACCGCTGGTAGCGATGGGAAGCTGCAGGATCTTGTTCAGGTTGTCTCGATCCGCCTCCGTGAGCCGAACCACTATGTCAACATCCCTGTCCGCGGTCTGGAAGGTCCCAGCCTTGTCTCCGTTCACCATCGTTCGAAGAGTAGATGCCACCTGGTTCGCGGAAACCCCCAGGTCGGTCGCCCGGGCGCGGTCGAGCACGATGGATTGCTGCGGCCCTCCCTCCTTGGAGGACCGATCGACATCAACTACGCCGGGCACACTTGCCAGTCTCGCCGCTACCTCCTGCGAGACCTGATCCAGCTTGTTGAAGTCGGGGCCCTGGATCTTATACTGTATCGGCAGGCTAGCCATGTGACTGGCCGCTACGGCCCCCAGCGCGCCCGCGGCCGCCGACTGGGTATTGTAGGAGAGTTTCACACCTGGTAGAGCCGCGCTAAGGGAGGAGCGGACACGGTTCACCACCTCGTTGGTGTGTCCCCTGGTTTTCAGCTTGACCCCGACGGACGCGGTGTTGGCCGCGCCCCCGTTGGAACCCACGTTGGCGAATGTCTCTGCCACGCTCGGTTCTTCCCTCAACAGCCGCTCCGCTGTTCGAGCGGCCGCATCCGCCTCCTGCAGGCTGGAGCCGGGTTTTAGCTCCATCATTACTGCGAACTCCCCCTGATCCGCCGTGGACTGGAAAGACTGGTTGGTCAGCGGTATCAGGCCCAGACTCGCCACCAGGCATCCCACACCGAAGGCGACCACGATTCGTCGATGGCTGAGGGCCCAGCCGAGCAGTCTTCCGTATCCTCGGTTCAAGGCCTCGAAGCCCCTGGCGAACCTCCCGTTCCTGCGTCTCTCCTCCTGAGCCGGATCGACCCGGTGGAAGAAGTATGCCGACAGCATCGGGGCCAGGGTGAATGCCTCGGCCAGCGAGATCAGCACCGCCACGCTTATCGTGAGCCCAAAATCCCGAAGGAACATACCTATCATCCCGCCGGTGAAAGCGATCGGCAGAAACACCGCGATGATAGTGGAGGTGACGGCAAGCACCGCCATGGCGATCTCCGCCGCACCCCTTCCAGCCGCCACCCTGGGGTCATCCCCCATCTCCACGTGACGGAAGATGTTCTCCCTGACCACTATGGCATCGTCGATCAGCAGCCCCACCGAGAGCGACAGAGCCATCATGGAGATCATGTTGAGTGAGATGCCGAGGGCGTTCAGCGCGATGAAGGTTCCCAGCACCACCACCGGCAACCCCGCCACCGTTACGAGGGTGTTGCGCAGGTCGCGGAAGAAGAGGAAGACGACCATGGCGGCCAGGATGCCGCCCATCAGCAGCGAGAGCTGCACGTCGCTGATGGACTCGCGAGTGAACGTGGACTGGTCGAAGACTATACCGAAGCTCAGCTCGGGATACTGGCGCTGGATGCTCTTGAGCGCTGCCTGGAT
>JAMCTB010000201.1 GCA_023380955.1 Chloroflexota bacterium | reverse complement strand
CGCGCTGCTCCGCCTGCGCCAGCAATGTGGATACCGAGCTACCAAGCGGGTAGTTTCCCAGCGTAGCCACCAGGATCAGTATCAGGATCGCCGCAACTCCGGCAAGCGACAATGCCATGTAGATGCGGGAGGCACGGAGCTTTCGCAGCAGGGCAGCGGCCCTTCGCGGTGAGGCAGCCCCCGCGCGCTCGCCATCGTCATCGTCAGGGCCGTAGTCGACGGACCGTGACCGGCCGACGGGCCGGGCGGCGCGCCGGCCGCGGCGAGGCGGCGGTGGAGGGGGCTCTTCCTCCTCGACGTCGCCCTCCTGCACCGCCAGCAACGCCAGGGAGAACGATTCGGGAAAGATATCGCGGCAGCTACTGTGGAACCCTTCCAGGATTTCCTGTGGCTCGCCGTCCCCGCCGGCGTCCTCGCCGAGGAAGGGCGAGAGCTGGGGTGCCAGCGCCTCATCGCAGCCGGGCCCTACCAGGAGGACATAATCGCCCGGCTCGACCTCATAGTGGCCGAGCTCGATGGGTCGCCCGTCCTCGAAGCCGTCCACCGGGTGGGTCTCCACCCGCTCCTCCTGCCCGCCGCGGAAGATGTACGCTCCCGCAGCGCCGACGCGGGCGAAGTAGAGGTGCTCTCCCCGGTGGGCGGCGGCGATGACGTCGATTGCCGAGCCGTCGAAATCGCGCGGCCGCGCCCCAGGTGGAGCGAGACCTTCCTGCAGTGCCCGGATCAAGCTGGCGGTGAGGGCGTGTGAGCCGCCGCGGCGATAGCCCTCCCTCATCCGCCGGGCGACCTCGGCCAGCATATCGGGCTCCGCTCCATCCAGGAGCAGGTACAGCATGCCGCGGGCCGGTCCCCGACGGGGCTCGATTATGTGGACATTCCCCGCGGGCGGCCGCCGTGCCCCATCGGACACCTTGAGCTGGCCTAACTGCATAATGGTGGACATTTCGCTCATTGAGCCAAGTATACCAAAAGCTGGAAGCAATCGGGCCACATTTGTCTTGACGCTGGGATATCCATCGGCTACACTGTTAATGATATACGAGCAGTACGCTCTCGATCACGGGGAGTAGCGCAGCTTGGTTAGCGCGCAGCGTTTGGGACGCTGAGGCCGTGGGTTCGAATCCCACTTCCCCGACCACTCCACGCTTGGCTTCCACTCCTTGTACTTTGGCAACGGACGCAGCGATTCAGGGGATGGTATCCGTCAGCTTGCTTGAGGCCGCTTTGTCAACGGCGGGCGACATCACGGTCGCCCGGAAGCACGGAGGTAATTGCTGTGGGCACGGGCAAGGGCCGGAGTTTGCCAGACAAGCTTGGGCGTTGCCTCGTGTTGTTGAAAGGAAGCCAGACCTGGAGGGTTAGCATGCTGGCCTGCGCCGGCGCCCTCTGCCTTGGCCTGGCCGTGAGCTGCTTCGGCAGTCCATCGCCCTCGCTTCCGCCGCCTCCTACCCAATCTCCCCGGCCGGCAGTGACTTCGTCTTCACCGGCGGTGACTTCGGCCCCTTCAACCGTCCCCTCTCCCACTGCTGTGGCCCTGCCAACTGCCCCATCCGTCTATACGCCCACCGTGTACACCCTTGAGGAGGGCGATACCCTGCGCGGCATCGCCGCTAAGTTCGGCGTGGCCATCGAGGACCTGATCAAAGCCAACAACATAGCCAACCCCGATTTGCTGTTTGTGGGCCAGCAAATCGTCATCACCGGGACCGCCGGGCTGCCGGCTACACCCTCACCCGCCGTCGCATCCGCTGCCCCCACGGCGGCCGGGCGGGTCCAGGACCCCACCACCTATACCCTTGAGGAGGGCGATACCCTGCGCAGCGTCGCGGCGAAGTTCGGCGTGTCGGTGGAAGCTGTTGCCCGGGCCAATGGGATCGACGATCCCGATAGCATCCAGGTTGGACGGAGAATAGACATACCCGCCCCGACTGCCGACGCCGGGCCTGCCCCGGAGGCACCCGCGGCAGCGGCGCAGGCGACCACCTATACCATAGAGCCGGGGGATACGCTTAAAGACATCGCCGCCAGGTTCGGTATGACGCTGGAAGCTCTGCTCAAGGCGAACAAGCTGGAGCTGCCGGACGCCATCGAAATTGGGCAGAAGATCGCCATACCCCGGTAGGCGAAGACGGCTGTTGTCCGGCGCGTCGCCGCCTTCCCCAGCTCTTATCCCCTTTCCTCGCGTGCCCCTACGGCGGCGCGCCAGCGCGGCCCCGACAGCACCTCCGGGTTCACGGCGAAGGTAGGCCGCTCGCCGCGCAACACCATCGCTACCTGCTGCGTCGCCAGCTCCTGCAGCCGGGCAACCGACTCCTCGGAGTAGAACGCCGCGTGGGAGGTGACCACGAAGTTGTCCAGGGGCAACAGTGGGTTATCCGGGTCGGGCGGCTCCTTCTCCATGACGTCCACACCGGCGCCGGCGATCCATCCTTGAGTGAGGGCCTTGTACAGTGCCCGCTCATCCACCAGTGGCCCGCGGGCTACATTGATAAGGAACGCTCCCGGTTTCATCTGGCGTAGCTGCGCCTCGCCGATGAGATGGTTGGTCCCGGCGGCCAGCGGCACGTGCAACGATACGAAGTCCGACTCGGCCAGCAGGGTCGGCAGGTCGACGGCGCGCGCCTCCCATTTCGCCAGCTCATCGAGGTCGGGATGGCGAGTGTAGACGAGCAGCCTCATTCCCAGGCCGCGGGCACGCCAGGCCAGGGCCCGCGCGCTGCTCCCGTAGCCGATAAGCCCCAGGGTCCGGCCGTGGATGTTGTGGACCGGTATCGCCTTGGTGCGGTCCCACTCGCCGCGCTTGATGTTCCGGTTGAGCAGCGCAATCTTGCGCGCGCAGGCGAACAGCAGGCCGATGGCGTGCTCGGCCAGTTCGTCGGGGCAGTAGCCGGTCACATTGGTGACGAGGATGCCCTCTTCAGTGGCCGTGCGCACGTCGACGTTATCGTAGCCGATGCCGTAGCGGGCCACGATCTTGCACCGGCGCGCCGCCTGGAGCACCGGCCGGGTGAGCTCGCCGAAATTGGTGAGCACGCCGTCGTAGTCGCCGATGATGCCGGCCAGCGTCGCCGCGTCCCGCGCCGGCGCCATTACCACCTCAGCGCCCAGCGGTTCCAGGATACGCCGCTCGATATCGATGCTGGTCCATACCGGATCGGTGATCAGTACGCGCAGTCGTTCCGCCATAGTCCCTTCTTTCGCTTTGTCATTGTCCCCTGTCCTGCTTTTCCTCACCATAGCCTCGCCGAAGGCGAAAAGCACCTGGCCCCCACCCTGGCCTCGCCGTGGCGAGGTCCGGGCGACTAGCGTCGCCTCTGGCGACCTCTGGCAGACGAGTCGCCTTTGAGCTTGTGATTTTTTCGATTTGCGGCCGACAAACTGGCTCGCACAGCGAAGCATGCTAGCGAAGCATGCTTTGGGGCGCAGCCGTTTTCAGCGGCCCAAAACCAATTAAATCACAGCCTCTTTGGCGACCTCTCCCAGGGGGAGAGGGAACGGCTGCCCTTCTCCCTCTGGGAGAGGGGACGTAGACTGCCGGGTCACGTTCCCTTCCCTTTGGGCGCGACTCGCCCTTGGCGAGGGAAAGGGGTTAAGGTCATTCTACCGGAACCGGCCCCTTCCCGTAATCTCCCAGATCGCCTCCAGCCGGCCCTTGCGCATCGCATAGTACCGGTCGTGCAGGTTGATGGTGGTGCACCCGTGGCTGGGAATGATCTCGATCTTGTCGCCTACCTTCGGACTGTTGCTGGGGATTGCCAGCTCGATCTTGCCGTGCTCTTCGGAGAGGCTCACCAGCCTGGCCCCCGGAATGCCTTTCACCTCCGGATAGCCGAATTCATAGGTGACGGCCTTCATGCCGGTGTCGGTGATAGCGGTCTGAGGGGTCGGGCGGCTGATCACGGTGCAGAGCACGGTCAGAGCATAGTCGAACTCAGGGTTGATCGTCTTGTACTTCGTGTCCATCGTCGCGTACGAGCCGGCCTGCACCTCGGTGACCCCGGCCACCTGCCCGCTGATATCGTAAGTGCCCGTGCCGACGCCGCTGACGATCTTCACCGGCAGCCCGTCCGCCTCCACCATCGCCTTGGTATCCAGCATCTTCTTCATTGCGCCCTGGCCGGCCCGCTCCCGCTCGGCCCGGTCCGCGATGTGCACGGCGAAGCCCTCGTAGCCCATCAGTCCGTCGAAGCGCAGGCCACTGGCGGCAGCCACCTGGCGACAGAGCCCGATGGCTGGCTCGCCGGGAGCCACCCCGCAACGGTTGGTGCCCACGTTGACCTCCACCAGCACGCCCAGCATGGTGCCAGCCGCCCGGGCTGCGGCGGATAGCTCGGCGATGTTGCCGGGATTGTCCACGGCCACAATCATGTTGGCCTGCCTGGCCAGGCTCATGAGGCGGGCGATCTTGGCCTTGCCCACCACCTGGTTGGCGATAAGGATATCCCGGATGCCGCCCGCTACCAGGGCCTCGGCCTCGCCCACTTTGGCGCACGTGATGCCGATGGCGCCGCGCGCCAGTTGCATGCGGGCAATAGCCGGAGACTTGACCGTCTTGAAGTGCGGTCGCAGCTTGGTCGGGCCCACGGCGAAGAAGGCTGCCATCTTGTCCAGGTTGCCTTCCAGGGCGCCCAGGTCCAACAGCAGTGCTGGCGTATCTATGTCGGCAACGGCCGCGCCGGGTAGTGGCTCATACTCGATCACCGCTATTCTCCCTCATCTCAGTTTCGGCGATTATACACCGGTCGGGACGCCCCTCCAAGATGGCAGAAGGAAGAACCGAGTACTTGACAGAAGTCAGTTGTGAGGTATAGTAGGTAATGTCAGCAAGCTTGATTCCGGTCAAGCTTGGGAATACAATAATACTGCATTTGCGATATAGACTTTATGTAGAGCCGTCTGTTGGTGGAAAGGCGCAGAGGAAGAGCGTATGAGTAAGATTCGGGTGCTGCTGGCCGACGATCACGCCGTTGTGCGGGAGGGCACCCGCCAGCTCCTGGAGCGGGAACCCGACCTGGAGGTGGCCGGCGAGGCGGCCGATGGGCTGGAGGCAGTGGAGCTGGCGAAGAGGGTCCGTCCCGATGTGGCCATCATCGACATTGCTATGCCGAATATGAATGGGATCGAAGCCACCAAGCATATCAAGACGGACAATCCGGCCACGGCCGTCCTCATCCTCACGGCATACGACGACGACCAGTACATCTTTGCCCTGCTGGAGGCGGGCGCGGCCGGCTACCTGCTGAAGAACGTCCACGGCCGCGAGCTTATCGACGCCGTGCGCGCCGTGCATGGAGGGGAATCCGTGCTGCACCCGCGCGTCGCGCGCAAGGTGCTTGATCGCTTCGCCACCGCCAAAGGGAAGGCGAAGCTGGCGACTACCCCCGAGCAATTGAGCGACCGCGAGATGGAGGTGCTGCGGCTGGCGGCGCGTGGGCTCAGCAACAAAGACATCGCCCGCGAATTGGTGCTGAGCGTGCGGACCGTGCAGGCCCACCTGGGCAACATCTTCAATAAGATGGGGGTCGGCTCCCGCACGGAAGCGGTCATCTATGGCCTGAAGGAGGGATGGCTCACGCTGGACGACGTGGCCTAGGCGAGCCGCGCATCGGCGTCGAGCGAGCGGCGATGGAGAAGTCATTTCATCTGCATGAAGACCCTCCGATAGATTCCCCGGCCCAGACGAGGGCCGGTCATTCATTCAGTCTGCGCAGCCCGCATGTGTGGCTCGTGATAGGCATGCTCCTGTTCTGCGCCATCACCCAGTACGGGTATCTGCTGCCGGGTCTCAGCCCCCTGGTGGGAATGCCATTCAACTTCACCCGCCACACCACCAGCCGCATCCTGTTCCTGCTTCCCATCGCTTACGCCGGCTTCGCCTTCGGCCGGGCCGGCGGCATCTCCGCATCCATCGCTTCCATCCTCATAATGGTGCCCGGCGTGCTGATATCGCCGGCGCGCGCCGACGCCGCGATGGAAGTGACGGCGGTCATTCTGGTGGGCGGGCTGATCGGCATTTGGTTCGAGGCCCAGGAACGGGAGAAGACGCACCACCAGCAGGCTCACGTCAAGCTGGAGGCGGCGCAGGAGAGATATCAGTACCTTGTGCAGCAGTTGCGGGAGAACCAGAGCCATCTGGCCGCCTTGAACTCCATCTCCGAGATTTCCACCCAGTCTCTGGAGCTGACGTATATCCTGAACAACGTCATGGACAAGATCCTGGAAGTGATGGACCTGGATGTTGGGTGGATATACCTGCTGGACCGGCGAGCGGGCGTCCTGGACCTGGCCGTGACCCGCGGCCTGGTGCCGCGCGTGGTGGCCGGCATGGACCGCATCGCCTTAGGGGAAGGCTTCAACGGGCGGGTGGCCGAATCCGGGCAGCCTCTCCTGGTCAACAACGTATCCGACGATCCCCGCCTGACCCGCGCGGTGGTGCGGGAGGAGCGCCTGCACACCCAACTGGTGGTTCCTTTGCAGTCGAAGGGCTTCGTCCTCGGCACGCTCGGGGTGGCCTCGCGCGGCGTGCGGCAGCTTGCTCAGAGCGAGATGGACCTGCTCTCGGCCATCGGCAACCAGATCGGCGTGGCAGTCGAGAATGCCCGCCTTTACCAGGAGCAACGGGCGATCGCCGAGCAACTGCAGGCCTCCGAGGAAAGCCTGCGCTTGCTCTTCGAGAATGCTAACGACGCTATCTTCGTGCGAGACCAGGGCGGAAGGATTACCAACGCCAACGAAGCTGCGGCTAGCCTGACCGGCCGGCGTCGACAGGAGCTGGTGGGGGCTCAGATGGCCGATTTCCTGACGCGCGAAAGCGTCGAGGCGTTGGCGAATGTGCAGGCCAAGCTTCAGGCGGGGGAGCCCTTCCATCAGCCGCTCGAGCTCACGCTGGTGCGCGCCGACGGCAAGGAAGTCCCCATCGAGGCGACCGCCAGCGCCTTGAGCCAGGGGGACCAGCCGGTCGGCTTCCAGTACATCGCCCGCGACGTGACCCAGCAGCGCCAGCTACAGGAGACGATGCGCTTCTACGCCCGGCAGGTGACCCAGGCCCAGGAGGAAGAACGCAAGCGGGTGGCCCGCGAGCTGCACGACGATACCGCCCAGGAGCTGGTCGCCCTCTCCCGCCGGATCGACGACACGGTCTGGTCCGACGGCCAGCTCTCGACGGAGACGATGAAGCGGCTGGAAGAGCTGCGGACGATGACCGACAAGATCCTCGACGGAGTGCGGCGGTTCAGCCGCGACCTCCGGCCATCGATCCTGGACGACCTGGGGCTGTTGCCGGCCCTGGAGTGGCTGACCACCGACTTGAGCCGGCAGAGCGGCATCGAGGCAGACCTGAAGGTGGTGAACGAGCCGCGCCGCCTGCCGCCGGAAACCGAGCTGGTCCTCTTCCGCATCATCCAGGAGGCCCTGAGCAACGTCCGCAAGCATTCTGGCGCCACCCGCGTCGAGATGACTGTCGAGTTCGGCGAAAGCCGGGTCCGGATGATGGTGCGCGACAATGGCCGGGGCTTCGATCCCCAGAAGGTGGTGATGGGCGATCTGGTGAGCACCGGCAAGCTGGGCCTCATCGGGATGAACGAGCGCGCCCAGTTGCTGGGCGGCACGGCCGTCGTGGAATCGCAGCCTGGCCAGGGCACGACCGTCACCGTCGAGGTGGCGGTGTAGTGCCGGCTGCACACTGGTAGTTGTCTAACCCTCATCCCCATCCCTCGCCCTCGTCCAGGCGAGTCGCCTCTGGCGACAGGCGAGTCGCCTCTGGCGACTTCTCCCAAAGGGAGAAGGGGGTAATCTTGCCCGTTCCAAAGGGCGAAAGAGGCAATTATTCCCTCTCCTCGCCACGGCCCGCCAAAGGCGGTCGCCGCAGGCGACACTCCGTCCTCTGTGACCAGTTGGTGTCCGAGGCGACTCCTCGCCACGGCGAGAGTGCCGCAGGCATCTTGGCGAGCGACTCGCCGTGGCGAGGTCCGGGCGACTAGCGTCGCCTCTGGCGACCTCTGGGAGAGGGTTAGGGTGAGGGTCGGAGTCCGACGACTCAACGCTTGACACTTCTGATCCGTGCTATAATCCTTCTGCCTAGCAGCGCAAAATGCTGACCGATGCTGACTGTGACGAAGGGAGGATTGCCTCGTTTATGATCGACGGTGTCAAGCTCAAGGATCTCAAGCCCAACGCCGATGAGCGCGGCTTCCTTATGGAGATACTGCGCTCGGACGACGAGATCTTCGAGCGCTTTGGACAGGTCTACGTATCGCTGAACTATCCCGGCGTCATCCGGGCCTGGCATTACCATAAGAAGCAGAACGATTTGTTCGCCGTGGTCAAAGGAATGGTGAAGGTTGTCCTCTACGACTCCCGCGAAGATTCGCCGACCAGGGGCGAGGTCAACGAGATATTCCTGGGCGAGAGACATAACGCGCTGCTCCGCATCCCGGTGGGCGTTATGCACGGCTACAAGACTATCGGCGTGGAGCCTTCTCTGTTGCTCAACTTCCCCACCGAGGTGTACCAGCGCGAGGACCCGGATGAGTACCGCGTGCCATACAACTCGCCCGAGATACCCTACAACTGGGACCTGCGCCACGGCTAGGGCGGCTCTGGGCAGCCAGCCGGCGAGCGCGTCAAGGCGATACAAAAGGGGTCGTGCGGATGAAGCCGCGGCCTGGCGACGGCGATGATGCGAGCGCGGTGCCCCAGCGGGTAGTTGCCGCGATGAGCGGCGGCGTGGACAGCTCGGTAGCTGCCGCTTTACTGGTGCAGCAGGGGCACGAGGTCATCGGCATCACCCTCAACGTATGGCCTCAGTCGCCCGAGGCGATAGAGCGCATCGACGCGTGCTGCTCGCTGGCGGCCGTAGACGACGCCCGGCGGGTGGCCGAGCGCCTCGGCATCCCGCACTACGTGCTCAATTTCCGCGAGGTCTTCGCCGAGATGGTCATCGCCGACTTTGTCTCCGAGTACTGCCGTGGCCGCACCCCCAACCCGTGCATCCGCTGCAACGAGCATATCAAGTTCGGCGCGCTCCTGTGGCGGGCCAGAGGCTTGGGCGCGGCCTACGTCGCCACCGGCCATTATGCCCGGCTGTCCAGCCAGGAGGGCCGCTATATGCTGCGTAAGGGTGTCGACCGGGACAAGGACCAGACCTATATGCTGTACTCTCTCACCCAGGAGCAGCTCGCCCACACGCTGATGCCCCTCGGCGAATACACCAAGGGCCGGACGCGCCAGGTGGCGCGTAGCCTGAAATTGCCCGTGGCCGAGCGGCCGGAGAGCCAGGAGATCTGCTTCGTGCAGGAGGGAGATTACCGGACCTTCCTCGAGACCTACTACCGCGATGTGGCCACGCCCGGCCCCATCGTCGACCTTTCCGGCAACGTGCTCGGACAGCATCGGGGCATCGCCTTCTATACCATCGGCCAGCGGCGCGGCCTGGGCATTGCGGCGCCGCATCCGCTGTACGTGGTGGCTATCGAGCCGGAGACAAACACTATCGTGGTAGGCCCAGAGAAAGACCTCTGGAGCGACACACTGGTGGCCGACCACCTCAATCTGGTGGCCATCGAGGCGTTGAGGGAGCCCGTCGAGGTGATGGCGAAGGTGCGCTACCGCAGCCCCGAGGCAGAGGCCGTGGTCATCCCCCTGGGCGATGACACAGTGGAGCTACGGTTCCGCCGCGCGCAGCGCGCTGTCACCCCTGGCCAGGCGGTAGTGTTCTACGATGGCGATGTGCTGATCGGCGGGGCGACCATCGCCCGCGCTGACGCCCGGCAGCCGCGCCGGGCTTGATCCTTCCTCATAGACCAAAGTGGGATATTCCCTTCGCTCAGGTTAGTTTCTTCATTGAGGTAGGGGGTATCCGCATCGTTACAGTTGGTGAATTGTGTTGTTATCTTCGACAGCCTACCAGATAGTGGTTTGTTGAGCTGTACGAGATCGTCACCAGGTTCTGCACAGGTTCGCCTCCTTTGGACCAAGAGTCTAATAGGTCAAGACAATAGTGGGGTGAGTTAAAGGCCCCCACTTTCGCGGGGGCCTTTGTCCTGTTATCGGTCCTGAAAAAGCCTAGTAGCCCATGTCGCCGCCGTGCGGCATCGGGGGCATCTTCTCCTTCTCGGGGATATCGGTCACCAGGGCCGCGGTGGTCAGGATCATCGAGGCGATGGACGCCGCGTTCTCCAGGGCCGCTCGGGTGACCTTAGCCGGGTCGATGATGCCCTCGAAGGTCATGTCGACGGTGGTGTTGCTGAGCACGTCGTAGCCGATGCGGTCGTTGCTCTTCTCTTTTTGAGTCCGCCGGACCATCTCGACTACCACGGAGCCCTCCTGGCCGGCGTTCTCGGCCAGCATCCGCATAGGCTCTTCCAGGGCCCGCTTGAGGATGACGACGCCGGTCGCCTCATCGCCGGCGCTCTCGCCGATTACGTTGTCCAGGGCAGAGGTCGCATTCAAGAGCGCTACGCCGCCGCCGGGGACGATGCCCTCTTCCACGGCAGCCCGGGTGGCCGACAGGGCGTCCTCTACCCGGTGCTTCTTTTCCTTGAGCTCGACTTCGGTGCCGGCGCCGACCTTGATTACGGCGACGCCACCGGCCAGCTTCGCCTTGCGCTCCTGCAGCTTCTCCCGGTCGAAGTCGGAAGTGGTCTCCTCGATCTGGACGTTGATCTGCTTGATACGGGCCTGGATGGCGTCGTCGGAGCCGTGGCCCTCGATGATGGTGGTATTGTCCTTGTCGGAGACGACGCGGCGGGAGCGGCCGAGGTCGCTCACGGTGGCGGCATCCAGTCGGCGGCCGGCCTCTTCGGATATGACCTTGCCGCCCGTCAGGATGGCGATATCTTCCAGCATGGCCTTGCGGCGGTCGCCAAAGCCCGGCGCCTTCACCGCCAGGACATTGAGGGTGCCACGCAGCTTGTTCACGACCAGGGTGGCCAAGGCCTCGCCGTCGATGTCTTCGGCGATGATCAGCAGGTTCTTGGTGACCTGGAGGACCTTCTCAAGGACCGGCAGGATGTCGGAAATGGCCGAGATCTTCTTGTCGGTGATCAGGATGTACGGCTCTTCCAGAGCAGCTTCCATCCGGTCAGGATTGGTGATGAAGTATGGCGAGATGTAGCCCCGGTCGAACTGCATGCCTTCGACATACTCGGTCTCGAATCGCAGTCCCTTGGACTCCTCGACGGTGATGACGCCATCCTTGCCGACCTTGTCCATGACCTCGGCGATCAGCGAGCCGATCTCGCTGTCGGCGGCTGAAATGGAGGCAACGTGGGCGATCTCTTCCTTTTTCTCCACCGGATGGGACATCTTCTTGATCTCATCGACCACAGTCACGGTGCCCTTCTCGATGCCCCGCTTCAGCAGCATTGGGTTGGCGCCGGCGGCCACGTTCTTCAGGCCCTCAGTGATGATCGCCTGGGCCAGCACGGTGGCAGTGGTGGTACCGTCGCCGACGACGTCGTTGGTCTTGGTGGCAGCTTCCTTGAGGAGCTGGGCGCCCATATTCTCGAATGGGTCTTCCAGCTCGATGTCCTTGGCAACGGTGACACCGTCGTGGGTGACGGTGGGCGCCCCGAACTTCTTGTCCAGGGCCACATTGCGCCCCTTGGGGCCAAGGGTGGTCTTCACCGCATCGGCGAGGACGTCGATCCCTCGCTTAAGCGAGTGGCGGGCATCCTCTTCAAAGCGTAGCTGTTTGGGCATGAACTATCCTCCTTGCTTTCAAACTGGTGTTCGCCCTGCCGGGCATTTTGTTGAGGTACGGCGCTCGCCATAGGCGAGTCGCCTGGGCGACTTCAGCGCCCACGGCGTGTTACTTGCCGGTGACGATAGCCAGGATGTCTTTCTCGCTCAGGATGAGCAGGTCCTCGTCGTCGATCTTCATCTCGGTGCCAGCATACTTCGCGAAGAGAACCCGGTCACCCTCTTTCACGTCCATCAGGATCCGCTTGCCGTCGTCGTCCAGCCGCCCCGGGCCAACCGCGATGATGGTGCCCTCTTGCGGCCTTTCTTTGGCGGTATCCGGCAGGACGATGCCGCTCTTGGTGACTTCCTCCTTCGGTGCTGGCTTCACCACAACTCGATCGGCCAACGGTTTCAGTGTCGTTGCCACTATGCTATCTCCTCCTTTCATCACTCTGGGCTGCGCCCTCGATTTACATTGGATTAGCACTCTGGCAAAGAGAGTGCTAGGTGAATATTAGCATAGGGGTCAACGAAATTGCAAGAGGTCCGTGCAATTCTTCCGGGGTGTTTCGACTGACCGTCCTGGGCAGGGGCCGATCCACGTGTCGGCCCGGTCTGTCCGTCCAGGGCGCACACGCGGGTGCGCCCCTACGAAAACACCTCAATCTCCATAACCGAAAGATTATGGCAATTCCTCTCATAAGTCGGAATGTGGCTGCACGTGGTCTATGCGGCCAGCCCAAAGGGGAGTGCCACCAACGCGGCGAGGCTTCTCCATTTTCCAGGAGAAGCCTCGCCACTCCGCCCGGGGCGACGATTATCGCCCGCAGCACTTCTTGTATTTCTTCCCGCTGCCGCAGGGGCATGGGTCATTCCGGCCGATCTTGCGTCCCACCCGTGCCGGCTCGGGTGCTTCGTCAGCCGCTCGATTCGCCCAGACCTTCTGCGGGGGAGCCGGCTCCGGGGCCCGGGTGAGGTTCACGTGATAGATGGTGTGCACGATGCTGCGCTGTATGCTGGCCAGCAGCTCCTGGAAGGCCCGGTACGCCTCGTTCTTGTACTCCACCAGCGGATCGCGCTGCCCGTAGGCGCGCAGCCCGATGCCTTCACGCAGGTCGTCGATGGCCGTCAGGTGCTCCACCCATTGCCGGTCGATGGTGGTGAGCATCACCAGCCGCTCCAGATGCCGCATGTCCTCGGCGCCCTGCTCCTGCTCCCGCTGCTCGTAGAGCCCCTCCGCCACCTGCTGGACGAATTCCTCGATCTCGTCGCGCGACATCTTCTCGAGCTGCTCCTGGGAGAAGTCGACGGGCAGGATGGCCTGTACGCTGTCGATGAATGCCTCTAGGTCCCAGTCGTCGCGGTGCGGGCCCGGAAGGTGGACATCGACCAGGCTCGTGAGCTCGTCGGCGATCATCTTCTGGACCGGCTCCTTCATGCTCTCCTGGCTCAGTATCTTCTCCCGCTCGCCGTAGATGACCTCCCGCTGCTTGTTCATCACATCGTCGTACTCGACGACGTGCTTGCGGATGTCGAAGTTGTATCCTTCCACCTTGGTCTGAGCGTTCTCGATGGCTTTGGACACCACCGCGTGCTCGATGGGCACGTCGTCCTCCAGGCCGAAGCGGTCCATTAGCCCGGCGATGTTGCTGCCGCCGAAGCGGCGCATCAGCTCATCGTCCAGGGCCACATAGAACCGCGACGAGCCGGGATCACCCTGCCGGCCGGACCGTCCTCGCAACTGGTTATCGATCCGCCGCGCTTCGTGCCGCTCCGTGCCGACGATGTGCAGCCCGCCCAGCGCTACGACCTTCTCCTTGTCGATGGCACACTGCTGCTCTGCCTCCCGGCGAGCCGCGGCTACATGTTCGGGCGCGGCTGTCGATGGGTCGGCGCCCTGGCGCTGCAGGTACTCGTTCACCATTCCTGCCGGGTTGCCGCCCAGCAAGATGTCGACGCCTCGGCCGGCCATATTTGTGGCGATGGTCACGGTGCCCGGTCGCCCCGCTTGGGCGATGATGGCTGCCTCCCGCTCGTGGTACTTGGCATTCAGCACCTGGTGGGGGATGTGCTTGCGCTTGAGCATCTCGCTCAACTGCTCTGACCGCTCGATGGAGACGGTGCCCACCAGCACGGGGCGTCCCTTCTCGTGCGACGCCACGATCTCCTCCACCACGGCGTTGAACTTGGCGGACCCGGACTTGTATACCAGATCGGGCATATCGGCGCGGATCATCGGCTTGTGGGTTGGGATCACGATGACATCGAGATTGTAGATCTTGTAGAACTCTTCCCGCTCCGTGTACGCCGTGCCCGTCATCCCGGCCAGCTTCTCGTACATCCGGAAGTAGTTCTGGAAAGTGATGGTGGCCAGGGTCTGGCTCTCCCGCCGGATGCGGACGCCCTCTTTCGCCTCGATGGCCTGATGCAGGCCCTCGCTATACCGCCGCCCCAGCATCAGCCGGCCGGTGAACTCGTCCACGATGACGATCTCGGCTTCCCGGTCGCGGTAGCTTATGACCTGCCCGTCCTTATAGAGGACGTAGTCTCGATCTCGCTTAAAGATGAACTCGGCCTTCAGCGCCTGCTCGAGATAATGGGTGAGCTCGTAGTTGGCGGGGTCGTACAGGTTAGGCAGGCCAAGCCACTTCTCCAGCTTGGCGATCCCCTCCTCGGTGAGAGTGACCGTCTTGGTCTTCTCGTCGATCTTGTAGTCGGCCTCGCGGGTCAGGCGGGGCACCATCCGGGCAAACAGGTAGTACTTGTCCGTAGACTGGTCGCCCTGGCCGGAGATGATGAGCGGTGTGCGGGCCTCGTCGACCAGGATGTTGTCCACCTCGTCGACGATAGCGTAGTGCATCTCCCGCTGCACGCACTGGGCCGGGTCGACCACCATATTGTCTCGCAGGTAATCGAAGCCGAACTCGTTGTTCGTGCCGTAGGTGATGTCGCAAGCGTAGGCTTCGGCGCGCGAGACCGGCCGGAGGTGCAGGTAGCGCGGGTCGGCGGGCGCGTAGCTGGGGTCGAACTGGAAGGCCGATTCGTGCTGGATAACGCCCACGGTGAGGCCCAGCATATGATAGATAGGCCCCATCCACTGTGCGTCGCGCTTGGCCAGGTAGTCGTTGACAGTGACCAGATGGGCGCCCTGGCCGGCCAGCGCGTTGAGGTATAGCGGCAGGGTGGCGACCAGCGTCTTGCCCTCGCCCGTCTTCATCTCCGAGATCTTTCCCTGGTGGAGCACGATGCCGCCCATCAGTTGCACCGGATAGTGGCGCAGGCCGATGGCCCGGCGCGAGGCCTCCCGTACCAGAGCGAAGGCCTCCATCAGCATATCGTCCAGTTCTTCGCCGGCCAGGTAACGGCCCCGCAGCTCGGTGGTCTTGTCGCGGAACTGGTCGTCGGCCAGCGCCTGCGTCGCCGGCTCCATCTCTTCGACGGCGCGCACCACCGGCCATAGTTTCCCTATTTCCTGCCCATTGGGGTCGCCCCCCAAGAGCCTTGTTGCCCACTTTAGCATCCCATTCTCCCATTCGCCCATACAATGAACGCGATACTAGAGTAGCACGCTCCGCGCCAACTGTCTACAGTTTAGATGGCGAATTTATTGTCAAGCATCGAAGACAGGCTTGCGGCGGGCGTGCGCCCTACGGGGACATCTGGGGCTGGGGAACAGGAGAGGACGCAAAGCAGACAGGGGGTCACAGGACCCCCTGTCTGCGTCCGGTACTGGTGCGCTGGGCCTTGCCCGCGCTGCTAGGCAGGTGCTCGGCCGCTAGCGATTGGCCAGGCAGTGCTACCCGCGCCCGCCGCCGCGGCGCTCCCGGCCTTCACGCTCGCCTCTCTCGCCGCCGGCTCTGGCTCCGCCCTCGCGCTCAGCCTCCCGGCGTGCACGTTCGCCCCTCATGCGAGCTGCCCTGGCATGGCCCTCCGGATCGCCATGCCAGCCGCGGCCTTTGCCTCCGCCTTTTCGTTCCTCAGCCATCCTCACTTCACCTCCATTCTAGATTATCAGACTCTGAGTGCCAGGTGCCCTGATCGAGCCAGCGTGCCCGCCGGGCTACGGGCCTGCTTCCCGGGCAGATCCGTGACTATCGGTAGTCTCGCCTCCCCCGAGGGGAAGGAGCCGGCCAGCCGCGCCGTGCCGGCCGCCCCTCAGAATACGAGCAAGGATCAGCTTCCCCGGGCTGTCCGCGCTTGGCCTGATCGCTGAGATTGCATAGAGACTGCTGTGCTCTGCCCTTCAAGGGACATCCATGCACTGGCAACGGTCGAGAAACGGATGGAGGTGGCATGGACAAGGGTCCGCCTTGTCTGTGGGAGGTGATGAAACAGAGAAGCAGTCCTGGTGCAATTCAACGTCTACAGTTCAATTGTACATTGCTTATATTTGCTCAGCATTAAAGTGCAATAACAAAGATGTATGAACTCAGTAAGAGAATGCTTGAGCCGCAAAGCATGTCCTCGAAATCCGTTTTCCGGAACAGGGCGGCGAGAGCTGATTATTCCCTTCGAGCGTACACTGTGCTACACTCTCATCGACACAGGGATAAAGACGAACAAGTAGGTATCACTTTCGAGTCGCGATTCTCCGACTTCCCTATTCGGGGACCCGAGCGAACCATCTCAGGACTGAGTAAGGAGCGAAGAAATGTCGAATCTGTTCGCACGATTGTTCGCCATCGTTACCATCATCGGCCTGTTAGCAGCATGCGCCGCTCCAGCAGCGCCCACTGCGGTCCCAACCAAGCCGGCCGCACCCGCTGCGCCCACCACGGCACCCCAGGCACCAGCCGTGCCTACTGCGGGCACAGCGACCGTTGCCCCTACATCCGCCCCGGCCGCCAAGGTCAAGCGCGGCGGCACCATCGTGGTCTCCAGCACCAGTCCCAGCACGCTGGACCCCCTGTTCACCACCAACAGCTCACCCCTGGCGGAGGCGCCAATGTACGAAGCGCTGCTCCGGTACGATATGGTCGACCTGAAAACGGGGAAGCACGAGGTAAGACCAGAACTGGCCGAGAGCTATAAGATCGTCGATCCCAAGACCATCGAATTGAAGCTACGTCGGGGGGTGAAGTTCCACGATGGGAGCGACTTCAACGTCGAGGTGGCGAAGTGGAACCTGGACCGGATGAAGAACCATCCCAAGTCTATGAGCAAGCATCTGGTGGACGTCGTCAACACCGTCGAAATCGCGGACCCCTACACGCTCCTCCTCAAGCTGGAGGCCCCGTCTGCCACCCAGCTCCTGAACCTGACGCGGGCGACGGGTGGGACAGGCTCCAGCGGCAGCCTCATTGTCTCCAAGGCCGCGGTGGAGAAACTGGGTGAAGAGGCATTCGGCAGCAAGCCATCGGCCACTGGCCCGATGATGTTCGTCGATTGGAAGCGAGACGATTCTATAACGATGAAGAAGTTCGATGGCTACTGGGGCAAGAGTGCCGATGGACAGCCCCTTCCCTACGTTGACGGCGTCACCACCCGAATCATTGCCGACAGGGCCGTGGCCCTGATCGAGGTGAAGGCCGGTACCGTGCACATCGTTAGCGAGATAGCTGGCAAGGACATCGCCACGGTGAAGTCCAACCCAGAGATGGTGTACTGGGAGATGCCCTGGGGCACCAACTTCAACCCGTACGCTTTCAGCCAGCAGAAGACCGAATTCGCAGGTAATCTCAAGCTCAGGCAGGCGGCCGCCTATGCGCTGGACCGCGAGGCGATAGCCAAGACGCTCGGCTTCGGAGCGGGCACGGCGAACTACTATCCGTTGTGGAACACGTCGTTCCCTGGATACGACGAGTCATTGCCGAAGTACGACTTCAACCTCCAGAAGGCCACTCAGCTAATGAATGAGGCCGGCTATCCCGACGGCCTTGACTTCTCGATGTCCATTCAGGCGAGCGGCTTCAACCAGAGCCTGGCGGAAATGGTCCAGTCGATGTGGAGCAAGATCAAGCTCCGCGTCGCGATCAACTCGATGGAACTGCTGGCCTGGCGCCAGCATATGAAGGCCGGCGGGTTCGACAGCACTATTTACGGCATGACCGCCTCGCCGGACCCGGACCTCTACTCTCGGATGTGGGTCACTGACCGGCCGTCCAATTGGCCGAATTACTCCAACCGGGAATTGGACAAGTGCCTGGAGGAGGGCCGCAGCATCTACGATGAGAAGCAGCGGCACGAGATCTACAAGCGCTGCCAGAAGATTATCTACGACGATGCCTTTATCGGCGGCACGCTGTACACAGCCACAAACATCGTGTACCGGAAAGAGGTGAAAGGGGTACGAGCGCAGTCCAGAGTGCTCGACGTGGCCGAGGCCTGGCTGGACAAGTAGATGCCCTCCGGTAACTACGACCCGGCGGCACACCACCATAGAGGCGCACGGCCGTGCGCCTCTACGAGGGAAGGTATTCGCGATCACGGAGGATTAACCTATGCGCATCACCGATGTCAAAGCCGCGGTAGTCCGTACCGACGTACCATTTGACCTCCGGGAGCCCAGCCAGGGCACTATGGAGGCGAACCTCGTCCAGGTCTTCACCGACGCCGGCATCAGGGGGGATTACCTGGCGTGGGAGGGCCGCACCACCGGCCGCGGCCTGGCCGATACGATCGTCACCGTCCTCAAACCCTTCCTGGTCGGCAAGGACCCCCTCGACCGGGAGCTCATCTTCGACACCCTGGTGTCCTGGAACATCAAGGGCATCCCGATGGTGGGCACCGGGGCTATCGACGTCTGCCTGTGGGATATCGCCGGCAAGGCCCTCGGCGTGCCGGTGTACAAGCTGATGGGCGGCTACCGGGACAAGGTGCGAGTATATGCCAGCACCACCGTGCTCCCCAGGCCCGCCGACTACGCCGACCTCGCCCGCCGGCTCAAGGCGCAGGGCTATACGGCGATGAAGCTGCACGTCCGCGGGGTCGCCAAATGAGATGTGGAGGCCTGCCAGGCCGCCCGCGCCGGCGCGCCCGACTTCGACCTGATGCTGGACAACGCCGGCAGTTACTCTCGCGCCGAGGCCCTATGGGTGGGGCGCGAGCTGGAGAAGCTCAACTTCTACTGGTACGAGGAGCCCATTCCCGACAGCGACCTGGAGGGGCTGGCCGAGCTCACCCGCGCGTTGGATGTGCCCATCGCCGGCACCGAGCGCCTCTACGAGGGCAATCCCACCCACTTCGCACCCTACCTGGCCAATCACATCGTGGACATCGTCCGTACCGATGCGCGGCGGGGCATCACCCTGGCCAAGAAGGTGGCCGACCTCTGCGCCGCCTTCAGCACCAACTGCGAGCTTCACTCCTGGGGCTCCATCATCGGCCAGGCGGCCAATCTCCACGTGATGGGCGCCGTCAAGAACTGCGATTTCTTTGAGCAACCTGTCCCGGTGGAGCTCTTCGAGACCTGTGGCAAGGACCGGTTCGCCATCGACGGCGAGGGCTATGTGCACCTGCCCGCCAAGCCCGGCCTGGGCGTCGAGCTGGACTGGGACGATGTCGACCGGCGCACCATCTTGCAGGCCTAGGGGAGCGAACGGCTGCAAACGTAGTGACGACTTAAATCGTCACTACGTTTGGATTGGGAACGTATAAGTAGTGACGACTTCAGCCGTCACTACCGCGGTAACTAACGTTAACGACTAAGGTCGTTACTACCCAGTGCGACTTACGCCACCGGGCGCCTCGCCGTGCTTTCCAGGGTCGCTTCCACGCTCAGGGCGACGTTGTTCTTGAGGGCCTGCGATACAGGGCACATATCCTTGGCCCGCTCGGCCGCCTGCTGAAAGGCTGCCGCGTCGATGTTGGGCACCCAGCCGCGCACCCTCAGGGCGCTGGATACCACTCGCCACGAGCCGTCGACCCTGTCAAAGGTTACTTCGGCGGTTGTCTCCAGCCTCTCCGGCGGATGGCCGGCTTGCGTCAGGCCATTCGACAAGGCCATCGAGAAGCAACTGGCGTGGGCGGCGGCCAGCAGCTCCTCCGGGCTGGTCCGCCCGTTGGCCTCCTCGGTGCGCGAGGCCCAGGTTACCGGCAAGTCCGTGAACAGGTGGCTCGTGCCGGCGCTCACTACACCCGAGCCCTTCATAAGGTCGCCCTGCCAGACCACATCAGCACGGCGGATAGCTGCCATAATTCCCTCCCTTCGTGTGACCGGACGACGTGGCAGGATCGCCAATATACGCTTACTTTCATAATAGCACGTCGGCAAAACGTACGATGTGCCTTACCGCCATTGTGCTCATTCCTCACTCACATAAAGCTGATAGAAAGGACTGCCAGACATCGTCTTCCGATTGGCATCCAGGCTGCCCTTATCACGGCCCCTGTTTGTCTAGTCCTCCATAACTTGCCACAGTATGCCTCAAAGTCAGCACTAATGTGAATCAGCAAATGGTTGCAAGGCGATGTTCCAGCAAGCTATCGAATGCTCTGCCGATTCGTTGCAGGACGAGTTGGGGCTGTGCGGCGAGTAGAGAAGGGCTTGTGGTGCCCTCGACGGGCACCATGATGGCGACCAATCGTACGACTATGGGTCGCCACCATTGCCCGGCATTCCAGGCGAGTTCCGGCCAGCCAGGCGGCCCTCCAGCATCCAGATCTCAACTCATCTACCTCCTTCTGAACTGATACATTATCACAGCGGCAGTTGACCGACTGAGGCTTCAAACATATAATCGCCGTGATTCTGGAATTCCGGGATTACCAAGGAGATAGCAGAGTGGCGCTTGGACTTGGTGACTTACGCAGTGGTAAGACTACGTTCGGTGACCTGGCCTACAAGGCCGTCCTGAACGCCATCCTTACCCATAAGCTGAACCCTGGCGACAGCTTGCGCTCGAAAGAGCTGGCTGCCGCCCTGGGGATAAGCCGCACGCCAGTCGATCGCGCTCTGGAAAGACTGGCGGGAGAAGGGCTGGTGGAGTTCAAGCCTGGCCTTGGCCCGCATGTGTTCTCGCCCACCGTCGAAGAGATGCTGGAGCTGTACGATATCCGCTCGATGCTGGAGGTGCATTCCGTCCTCCACGGCATAGCCCTCGTGGACGATCAGTACCTCCGCAGAATGGAAGCGCTTCTGGAGGAGCACGAGACAGCTTTCGCGGCGATAGGAAGCGATCAGGATTCGCGGCGCAGGTCCAGTGAGGCGGACAGGCTCATACATGAGCACATCGTATCGCTATGGCCGAGCCGCCGGATACAGACCTGGTACCGACAGTTGAATGTACATGTCAAAGCATTCTTGCTGAACAAAGTGCCCACCTACCGGCGAGAGGCCGCGCCGGCCGAGCACCGCGCCATCTACGAAGCGCTCCTGGCCAGGGATGTAGCGGCCGCTGCAGAGGCGGTGGCCCGGCACGGCGCCGGGTCAAAAGGCTCTTTCCTGTCAAAGGTGCAAGCGGATAGTGCATCAGTGGGCGCGCGTACCGGCCCATCATTCCCATCCGCCGGCTGGGAACGGCTGGCATCCCTTTCTTCAGCGCTCGGCGATACAGGTGACTCGATGCCAGGTGGCAGCAGTTAGCTTGGCCAACGAGGGGCGAAACCAAGTCAAATCGAAAAGGAGAAGCTAGACTATGAAAATCACAGGGCTGACGGTGCATTTCTTTGAGCCCCGGCACGATGGAGGCATGGCCATCGAAAAGTTCCGAGGCGCGCCCCTCATTGGCAACGACGTATCGGTCATCCACACCGACGAGGGCATCGGCGGTGTGGTGGCTTCCAGCTCCGGCTACGCCCGCGACCTGGTCCGCCTGTGGCGGAACGCCAGGGACTACATCGAGGGACAGGACCCCCTGGACAGGGGCAAGATCGAGGACATCTTGGCCAGGCGCTTCCACTGGCCTATGCGGGTGCGAGGGCTGCTCGACCACGGCCTCTGGGATATCGCCGGCAAGTACTTCAACCTGCCGATATACAAGCTGTTGGGCGCCACCCGCGAGAAGGTCCTCGCCTACGGCGACACCGTCCACTTCGACGCCGACGAGAAGTTCATCGATACGGTGCTGGCCGCCAAGGCCAAGGGTTACAAGGCCATCAAGGTCCACCCCTACTGCGTGGCCGACGACGATATCCGCCTGGTGTACAATATCCGCAAGGCCGTCGGCGACGAGATGGTCCTGATGATGGACACCCTGACCTATCCAGCTCCCTACACCCGCGAGGAGGCGCTGCGGGTCGGCCGGGTACTGGACGAGCTGAACTTCTGGTGGTTCGAGGACCCGCTGCACAAGACCGATATTGAAGGCCTGGCGATGCTGGCCGACAAGCTGACGGTACAGATCCGGGCGGCGGACACCGTGCAGGATATACGGGAATACTCGTACATGATCCAGAACCACTGCATAGATATCGTGGCCGGGCCGCTGAACACGGGCATCACCGAGCTGCTGAAGCTGGCCCACCTGGCCGAAGTGCACCACCTGGGCTTCGAGCCTCACGACTACAGCGGGGGCACGGCCAGCCTGCACGTGCTGCTCGCCATTACTATTACTAATGGCGGCTTCTACGAGAAGACTATCCCCGAGGGCTATCAACACGAGATTCCCTATCCCGGGGTGTATCTCGACCCGGTCCAGGTGGACAAGGACGGGTACGTGCACGGGCCCAAGAAGCCAGGCCTGGGCTTCGAGATCGACTTCAATGAGGCCAAGAAGGTGACCGTGGAGGTCGTGAACGCTTAGGGGACATGAGATACTA
Organism: Chloroflexota bacterium; assembly: GCA_023380955.1. Next base: position 6,387 of record JAMCTB010000201.1, on the reverse strand, counting down.
TTGACTAATCGATACATCATGCGATATGAGGAGGAACGCTATGTCTGAGGCCTGGCGAGGCATATTCACAATTCTGTTGACGCCATTTGACGAGAACGGGGCCCTCGACGAAGAGAGCCTTGCCCGAGAAGTTGACTTCGTCATCGCCGCGGGCTGCCACGGGATCGTCACCCCGGTGAACACCAGCGAGTTCGCGCTGCTTGCCGACGAGGAGCGGCGCCGTCTGGCTGAAGTGGTCGTCTCCCAGGCCAAGGGCCGGGTGCCGGTGGTCATCGGCGTGGCTGCATCCAATGCTATTACTGCTGCAGCACTGGCCCGTCACGCTAAGGAGACAGGGGCGAACGGTGTGATTGCTATGCCGCCGTACGTGGTCCGACTGGGACCGACTATGGTCGAGCAATACTACACCCGCATTGCCGAGGCGGCCGGCGGGCTGCCGGTGGTGATACAGAATGTGGGGGGCTCCGCCGAGTCCGTGGGCGCACCCCTGAGCCCCGAGGACATCGTCCGCCTGGCGGAGAAAGTGCCGGCCGTCCGGTACGTCAAAGAAGAGACTACCCCGTGCACCCACCGTATCACCGCCCTGCTCAAGGTGGCCGGCAACCGGCTCAGTGGCGTCTTCGGCGGGACCGGAGGCCGCTACCTGATCGACGAGCTTCAACGTGGCTCCTGCGGGCTGATGTCGGCCTGCCACCTGGTCGATGCTCAGGTGAAGGTCTTCAATCTGCTGTCCCAGGGCAAAGAAGAGGAGGCGCGTGCAATCTGGCTGCGGCAATTGCCAGTGCAGAATATGTGGAGCCTGCTGGGCCTGGGGGTGCCCAAAGAGGTGCTGCGCCGCAGAGGTGTGCTGAAGACGACGGTATGCCGTCGACCCACGGCGCCGCTCGACAATTACGATCACGCCGAGTTGGACAAAGCACTGGCGATGGTACGCGAGGACTTGGTGGCATTCTCGCCCGTGTGACGATCACGGCTTCGGGCAAATACCGCTGAAATCGGCGCCCTGTCTCCTGAGTGAAAATGGGCCTGTTCCGCAAGATGAACGCGCTGGCCAGGCGGTACGATATCAAGGTATCGGAAGACCCGCCATACTTCAACTTGTGCAGGCAGATACCGCTCCGAATCAACCTAGGGCCTGCTCTTAAAATAGCGAAGCATTTTCATCCGCGGTGGCGTCCCGAAGGGACATGGAAACTTTTCAAAGTCGCCAGCCACGAATCAGACGGCGCTTCGGTTGCCTTGCCAGCGGCAGTTGACCTCACCTCCGGCCTTCGACCACCCCTCGCCACGGCGAGTCGCCTTTGGCGACCTCTCCGCGCGCGGAGAGGGGGCCAGGGGGTGAGGTAAACCCCACGAGCAGCCGGATCAGCGGACTTTGACATGACCCTAGAATCAACCACTTGGCCCGATGTTTGAGGTCACGGACGGTGATATAATCTAGCTACTATACGTGACATCAAGAGGGGAGGTCGGTGGGAGCGGGTCTTTCTCGGCTGGCGATGATTGGCGGCGTGATTAGCGTCATTCTTCTCCTTCTCGGTGGCTGTGGACCTTCAGTTGCCTACAAGTCCATTCGTCTCGCCGATGTAGAGGAGGCAGCACCTCCATCCGCACTGAACGGTTCACCCCTCCGGGTGGCAGTGGCCTCGGTCATTTCCCCCAAGAGCACTGTCGCGAGCTATTCCGGTCTGGTCGACTACTTAGGACGAAAGATGGGACGCCCGGCCGAAATGGTACAACGGAGTTCCTATGGCGAGACCAATGAATTGGTCAGGCGCGGGATGGTCGATGTAGCGTTAGTGTGCAGCGGCGCCTACGTTGAAGGCCGGCGCGAATTCGGCATGGAGCTCCTCGCTGCTCCCCAGGTGAATGGCGAGACCGTGTACTACTCGTACATCGTCGTTCAGAAGGACAGTCCGTTTCAAAGCTTGGCGGATCTGCGCGGCAAAGTCTTCGCCTACGTCGATCCCCTTTCCAATTCCGGCTATTTCGCTCCGGTCGAGGCCTTGTCCGCGGCGGGCGAGCAGCCGGGGAACTTCTTTGGGCGAACTATCTTCACGTATAGCCACGATAATTCCATTAACGCTGTAGTCTACGGGTTAGTCGATGGAGCGGCCATAGATAGCCTGGTATACGAGCACTTCCTGCGACGTGAGCCAGCTACGGTCGATCGGTTGCGGATCGTGTACCGTTCATCTCCCTATGGAATACCCCCTGTTGTAGTAGGGCCGGCTATCGACCGAGACCTGAAGACCAAGTTGAGAGAAGTCCTCCTCGATATGCATCAGGATGAGGAGGGACGGCACATCCTCAGTGACCTGATGATCGATAAGTTTGTTCCAATAGATGATGCGGCCTACGATTCGGTCAGGAAAGGGGCGACGGCAGCGAAGAAATGAGCGTGAGGGCCTTGGCACAACGGCTTCTAGGTATGGCCACGGCGGTTGGTGTCCGTACCAAGATCATGGGCATCATCGTAGGCCTGGTCCTGCTGTTCGGGGGCGGCGTGACGCTCTACGTCCGGCACACCCTGGAGGTATCCCTGCGCGAGCAACTGGAGATGCGCGGCGTTTCCATCGCCGCAGATCTCGGAGCACGGAGCACGGATCTCCTGCTCACCAACAACATCTATGCCCTCCATACCCTGGTCTATGACACCGTAAATAACAACGAAGACCTTCGCTACGCCTTCGTTTTGGACGAACGAGGCCAGGTGGCGGCGCATTCGTTCGACAACGGCTTCCCGCGCGGCCTTCGTGAGGCGAATTCGGCATCGAGCGATGAGCGGTCTCGATTACAGTTGCTATGGACTGAGGAAGGGTGGGTATGGGATGTGGCGGCTCCCATCCTCGGCGGTCGGGCCGGAACCGCACGCGTCGGCCTCTCTGAGTCTCGGCTGAGCGCCGCGGTGGGTTCCATTACTAACCAGCTACTGGTAGCGACTGGCCTGGCCTCCGCCCTGGGCTTGGTCGCCGCGTTCCTGTTGACCTGGATTCTCACCCGCCCTATTTTGGAGTTGGTCAGTGTCACCCGCTCCATCGGACAGGGTGATCTGAAGCGCCGTGCACCTATCCGAGCGAATGATGAGATTGGCCGGCTAGGCCAGGCCTTCAATCGAATGGTGGCTGATTTGAGCCGCAGTCGCGAGGAGAGTGACCGTTACGACGAGCAATTGCGACGGCGTAACCGGGAACTGGCAGCCATTAATGCCGTAACTTCTACCGTCGGGAGTCCCCTCGATCTCAGACTAACATTGGATCGAGCTTTGGCCGCGGCGCTGGATGCAACCGGCTTCGAGATCGGATGGGTGACACTGCTGAATGCAGGGCACAAGGATCTGGTGTGCTGCGCCGGGTTAGCCGAGGAGATAGTCCGTAAGGAAGCTGCCGAGCCCTCCACATGCCTCTGCCAGCAGGCAATAGAACAGCGGCGACCGTCAGTCATCACCCTGTGTGAGATCTGCCCAGCGCGAGCGGCAGTGCTCTCCGATGGCCAGCCCGTCACCTGCCACGCAACCGCACCGCTTATGGTTCAGGGCCGGACGCTGGGGGTGCTGAACGTAGCTAGCAGCGAGGCCCGGCCATTTTTTGTCGAAGACCTTAATCTTCTCTCCGCCATAGCTCAGGAAATCGCTGTGGCGGTGGAGAATGCCAGGCTTTGGGAGGAGTTGAAACAGAAGGAGGAGCTGAGAGGGCGACTTCTCGATGCCGTGATTACCGCCCAAGAGGAGGAGAGGAAGCGCGTGGCGCGAGAGCTCCACGACGAGACGGGACAGGCGATAACCTCACTGATGGTTGGGCTCAGAGTGGCGGCTGAAGCTCCTACTGCGGAGGAGATGAGGACCCAGCTTGGTGACCTGAGGGCAATCGCCGTGCAGGCCCTCGCTGACTTGCGGGCGCTGGCCCGGGAGCTTCGGCCCAGCCTACTGGACGACCTTGGTCTCGAGGCCGCGCTGAAACGGTACGTCGGCGTCTATAGCACCAAGTCTGGGGTGGATGTGGATCTGGAGATAATTGGCTTTGGGGCAAACCGGCGACTGCTGCCGCAAGTGGAGCTAACTCTTTTCCGCATCATCCAGGAAGCCCTGACCAATGTGGCCAAGCATGCTCGGGCCCATAATGTCAGTGCTGTGCTCGAGTGGCGGGCCGGCTCAGTGGTGGCCGTCGTGGAAGACGACGGGGTTGGCTTCGATGTGGCGAAAATAATGAGTTCCTCTCAAGAGGATGCCCAACTAGGCCTCCACGGGATGCGAGAGCGAGCGCTGCTAGTGGGTGGCCAACTAGAACTTGAGTCGACCCCTGGACACGGCACTACGGTATACGTGGAGATACCTGTAGAAGGCGAGCCGTCCGGCGAAGCGAGGGAGATAGGGGTTGGAGAAGCTGCGGATACTGCTGGTTGACGACCACGCCGTGCTGCGGGCCGGCTTGCGTTTACTTATCGACCGTCAGCCAGATATGATTGTGATAGGCGAAGCTGATACCGGAGAAGCAGCCCGCCAGGTGGCCCACTACCTGCAGCCGGACGTCGTTTTGATGGATATTTCAATGCCAGGAATGGATGGACTGGAGGCGATGCGCCTCATCAAGAGAGACCTGCCTGGCGTGAAGATGCTGGTGTTGACTATGCACGAAGATGAAGATTATCTGCGCCAAGCTCTCAGCAGCGGAGCGGCCGGCTATGTTCCGAAGAGCGCCGCCGATACAGAAGTGATATCCGCTCTGCGGGCAGTGGCCCGAGGTGGTGTATACATCCACCCCAGCCATGCAAAGATGCTCATTGAAGGTATGCTTCCTACTCTGGAATCACCTGGTGGTGGTCGGCAGTACCCGCACCACGCAACATTGAGCGACCGTGAGCGTGAAGTCTTGCGGCTAGTAGCCCTGGGCCACACCAACAATCAAATCGCCGAGCAGATGTTCATAAGCGTCAAGACGGTAGAGAGTTATCGGGCCCGGGTCATGGAGAAGTTGGGCCTGAGGAACCGGGCGGCCCTCGTCCGGTACGCCCTCGAGCACGGCCTCGTTGATGACAACGAATAACCCCGCACCGGCTCCTGTCGATTCGCTGTGAAGTCGGTGACTGCGAGAGCCCTACACCGTTTCTAGGGTTTTCCCTGGCAGAATCCATCCTACTTCTAGGGTTTTCCCTTACAAGGCATCCACATATCTAGGGTATTCCCCCCTTCAAGCGCCATTCCTTCAAGCTTATGATGTCCTCGCATGGTGGGTCTGGCCCCATCGCGTTCGTATGTCCTTGGCCAGAAGACAACAGTTCGCCGATTGATCCGGGTCTGTTAAGGGCAGCGTGAGGAGGTAGGTATATGCCGTATGTGACAGGCAAAGAAGACGTCGTAATACGAATGCAAAGGGAACTAGCCGAAGCATTGAAGAAACCGCGGGATGAGCGTCACTGGAACATGGTCGTTGACCTGGGCAAGTGTGTAGGCTGCTCGGGATGTACCGTAGGCTGCATAGCGGAAAACAAGCTTCCCCCAGGAGTAGTCTACCGCCCGGTCCTGGACGAGGAGCTTGGCACTTATCCCAACGTCACCCGCCGTTTCGTTCCTCGTCCCTGCATGCAGTGCGATAAGCCGCCGTGCGTTAAAGTGTGCCCGGTGAAAGCTACCTGGAAGGAACCGGACGGCATCGTCAAGATCGACTATGAGAAGTGCATCGGTTGCCGGTACTGTATCGTGGCCTGCCCGTACGCGGCCCGCACCTTTGACTTCGGCACCTTTTACACGAATGAGGCGCCCATGGCAGTTGGACTCATAGTGGGCCGAGAAAAGGCGGGTGGCTACGAGCGCGCTAAGAACTTCGAGTACACCGTGGGCTGGTCTCGAGCAGGCGGCGGGTCCCCCATCGGCAACGCTCGCAAGTGTCATTTCTGTTATCACCGTCTCGAGGTGGGTATGCTGCCCGTGTGTACTACTACTTGTATCGGGCGAGCTACCTACTTCGGCGATGCCAGCAACCCCGGCAGCCTCGTGGCACAGTTGATTCATTCGCCTCGTGCTGTTCGGCTTAAGGAAGAGGCCGGAACCGAGCCCTCAGTCTACTACCTTACGTAGCATCCAAGTGGGGATTAAGGAGGTAACTATGAAGTGGGAAAGAGGCCTCTGGGCCTTGGCTATTGTGGCCTTCCTCGTAGGATCGGTCGGACTATACGATCGCATCGCCAACGGGATGACTGGACAAAACGTAGGCTCGTACATCACTTGGGGGCTGCAGGTAGCCACCTATATCTATTTAATCGGCCTTTCGGCGGGAGCTTTCCTGCTGTCCACCCTGGTGTATGTGTTCAACGTTAAGCAGCTAGAGAAGACCGGCAAGCTAGCTCTGTTCACCGCTCTGGCCCTGTTGGTAGCGGCGATGTTCGCCATTT
>JAMCTB010000200.1 GCA_023380955.1 Chloroflexota bacterium | reverse complement strand
CAGTCACTGGGTCGACTCCGGACGCGTACATGTTCTCACCGTGGTACTGAATCTCTCCGGTGACTCTTGCTCCGGGGATCAGCTCGTTCATCCTGTTGAAGCAGCGAATGAGCGTGCTCTTGCCACATCCGGAGGGTCCGATGATGGCGGTGATGCGCTTGGGCCTGATCTCCATGCTGACGTCTTTCAGAGCAAGACTGCTCCCGTAGTAGACGTTGAGATTCTTGACCGTGAAGACCGGTGCATCGTTATAAGGGAGGTTGCCATTCATCGAGTCAGCCTACTCCTCGAGGAGAATATGCGAGCCACTATCGTTAAGATCAGGACGATGACGAGCAGCTCCAAAGCGCCCGCCCATGCTCGAGCTTGGGCTGCATCGAACGGCTGCCCTGCCTGCTGGAAGATGAGGTATGGCAGTGATGAGATGGGCGAACCCGCCAGCTTGGTTACGAGCTGGATCGATCCAAGAGCGGTCATGATAAGGGGCGCCGTCTCGCCGGCGGCGCGTGCGACGGCCAGCATGGCACCGGTTGTCAGCCCTGGAGCTGCCGAGGGTAGGACTACCCTGGTGATGGTCTGCCACTTGGGCGCTCCGAGCGCATAAGACGCGTCTTTCAGCTCTCGCGGCACAAGCTTCAACATCTCTTCGCTCGAGCGGACGACGATCGGCATCATGATGAGGGCAAGTGCCGCCGCCCCCATTATTGCCCCGTATCCGAACTTGATTACCAATGCAGTGTAGACGAATACTCCCACGAAGATGGAGGGCACACCGGTCATGACGTCGGAGAAGAAGCGGATGAAGTTCGCGAGCAATCTGTTCTTGCCGTACTCAACCAGGTAGACCGCCGCCAGTATCCCCAGAGGGATCGACACGAGACTCGCCAGTCCAACCATGATGGCGGTGCCGATGAGTCCATTGAGGAAGCCGCCCCCCTGCCTCATCATGCTGAAGGGGGTCGAATGGGTTAAGAATTCCCAACTCATCGCCGAGCCGCCCTTCTGGGCTATCTGGATCAGTATCCAGATAACAGGGATCAGAGTCAGAACGATCGACGAGACGATAAGGAAGGTGCTTGCACGGTTACGCCACAGCCTCCCCAGTGCCGGGCGAGCACCTGTCAGCTTCGAGCCAGAAGGGGCGCGGGTTCCCCCCCATCTATCGGATGAAGCAACTGGTTGAGATCTGTCGATGGGCAAACGTTCTCCGTTCATGCTCGATTGAACCGCCACACGATCACGCGCGCGATCATGTTGACGATGATCGTGATGACAAACAAGACGACTCCGGCAGCCACCAAGGCGCTGATCATATTGCCCGTGGCCTCTCCCCAATTATTTGCGATGAGCCCGGCAATGGACCCGCCCGCCTTGAAGATTGACGCATGTATCTCGGGGCTGCTCCCGATCAACATGGCCACAACTATCGTCTCTCCCAGGGCCCGCCCGAGCCCCAGCATGGTCGCTCCGATGATCCCTGCGCGACTGCGGGGAAAAACGGCCGCCTTGATCATTTCCCAACGCGTCGCCCCTAGCGCGAACGCCGCGTAACGGTCGGCCGACGGCACCGAGCGAAATACCTCCCTGGTTATGGAGGTTATGATCGGGGTGATCATTATCGAAAGAATGATGCCTGCTGCAAAATACGAGAGCCCGGTGGAGGGACCTGAGAACATGGGTATGAAGCCGATGTGTGCCGACAAAAACTTGCCCACCGGGCGCAACACATAGGGCAGCACGACCAGCAGGCCCCACAGCCCATACACCACACTGGGGACGGCGGCTAGGAGGTCGACCGCATATTCAATGGGGGTGCGAAGCCATTTGGGGGCGTACTCCGTCAGGAACAGCGCCACCCCGATGCTTAGAGGAACGGAGACTATCAGCGCGATGATCGATGTGACGATCGTGCCGTAGATGAACGGCAGTATTTCAAAGGAACCGTGACCGGGATCCCAGTTGCTCCCGAAGACGAAAGAGATTCCCCCGGCCCGGAATGCCGGGAATGCAGTACGAGTAGTCGAGACGACCATGTAGGCGAGCGCGAGCAACACCAGGCTGCCGCAAACAGCAGCCAGGATAGCGAAGAGGGAGTCGGCCCTGCGGCCGACTCCCTTCTTCTTCCAGGTACCGGTGGACAAGGTACTGGAGAAGGAACCGTTACGAGCCAATCAGAGCGACCTCTTGAAGGACGGCAGTTTTCAGAGAAGCTGGCAGTGGGGCGTAGCCCAAGTCCTTGGCGATGGCATCGCCTTCGTCGCTGAGAGCCCAGGTGATAAAGGCCTTCAGAGCCGCGGCCTTCGCCGCATCGGGCATCTTGTCGTAGGCCAGCAGGTAGGTGCTGGTAACGATGGGGTAAGCCTGCGGGTTCTCGCTGTTGTTGACCACGGGCAGGAGATCGAAGTCTTTCGGGTACGAGGGGAGGTCGGCCGCAAGGGATGTCGTATCCAGGCTCGGGCTAACAAAGTTGCCGGCCTTGTTCTTCATGTCGGCCATGGTCATGTTGTTCTGCACAGCATAGGCGAGTTCGACATAACCGATCGCGCCTTCGGTCTGCTTGACAACCGCGGCCACGCCGTCGTTGCCTTTGCCACCCACGCCACCGATCCACTTGACTTCTTTGCCCGCGCCCGGCCCGGCTTTCCAATCGGCGTTCACGGCCGTCAAGTAGCTGGTGAAGGCGTTGGTCGTGCCGGAAGAGTCAGACCGATGAACGGTTTGGATAGTCTCGCTCGGCAGAGTGGCGTCCGGATTCAGCGCCTTGAGGGCGGGATCATCCCACTTTGTGATCGTACCAAGGAATATCTTGGCCAACGTGTCCGAGTCAAGTTTCAGCTTGTCGACGCCTGGAAGGTTGTAAGCCAAGACGATGGAGCCAAAAACAGTGGGAATGTGTAGCACTTTGGCACCCGCGCGGGCGGCCTCCGCGGCCTGGAGCTCGTCGGGCTTCATGAAGGCGTCCGAGGCGCCAAAGTCGACCGTTTGCGCAGTGAACTGCTGGATGCCTGCACCCGAGCCGACGCCCTGGTAGTTGATCTTTACGCCGGGATTGGCGGTCTGGAAGGCACCGATCCATTCGGTATAAATGGGCTGCGGGAAGGTCGCGCCAGCGCCGTTCAGGTTGGCCTGGAGGGGAGCACCGCTGGTGGTAGGTTGGGCGCCGGGAGATGTCGTCGTAGTCTCGCCGCTGTCGCAACCAGCAGCAAGCACCCCCATAGAAGCCACAACAAGCAACGCAACAGCCAGGACGGCGGCCCAGCCAATGCGCTTGTCTCGCAAACTCATCCCTGTCTTCCTCACTTTCTCTTTTTTCTTCTTTCCCTTCGCTGCTTCCGACAAATCGCGATTATCGACCCTAGGCTAACCCGGGCTTATTCGACTGGTGTTAACGTTGCGTTACCGGTAAGTTAATTGTTGGCCCAGCGGCCGGCGGCGTCATTCAGCCGGGAGTATGTTATGGACGAAGTGAAACAGAAGAAACGCATTCTCCTCGTCGAAGACGACCAGACGATATCCGACCTCTTGGCCTACAACCTCAGGCGGGCCGGCTATGACGTGCTTCAGGAGCAGAACGGCCGGAACGGTCTGCAAGCCGCGCTTTCCAAGTCGATCGACTTAGTTCTCATGGATCTGATGCTCCCTGGACTGGATGGGATAACCGCCAGCAAGGAGATCATCCGGCGCAAGCCAAACATGCCCATCATCATGCTCACTGCGCGGAGCGAGAAGGAAACAGTGCTCGAAGGGTTTGAATCGGGAGCCGACGACTACATCACAAAACCCTTTGACCTAGAAGTTCTATTAGCGCGTATCCAGGCGAGGCTGAGACGCACCCCGGAGGGGATCAGCCTACCGGTGGGCAATGCGAGTGCCGACACTATCGGTACGGCGAATTTGGAGCTCGATCGAAACGCACACGCCATCCGTACCCCACGCGGATCAGTGGCTCTGAATCCAAAGGAATATGACCTGCTCGAACTACTGTTGTCTAGGCCGGGTCACCTCTTCCCCCGCCAGGAGATTATCGAGCGTATCTGGCATCACAGGTATCTGCCATCGTCTCGGACCTTGGACGTCCACATCCGCCGGCTGCGGGCCAAGCTCGAGGAGATCCAAGCAGAGGTGACTTTGCAGACGGTGCGAGGAGTCGGATACCGCCTCGAACCTACCCAAGGAAGCTCGTGATGCGTATCCGTTGGCGGCTCCCTTTGGCGTTGGCGCTCACCACGCTGGTGTTCGCCGGGATCGTTGCCCTAGCCTCGGCGCTGCTATTGCGAGGAGTACTTTTCGACCGCCTGCAAGATGACATGTCCAGACAGGCCCATCAGTTCGCCGCGGTCTTGGCGACCGGCCCGCAATCAATGGCCGATGACCCGGCCGCTTTGGAAAACCTCACTCGTCAACTGGGAGCAGCGGGCGAGGTTCGCTTCACCCTCATCGAACACGACGGCACGGTCTTGGCCGACTCCGAGGCGGATCCATCCGCTCTCGAGAACCACGCCACGAGACCAGAAGTTGCCCAGGCACTCCAGGGTCACGAAGGGCGCGCAAGGCGTCACTCAGCCACACTCGGGCAGGAGGAAGTCTACGTCGCGATCCCGCTTCCAGAGAGCGCCGCGCCCTGGTCGAGAGGTGTCCTTCGCGCAGCCTTGCCGGCAAGCCGCATCGATGCCACCTTGGCGTCTTCTTGGCGCATCCCGCTGATCGCCTGGGCCATCCTCCTTCTGCCGACTCTCGCGGTGGCGTACTTCTGGACGCGCTCCATTACTTTCCCCATCGAACGGCTGCGGCACATGACCGCACTGGTTGCATCTGGTGACCTGGCTTCTCGGACCAGCGTTCGCACGCAAGACGAGCTCGGCGATCTCGCCAACTCGCTAAACAATATGGCCTCTCAACTCGAGAGCCGGGCGGAGCAACTTGGGGCCGAGATGGAACGCTCGACCCGAGTGCTCGAAGCGATGACAGACGGAGTATTGCTTGTCGACGCCGATGGCCGGCTGCTGCGCAGCAACCCGGCGGCCGAAGCGATCTTGGGAGTCAAGCTCGCCGGGACGGAAGGAAGCCCTCTTGTCTTCGCTGCCAGGTCCTTCCCGGGCTGGGCCCTCTCCGAGAAAGCCCGAGCGGCCGGACACGCGATAACCGAGGTCATTGAACTTCCGGGGGGACGGTCAATCGCGGTGGAGGTGCTCCCCCTGCAATCACCCGACGCCGAGCCGCGACAGATGCTGTTTGTGATGCGAGATGAGACCGCACGCCGCGCCGTTGAGCGTATGAGGCGGGACTTCGCTACTAACGTCTCCCATGAACTGAAGACGCCGCTGGCCGGCCTCTCCCTTCTTGCAGAGACTCTCGCCCATGCCATCAAAGAGGACCCGGACGAAGCCCAGAAGTTCGTTGATCGCCTCGCGGCGGAGATAAGCCGCTTGAAAGTCCTCACGACGGACCTGCTGACCCTGTCCCGCCTCGAGGAGCCGGAGACAGGACCCGAGAGCGAGTTCGTGCTGACGGATCTGGCGCGGTTGGCTAGGGAGGTCTTAGTGGAGGTGGAACCGCTCGCGATGGCGAAGAGCCAGGAGATCTCCGCCGACCTGGCCGGGGAAGCCCCGGTATCGGGCGACGAGGTCGCCCTGCGCACCCTCGTGCGAAATCTCCTCGATAACGCGGTGCGCTACACCGATCCCGGAGGTCAGATACGGGTCGCCGTACGGGCTGAGCCTAGTCTTTCGGGCCCGGGCTCCATCGTCTTAACCGTCGAGGACGACGGGGTGGGCATCCCGCAGGCCGAGCAGCAGCGGATCTTCGAACGCTTCTACCGGGTGGACAAGGCCCGCTCACGCGAGACCGGAGGAACCGGACTGGGTCTGAGCATCGTGCGCCACGTAGCGGACAGACACGGCGGCAGCGTCGAGGTGGAAAGCACCCTAGGGGTGGGATCTACCTTCACGGTGCGGATTCCCGCGGTGGGCTGACCTGTCGCAAGCGGTGAAGAAGCCTAGCGCTGGCTTGCTCACCCTAGTTCCGCGAGCCACGTCGCGACCATACCCAGATCCTGTGCATCACCAGCAGAAAGATCCAGGCACCTATCGGCAGCCAAAACCACCAGTTTCTGGGCGTGCGCGCCGCATTGATGGTCACCAGGTTGAAGACGCCGATAAGAAAGAGGACAAAGTGAAGCCGGAACCAGTCCAGGGCGGCAAAGTATCTCGCGGTGTCGGCCCGGGAAGCCGCGGGTCCGCGCAAAGATGAAGGGGGGAGGGAAGAACTCAAAGCTAGGCCGCGACAAAGAGCGCGGACTTCGCGGCGTTGTCGTCTTCGGTTGTTTCTTCTGCATCCACCTCGGCGCCACACGAGGGGCAGATGAGGATGCCGTGCCGGTCTGCGGACGCTGACCAAACCAAAAGGCCGGAATCACATGAGAAGCAGCGGGCGGAAGGCTCCAGGGCAAGTATGAGAGCCGCCAGGGTATCTGCGTTCGATTCCCTTACCCGGCTGAATCCGCGAACCAGCTGGAGGGTCGTCGCGTCGGAGCTCCTACCCATGGTTACCTCCCGGCCAGAATCAGACTCTGTCCACAATCTAGCCGGACAGGCTCACGCCTGTGTTACCAGTGGGTTAATGCTTGCTAAAAACGACGCATCAACGGAGAGGAATCCGGGCTCCCTGCGGGAAGGCACGTCGAACGTTGGTCACCTGGATGATCCCGTCAGAGGGGTCCGGCCGCGAGTCAGTGTTCACACAGCCACCGTCGCGCTCCGTTTGATAGTTCACGACGACCGCCTCCGGCTGCCACTCCGCGCCTTCCTCGTCGATGGCCGCGATTTCTGCCCATCTCACGGTAACTGACGGGGCGTCACAGTCTGCGAAGACCTCCGACCATACCATGGGATTGCCCAAGAAGCCCGGCTCGTTCCTGCGCCCGTAAAGGTCGCGAACCACGGCCGACTCCCCCCTGACTAGGTCCGCGACCTCGGCACGCCACGCACCGAGGACCTCTGGCGAGCGCCGGACCACCACGCGATAAGGACGTCCCGGTTCCCACGTGTATGCAAGCGTATTGGGATCGTCTTCGAAGCCGGGGAGGCTCGATATCGATCCCGGCAGGACCGCCCCACCGCGCTCTGCCGAGGCATAGCCTCCCCAGTTCACCGCTGTGCCGCCGGGATAACGGCGGTTCCACTGCAGACCAGTGTGTCCGCCGCCCCACATACCCAGGCCATCGATGAAATCCACCTGCAAAGCCCAGAAATAGAGCGCCGGCACACTGGGAGGTGCGACTATCTCCAGCGCCACAGACACCTCCACCAAGCGAGCCTTGCGAGCCGCCGGAGGAAACTGCCAGAACAAGTGGAACGAGGACGCGGAGGCCATGCCGTTCACCTTTCAATGGGTCGCAACGGGTCGTTTTCCCGGTTTACAGGCTCTTTACAGGTGCCCTGTTAGTTTCCAGGTATGAACAATACTCCTTACTAGGATCCCGGAGGCGTCATGGCAAAGAGGAAACGTCTGAAGACGAGACGTGCCCGGATAGTGGTGATACTTGGCCTGTTGATTGTAGTTGCCTTGGCGGCCTTTTTCGTGTACCGGGCGTACAGTGGAACCGCCGCAGCGGAAGTTACTTACACTACCGGCACCGCCGAAAAGATGACTCTCACCTCCTCGGTATCCGGGACCGGCAACGTCGTGCTTGGGGACACAGCCACGGTTGATCCCAGCGTAAGTGGGGAGGTGACCGGTCTTGCCGTCGCGGTGGGAGACAAGGTCACCGCCGGGGAGACGCTGTTCACGCTGACCAATCCGGAACTCGATCTAGCGGTGACACAGGCTCAGAATGCCTATGATCAGGCGGTCCTCAATTTGAGCAAGGCCGAGCTCAGCGTTCTCCAGGCGAAGCAAAGCCTGGCCGATCTCGAGGACCAGTATGACGCCCAGTCGACTACGACGACCCTCCCGGCGAGCACTTCCACAACGCAACCAGTGTTTCCGTCTACATCGAGCACGCTGCCTTCTACCACTACGAGCACGGCACCCGGCACGACGAGTACGCTTCCTGCCACAGCGAGCACCACGCTCCCCGAAACGACCACAACGACATCCGCCGGCACAACAACCAGCGCTTCCTCCGCCGCCGTCCTTTTGTCGGCTACCGCGGCTTCGTCCTCCGACGCCGCCCAGAGCACGGCTGCGAAGATCACGACCTTAGACCTGAAGGCCGCAAAGCAAGCGATCACCAGCGCGGAGTTATCGGTTGTATCTGCCCAGGCCCAGGTAACAGCCGCGCAGCTGGCTTTGGAGACGGCCAAAGAGAATGCGGCGAAGCGGACGGTCACAGCTCCGATGCCCGGAACGATCACCGCCCTCAATGTCGCCAACGGCGATACCGTTGGGAGCAGTTCAGGCTCGGGAAATAACGACCAGAGCTCGAACTCGAGCGACTCTTCTCCCATCACCATAACCAACCTCGACGCCTTCACGGTCTCCATATCCCTGGCGGAAACTGACATTTCTGCAGTCGAGCTAGGCCAGAAGGCGGTCATCACCTTCGACGCCCTTCCGGACTTGACCCTTACCGGCAAGGTGACCAGCGTCGACACCGTCGGCACCAACAATCAAGGCGTAGTTTCGTACACCGTCGTCGTGACTCCGGACATAACCGACCCCAGCGTAAAAGGCGGGATGACGGCATCGGTCAACGTCATCACCAAAGTGGCGTCGGACGTTTTGGCGGTGCCGACCACCGCCGTCAAGTCTCAGTCCGATGGGACGAAGTACGTCCAAGTGCTCGAGAATGGGGCGCCAAGCAACGTGACGGTGGAGGTGGGCATGTCTACCGACTCCTACAGCGAGATAACCAGCGGCCTCACCGAGGGCCAAGAGATAATCGTCAAGACCGTGACTGCGAACTCCGGGAACACCTCCACAACCAACCGCAACTCAGGCGGCGGGCTTCTTGATCAAGGTGGAGGGACCGTGATCCAGGGTGGGCCACCCTCCGGCGGATTCAGCGTCCCCATAGGTCAGTGATCATGGGTGACCACAAAGTGGTGACCGAAGGCACGACCCAGTCGGATCACATGATCGAGTGCCGCAACCTGGTTAAGGTCTACTCCACCGGCGAGACCGAGACCGTTGCTCTCGCGGGGGTAAGTCTCGCCATCGACCCGGGAGAATATGTTGCCATCATGGGACCTTCCGGTTCGGGCAAGTCCACGCTCATGCACATCTTAGGCGCTTTGGACACGCCGACGGAAGGAGAGTACTTCTTCGAGGGCCAGGACACCTCGGAACTCGCCGATGACGAGCTGGCGGTCATCCGGCGTAATCGTATCGGTTTCGTGTTCCAGGCGTTCAACCTGCTTCCCCGGTCAACCGTCATCCGCAACGTGGTCCTCCCCTTGGTATACGCGGGAATCTCGAGGCAGGAGCGAGTTGAGCGGGCCGAAGAGGCCTTGCGGAGGGCAGGCCTTGAGGACACCCACTGGTCACACTTGTCCAACCAGCTTTCCGGCGGGCAGATCCAGCGCGTGGCCATAGCACGCGCCCTGATAAACGATCCGGCCCTTATCCTCGCAGACGAGCCGACCGGAAACCTGGATACGAGAACCGGCGAGATCATCCTCGACACTTTCCGGCAGCTGAACGAACGGGGCCACACGATCGTGCTCATCACTCATGAGGCCAATGTAGCGGAGAAGGCCCGAAGAACTATTCGCATTCAGGACGGCCTGATCGTCAGTGACAAGCAGAATGGTCACCTACACGGCAGAGTCGCCGCTGAGAGCGCCATCCTCGCGACCACCACAGTGCCGGCGGGAGCCGGCAGGGTTGTGGCAGAGGCGCTCGCCGCCGGGCCGGAGGAGAAGGAGGCGTGAGAGTCTTCGACATCATCGAAGAGGCTTTCAAGGCCATCTCCACGAACAAGATCCGCTCCGGTCTGACCGTTCTCGGTATTGTCATCGGGATCGCATCAGTGATCGCCCTTACCGCGGTGGGGCAGGGCAGCCAGGCCTCGATCACGGCAAGCATCGAGTCCGCGGGGGCCAACCTGCTGACCGTGACACCCGGCGCCCAACGTAGCGCCAATATGGTCCGCGCGGCTTTCGGAAGTGCACAGACTCTGACTCCTGACGACGCTTCCACGATCAGTGAGCTCGATAATGTGGCGGGCATCGCCCCTCAGGTCAACGGGCGATATCAGATCGTAGCCACCTCGGGCAACACAAACAGCCAGGTGATAGCCACAACGCCCGGCTACCAGACGGTGAGGAACGTAAGCGTCGCGAGCGGATCATTTTTCTCCGACCGACAAGTTGAGGACGCGTCCCGCGTGGCCGTACTCGGCTACCAAGTAGCTATCGACCTTTTTGGCGACCCGGCAAACGGCGGCAGCGATCCCATCGGACAAACGGTGCGCATCAAGAGCTCCAAGTTCACGGTGATCGGGGTGGCGGCGCAGAAGGGCGGAACCGGCCCGGAAAACGCTGATGACGCCATATACGTGCCTCTATCGGCTGGCCAGAAACTGCTTGCCGGTCAGAGCAAATATCTTTCCAGTATCAGCGTGCAGGCACGCGACCAGGCGAGTATGACCCAGCTCCAGACGGACATAACCAACCTGTTGCTGACACGCCACGGGATCAACGAGGCAACCTCGGCCGACTTCTCGGTTCTGAACCAATCGGACCTGGCCGCGTCGGCAACCTCGACGGCAAGGACCCTGACCTTGCTGCTAGCCGCGATAGCAGGGATCTCCCTGGTGGTCGGGGGCATCGGGATCATGAACATGATGCTGACTACCGTCACGGAGCGCACCCGGGAGATCGGGCTGCGCAAGGCCATTGGGGCCAAGCGCCGCGACGTGAGCTTCCAGTTCTTGGTGGAGGCGGTGGTCCTAACCTTCGCGAGCGGCATCCTTGGCGTGCTTTTGGGCTGGTTGATCAGCTTGGCGCTCTCCAGGTTTGGCGGACTGACATCTGTCGTCACCGTGGAATGGGTGTTGCTGTCGTTTGGGCTCTCCGCGGTCATTGGGATCGTTTTCGGGTTCTACCCGGCACGTCGCGCTGCCGGGCTCAACCCGATCCAATCACTCAGATACGAATAGAGAAGGCCCTTGGGGCCCTGGAGGAGGTTGCGCATGAAGAAGTGGCTGATAGCAGTGGTGGTGGTACTCGTGATAGCTGTAGGGGTCGGCGCCTTCTTTGGAGGCAGGGCCAGCGCCGGCAGCTCCACTCAGACGCCGAACACCAATGGACAGGCAACTACGGAGTCCGGGCAGTTTCCGGGCAACGGAACTCCGCCTTCGGGAGACCTCGCCGTCACCGGCGCGAACGGCGTGCCGGGTAGGAACATGGTCGCAGGAAGCATCATCGCCGCAGATGATTCCAGCATCACTGTCAAAACCTCGGACGGCAACAGCAAGATCATCCTTGTCTCGGGTTCGACTTCCATTTCCAAGACCCAGGATGCCGCCCAATCCGACCTCGTAATCGGTGAAGATGTAGTGGTGTCGGGCACGTCCAATGACGACGGGTCGATCACGGCCACCCGCATTGAGCTGGGCGGGTCCTTGCCTCAAGTCACGCCGCCTTCCGGAGGCTCGACAACCACCACGGCGGTCAAGTAGGCCGCCCTCTCTGAAGGCGCGGCGGACAACTCCCCCAGAAACGTCCGCCCATCTTTGTTCGGCGAAGCCCGCCTCGCCGACGCGCCGCCCGGCCCCCGCACCCCGGGGCCGGGCGGCAATCCTCGAGGCCGCAGCCGCATCGCCGACCGACCGATTCGCTCCCACCTGGTAGCATCGTGGCATGGCAGACCCGCGTGTAAACAGGAGAGGAGCGCCGAACAGGAGGACGACCTCAAACAGGAGGAGGGCCCCCCTGGCAGGACGAGCCGGTGCGCTAACCTGGGCGGGGGCCTCCCTCTTCGGGGCCGGTGTGATCGGCTTCATGGGCATCATCACCGCAGAAGCCCTTTATCCAAGTGCTTACACCACCGCGAAGAGCGCGATCAGCGACCTGGGATCCACGAGGCCGCCGGATAGCATCATCCACGAGCCGTCGGCACACATCTTCAACTCTGTCATGATGGCCGCCGGAGTCCTCACCCTCCTGGGCGCGTTTCTTCTGTACAGGGAGTCCAAGAGGAAGTGGCCTTCCATCTTCCTCGCCCTGTATGGGCTGGGAGCCCTTGGGGTAGGGGTCTTCCCCGGCAACTACGGCAATATCCATGCGGGTTTCGCGCTGCTTACCTTCGCCGCGGGAGCCTTGGCGGCCATCCTTTCCTACCAACTCACCTCGTCGCCCTTCCGTTATTTCTCCGTTGTGCTGGGCGCAGTCGGCCTCGTGGGCCTCATTCTCTACGCTGCCTTGGGGGATGCAAACCCGATGGCGCCTCTGGGCGAGGGCGGTGTGGAGCGCTGGATAGGCTACCCGGTCCTCCTGTGGGTTACAGCATTCGGCGGACATCTCATGGCGCGCCGGGCCTAGATAGGAGCGTCGGGAGGCGTTCGCAGACCCGCGCCGAGGCAGCCAATGGGCATCCCCGCGGAGCGTCTAGAGCAGGATGTCCTCGAGCGGGAAGCGGAGCTTCGGGTTGGCCGGCTGTGCGCCATACCCCAGCGGGCATATGACCACGGGAAACAGGTGCGCGGGCACGTTCAGGATGCGTCTGAATTCCTCGGGCTTGAATTCGGTCACTGGACACGAATCGAAGCCGAGAGCCTTGGCACCGTTCACGGCGTTCCCTAGGGCAAGGAAGACTTGGTGTGTGGACCATTCCTTCCTTTGCTGGGTATCCAGACAGAGAACCATCTGCTCGCAGAGTTCCCGGACGTGGGTCATTATCTGGCCGGGGACTCCCGCCTTCACCATGCCGTCCATGGTCTTTCCGACAAGGGTCTCCATCTCTGTGTCGGCGCAGAACACGAGGATGTGGGAGGCCGTGGTCGTCATTTCCGGATTGCCGGTCGCTGGAGCGAGCGTGGCTTTCATTTCAGGATCACTGATGACCTTGATCTTCCAAGGCTGTAGATTCAGGGCCGAAGGCGCCAACCGAATTAGTTCGAGAAGCTCGTCGATCTTGCCCTGCGGCAGAGTGCGCCCGTCGAATCTCTTTGTGGCGTAGCGCTGCCTGACGACTTCCGGGAATTCCATCTTTTCGTGCCTCCCCTGTGGGCGCAATAGGGATTACCTTTTTTGAGACTACACGAGACCGGCCGGGTACACCACTCCCGCCTCCGGCAACACTGCCCCGGCAGCACCGCGCCCGCAGCAGCCCTCCTTCAACGCACTCCGCGAGCATTATTCAGGCGATGCCCCTCGGGCCAAGCAAAGGCACATAAGTGGCTGCGGTGTTCATACAGTACTTGTATGCTAAGTCACCCCCAAGCGAGGTGATCCCCGCAATCAACAGCCCCGCACTGCCGATCGATGCGTCCAAACTGGTAATGACGAGGGCAACCGGCACCACAAGACCAAATAGGACGAACCCACCGAAGAAGGCCCACGCAACCGACCCTTCCGCAAGTGCACTAAGAGAACGCCGCACCGTCTTGTCATCAAGCCCCATGGCAAGTTCCAACGCAAAGAGGAAGACCATGGCGGCCGTGGCGGCGAGCCACCAGGTTTGAACGGCATGCCGATCTTGCCCAGAGGGAGAAAATGCAAGCCCGATAAGCGCCAGAGCGGCCCCGCCCCGCAAACCGGCTGATATATACGAAACCGGCAGCAGAGGCGAGTGCCACAGGGGCACGGCGCGGGCCACTGCGTATACAAAACCCTTATAGAGAAAGATCCCGGCCATTCCCACGAGCGACAGCACCAGCATGACGACCGAAAAAGCGGACCGGGTACTCCACGCTCCGTAGGCCCCGGCGACATACAAAGCCGCAGTGGGCACGAAGAGGAGCATCGACCAAAGCCCGCGACTGATCCACGAGCTCTGCGGCTTCGCCATCATTCTCAGGGCCCTCTCCGGATGGCCCAGGAAACCGAGATGGATTGCGCCCCCGAGCACAACCGCGGCTAGACCCAGCAGGGAGGCAAGTCGCAGGCCAATGATGAGGCCTATCAGCCACCCACCTGCGCCGGCACCCGACAAAAAGTGTGCGATCACCAACGTGATTGCTCGGCCTTCCGCCCACACCCTCTCGGGCCGATAGACGGCACCTAGGTCCGAATAGATGCTCGGCGTGGGTCGGTTCATCTGGACTCCTTGGCCGGCCTTTCGGCCGGCAGATAGTACACCGAGGGATCGTTGCCTTGGTCGGGCAGAAGCTGAAATGCCCCTTCACGCCGTATGAGCAGGCTGGGCGCGCTGTCGGGATCGTCGAGGTCACCGAATGTCCGGGCCATTGCCGGACAGTTCGCCGCACAGGCGGGCTCTTGTCCCTTTTGGAGACGGTCAGCGCAGAAGTTGCACTTTTCTACCGTGCCCGCGTTGTGGCGGCCGTATCCCGCTGTCTCGTAAGGAGTAAGACCCTGGCCAGGGTAGTAGTTGCGGATTTTGTCGACGTAGTATCGAGCGTGGTAAGGGCAAGCCGTCATGCACGCGCGGCAGCCGACGCATTTCTCCGGGTCGATCAACACTACGCCGTCCGTATCTCGCTTGTGCGTCGCGCCAGTCGGGCAAACCTCCACACATGAAGGCTCAGCGCAGTGATTGCACAGCATCGGTAGGTATACCTGCCGCGCATTAGGATACTCTCCCTGCTCCTGCCTAAAGGCCCATGCGTATAGCACTCCGGGAGGCGTGGCATTCTCCGACTTGCACGCCACCTGACATGCGTAGCAGCTTATACACCGCTTGAGATCTATCACCATTCCGTACCGCATTATGGCCTCCCTACTTTGGTGACCTTGACCTTCGCACAGAGGTCGAGGTTCAGAGAAAGGGTGTCCATGTGGGCAAAGTCCTGCTTGAGAAGCCGGTTGAAGTTGATGCCCTTGCCGGGTTGGCTGGCCAGCGGAAGCCCCCTGGCCCAGTGTCCGCCGTGACCCGACATGGCAACAACCTCTGGATGCACGCATTGGGTAAGGCGGGCCCGTCCGCGCACGGTTTTTCCCGTGCCCGCGGATTCGAGCTCGATCCAGTCGCCATCCACGATGCCTTTCTTTGCCGCGGTCGCCGTGTTGATATTGATCCGATTGGCGTAGGTGTCGATCGTGGAAACCTCGTCCAACCACGCGTTGTCGCCGGTCGAGGTAAAGGACTGGAAGGGAATGCGGAAGTATATGGCGGTTAGATCGAATTCCGGTCGTGGTTCGGTGTGAGCTGCGCACGGCCGCCAATCCGGATAAGGTTGGTAATCATCCAGATCCAAATCAAGAAATAGTCCCGTCTCCCTCTGGATGCCTTCCAGAGTCTCCTTGAATGTCAGGAAGTGCTCGAAGTAGATGGGAATGCGGGTCTTCACGAAGGAATGCCAGTACACTTCGTCTACCCTCTTGGGCCAGGCAAGGATGCCGTGTTTCCTCATCCACTCCAGACCGAACTGCTCACCGAACCAGGACTTGTAGCGTGCATCGACCACCTCTTCGAGAGTGTACTGCCTATCCGATTCGAGCAGATAGGGCTCGCGGAAGCCGAACGAAACATTCATTACCGCATTGATGTCGGGGGTGATACCGACCCGTTCGGCAAGGTCCAAGAGGACGCTGCTCGCAGACCTGCGCTCCGCTATGGGTGCGACGGCGGGCTGGCGGAGAGGATATGACCATGAGTCTGTCGCACATCCGTTGGCCATCCAGTCCGCATTGACATCCAGGCGTTCCAGGTAGCTGCAGTCGGGCAGGACGATGTCCGATAGCTCCGCGGACTCATCCAGGAAGAGGTTGAAGTTCACGGTGAAGATGTCTTTGAAGAACCCCTCCACCACCTCGGGGTCGGACAGGCTCATGGCGAAGTTCGTCGCCACCATTATCTGGACCGCCGGTTTGTAGTCGATGCCGTATCTCGCCGGGTCCTGGGAGACAAGGGGCAGCATGGGCGTGTTTCCGTGCGAAGGCGGGATGAGCTGGCCCAGACCGAGGTCCTCGGGCTTCTTGGGGTAGACGGGTGGCCATGGCTGTGATGGGGGTACCACCCATCTACCCGTCACCAGTAGGCCATCTGGCCCATCAGTCGGGGACCACTTGGGGAAGCCGGTCTCCGGATGGCCCAGAGACCGTGAATTGATTCCGACGTAACTCCCCGGAACTGAGCGGACCCCCACGATGGCACTCAGCAGCTCAAGGGCCGTAGAAATGAGGGCTGAGTGCTTGTGCGCCTGCGGACCCTTGAAGTAGGAGAGCGCCACAGGCCGGAAGGGAAGCTCGTGTCCCTCCAGCACGATCGTCTCCCCGATACGAGCGGCGGAGCCGAATTCCCTCGCGAGCCGGCGGATGGTGACCACGGGCACACCGCTGATCTCGGTCGCCAGCTCTGGGGTGTATCGCTTCACATGCTCCTTGATGACCGAGAAGGCGCTTCGCCAACGGCGCCCGTCGACGACTCGGTCGACCTCCAGCGCAACCTGGTTGAAGGCTGCGTCATAGGGTTTGGGCCTGTCCTCAACCGCATCCCACATCTGCGGCTTGTCATCAGCATCACGGAGATAGTGGCCGTCATCTCCCACCAGATATGGGCCGTTGGTCTCGTGCTCCAAGTACTCGTGGTCGTAGACCCGGTATTCATTGAGAAGCAAGTTGGTCATCGCCAGGGCCACCGCGGCATCGGTGCCGGGAATGATGGGCACCCACTCGTCTGCGCTCTGCGCGGGCATCCCCATCCAGGGATCGAGCACCACGTGCTTCATGCCCCGGGCGCGGGCGTCCGCCATCTTCCGCACCGCGGCATTGACTCCGTAGTAGGCGCCGGTGCCCACCGGTACTCCGAAGTTGAGGAAGTAGTTGCAGAAGTTGAAGTCCGGTTGGGATACCCAAGAGGCGTGGGTAAGTCCGCCGATGAAGTGCTTGCCGCTGGCGCAATGGTTGCCGGCGCCCCCAACGAAAATGTTGGGTGTTCCATAGGCAACCGCAAAGGCCTCGAGAGTGTAGGATTGTGGACCGCCGTTCACACCAAAACTGGCAACCAGCTTCCGGGGATCGTCCTCCCGCACCTCGCGCAGCTTGGCAGCGATGGTATCCAGAGCCTCCTCCCAACTGATACGCTCCCACTTCGGATCTATTCCCCGCCCCTTGTTGGGATTCGTCCTTCTGACGGGATAGTTGAGACGATTTGGGTCGTAGAGGATGTTGATCCCGCTCAAGCCGCGGGCGCAGATCCTCCCCTGAGTCAGCGGATCGTCTGGGTTGCCTTCGATCTTAACGATAACCCCATCAACCCGATGGGCCCGGATGGGGCAGAACGAAAAGCAGTTGGCACACACCGTCGGAATCCAAACATCTTCATGAACATCACTGGTTTCCATGCAAACCTCGTATAGAAAGGACTCGCTACCCGCCGCCCGCAGCCGCAAAGACAATTATCCGCACAAGAGGGCCATCCGTGACTGAGACACAATCGTCCAGGTTCTCGATCAATTTGCCGCCGCCGTAGACTTTCACAATGCTCAGGAGCCCGCGCGGGCCATACAACCTTTCTCTCAACCCGGGCCCATAGCGCTCCACCAGGCTATCCAAAACGTCCCTGTAGGAGACGTGGGTCCGGTCTCGCAGGTCGACCTCGACGATCCGCTCCCGCACGAGATCACGGACGACACCAATCAGCTCTACCTTGACTGTCTGTGACGGCATCGACCAGCGTGCCCCCTATGCTAATGGCATGATTGTGGCATCTGTAGGAACAGCTGGGAAGGTCCCGTTGTATACAACCTTCAAATCGAACGGCCACTTGCCGCTACCCTTGACCCATTGTCCACCAAGGCACGGGCTCGTGTAACAGTTGGGAACGGGGTGAGCCGTGTTGTCCGCGACCGGCGACGTGAAGTCCACGGTGCCGGCGATAGTGTCTAACTTCATAGTCGTGATGGCGATTAGGATCGCGTCCTTGCTGGTGGGATCGGACGCGCGCTTCAGCACGTCCGCCGCCATCTCAAAGACCACATAATGTAGGAGCGGTTGGGTCCACTGGCTGTTCGACCGCGCCTCGTACTCATCCGCGAACTGCTGGCAGGTTTCGCCAGTCAGCGATGACTTGAACGGCCAAGCGGGGGTCCACCACACCTCTGTGGTCAGACCTGCTCCGATCTCCCCAATGGCCTCGATAGCCTGTGGGAAGAGAGTCCCGATGGCTATCGTAGCCACCTTGGGCTTGAAGCCCTGCTGGACCGACTGCTTCCAGAAGTTGGCCATGTCCGGCGGCGTCATGAAGCCTTGCACAACCTCGACCGCATTCTTCTTGAACATGGATATCATCGCCGTATAGTCCTCGGTGCCGGGCTGCCACGCACCTGGGTCGACGACCGTGTAACCCTTGCCTTTTGCAGCATCCGTGAATATGGGCCGCGCGGTGTTCCCAGCCACCTCATTAGGCCACATGCCGCCGAGCACCTTGTCGTTTGGGAGAAGATCCCAGAGACCTAGATAGGTCGGGACCAGGTTGCTCATCCCAAAGAAGAACAGATAGGTCCACTTGAATGAGTCGGTGGGCGCCTTCAACCCGCGGCCATAGTGGAACTGCTCCCACGTGCAATCGGTGGAAAGGAGCGGAACTCCCGAGGCCTCGCACTGATCGGCGACAGGCGGGACGGTGGTGCCGGTGGAGGCCGCCACGATCAGCTGCACGCCCTCATTGTTGATGAGATCGCCCGTGACTTGTGCTGCGCGGTTTGTGTCGGACTGGCTGTCTTGCATCGAGATGGAAACCGGATGCTTCTTGCCGTCACCACAGACCAAGCCGTCGGCGAAGGACTCGTTGGCACGGTCCATGCAGTACTTGTCCGGAATGCCGAATGCGGCCAATGGCCCGGTTTGGGGGGTCACAAAGCCGATCTTGACGGGATCGCCCGCCTCAGGGCCGGAACTCACAGTGGTGGTGGCTCCGGATGTGGTTACGACGCCGGCCGCAGTAGAAGTGCTGGTAGCGGTGGCACTGGTAGTGGTGACGCTTTCCCCGCCACAACCGGCGAGGAGAGCAGCGAGACTGCCTCCGGTTCCGATGCTGGCCGCCGCAATGCCGGCCATTTTCAAGAACGAGCGCCGGCTAACGGCACGCTCAAAATGGCCCTCATCCCGTTGAATTATCGGCTTGTCATCCCGAGCGTTCATGTCCCCTCCTGTCTGCCGTGGGTGGCTGCGCGCACCAGGTTAGTGTTCGCTAAGATAGCGGACACTAACCTTATACCTCAAGGCAAAGCAGGTGTCAAATGACACAGGGGAGGCGGCGCAACTGCCGCCGAATGAATCCTTCTAATCTCCCGAAATCAGGATGTCGCCGACGATCCCTTCAAACATCTCCGCAGAGATTCCGTCCACCACAACTTCCGGAAGATCCATGAGTGAGGAGACATCTTCAAACCAGTAAAATCCCATGATTCGCCAAGCCACGCGTTTTGCATCGATATCAGGCCCGATCCGACCTTGGGCCTTTCCCTCGTCCACGATTGCGGCCAACAAGTTGATGATTATCAGACTCCTTTGTCTCACGCGATCTCGGAGACCTGCTTCAGGAGGGGCGACAATGAACTCAAACAGCGGGTTCACGAAGCCGAGACGCCTGGCCTTGGTGCTTTCCGTGTGATAACGCCCGATATGTCGCAGGCAGCCGACCGCGTCTGTCTCGTGGCAAGACCTGACAACCTCTTCGGCACGGTCGAAGACGACGTCGAGCGCGGCCAGCAACATGTCGCGCCTATTGTCGAAGTACTTATACAGGGTGGGCTCAGTCACTCCAGTGGATGCGGCGATCCGGGCCGTTGTCGTACCCTGTATTCCGTATTCGTCGACCAAATGAAGGACGGCCTCGATGATCTGCGCTCGACGTTCCGCCGCGGTCATACGACCATTAGATCGATTTGATGCTTTGGACGCCGGTGTGCCTACCATTGGGACCCCCTAAACACCGCTTCCTGCCCCCTCGACGAGCGCCGCAATGGCAATCGCATAATCCGTGTCGTACGAGAGCGAAAGCAGAACCCGCTCAACCCCACGGTCGGAGGCCAGGGTTCCCATTGACCCGGTCAAATTGACCTCGGGTCGTCTCTCCTCGCTATCGAGAATCTCTATTTCCCTCCATGAGCCGAGAGAGTCTCCATCTATCCCGAAGCATTTGAACACGGCTTCTTTAGCAGCGAACACCTTGGCAAAGTAGTTACCGGTGTCGGGGCGCAGTTCGGCTGCTGCCAACTCCGTCTCGGTGGACGCCGTATCCATGAATGCTGGCGAGTCCAAGCACCGGCGAATTCGGTCAATCAAAAGGATATCAGTGCCAATTCCAATTACCACGAATCTCCCAGTCTTGCGCGCTGTGCTGCAAAGAGAGTAGCATCGGCAGGCGAGTGCAGGGCGTCACGTCACCATCACTTTGGGAGAGCGACGATGGCAGTCAACCCGCCACAAGATCCGCTAGCACGCACGAGAGAGCGCAGGAAGCGCAGAGCCGAGCAGATCAGAAGACGACGCATTGTCCTGGCCGTCGCCGTTCTGGCGCTTATTGTGCTCATCGTCAGCCTGTCGGTCGCGCTGTCCAATGGTGGATCGAGTACAACAAGCACGACGGGCGGGCCCGGAAACAACGAGAGCACGACAACTGGTCTCGGGGCGGCATCCTTCTCGGCCGACCTTAAGGGCGCGGACTCAGTGCCGCCCGTGCAGACGGAGTCCACCGGCACGCTTACTCTCGATTACGACTCGGCCGCACAGACGCTTAGCTTCAAGCTTGACCTCGATGGCTTAACCAGCCCGAGCAACGCCGCGATCTATGAGGGTGCGCCAGGTTCCACCGGAACTGTGGTCTATGTCCTCTTCGCGGGCCCGGCCAAGACGGGCGTCTACCAGGGAGAACTGGCCAGCGGTACGATCGACGAAGCAAATCTGACCGGGAGCCTCGCCGGGCAGACGATCGGAGACTTGGTCGCGTTGATCCAGTCTGGGAACACCTACGTGAGCGTGGGCAATGCCTCTCACCCGGTGGATGCCATTCGGGGGCAGATCAAGTAGCGCGTCCTTCCTACTGCATTCGGCGCCGCCGCTCCAACTGCATCCGGCGCCGGGCGCGCCGCGTCACTCTAAGAAAACTGACGAAATGGGTCCAGGGCCGTATGTGGCTGGTTTCCGTTCCGTAGATCGTCTTGATTGGCACCCATGCCAACTTGAAGCCTCGTCCTACGCAGATGGCGATCTCCTCTACTTCGAAAGCGAAGCCCTTCTCAGCGCTGGTGAGGGTCGCCACCACCAGCCGGCGGCTGCGCAACCGGTAGCCTGACTGATTGTCGGGGATCTTCTCGCCCAACGCCCAGGAGAACAGAAGCCGGCTGATTGTGTTGGTGAACCACCTAATCGGCGGCATGTCCCGGTAATCGCGAGCTCCAACAACCAGATCCGCGCCGGTTTCTTCCCATGCCTTCAGAAACTGAGCCACCTCTGCGGGGTCGTGCTGCCCGTCGCCATCGAGGCTGAGGATTGCATCCCAGGGTCGGCTGCCCTGGAGCGCGGCCTCGAAGCCGGCTTTGAGGGCAGCGCCCTTGCCCCGATTCGGCTCAAGTCTGACCACCTCGGCCCCTGCGGCTCGGGCCACATCACCTGTGTCGTCGACTGAGCCGTCATCGACCACCAGCACCGGCAGACCCTGTTCGAGAAGACCGGCCACAACGGCCCCGATGCGTGGAGCCTCGTTGTAGGCCGGCACGAGGGCAAAGACCTGCATCAGGCCCAGCGCTCCTTCGGCCCGACTGCGTCGCCCGAAGAACCAGCCCCGCCCCTCAGCGAATATGCCGCGCCCCTCTGCGAAACGGCTGCGTCGCCCGGCAAACCGGCCGGGTCACCCAAAGTTCCAGGCTTCACCTGCCGCAGCGCCAAGATGATCGTGGCCAGGGCCTCGTCCCGCTCCGCCTCCAGTTCCTCGAGGCTCCTACCGCGCGCCTCAGCTTCCACACCGGCCGCAAGGATGTCCGCCGTGTCCCCGGGCAAAGTCGTCCAAGAGGCCAGGTCCTTGAGCATGCCTTCCTTAGTTGCGGTCAGATGGGCAAGGTGCCCTCTGATGCCTCCATGGCCCCCTCCCAAGTGATAGACAAGGTGAGGTCCCATGATCGCCCATCGTAGACCGGGGCCAAGAGAAACAGCTCGGTCGATGTCCTCGACCGTGGCCACGCCTGAACGCACCAACTCGATGGCTTCCCGCCACAGCGCCGCGGACAGCCTGTTAGCGATATAACCGGGGATGTCGCGGCTGATCACGACGGGCTCTTTACCCACTCCGCCGTAGAACTTCATCGCTGCATCCAGCGTGTCCGGACTGGTAAGTACCCCTGGGGCCAACTCCACCAAGGGGATCAGGTGGGGCGGATTGTAGGGATGGGCCGCCAGGGTGCGCCCTGGAGCCGGAGTGTCTTCCTGGATGGCAGTGATGGAAAGTCCTGATGTGCTGGTAGCGATCAGGGCTGATGTCGGCGCCAGCCTGCCTATCTCGGCGAAAAGGGCCCGCTTCACTGCGAGATCGTCGGTCACGCTTTCCTGCACGAGACATACGCCGTCCACCGCAGACTCGAGATTGCCCGCGGGCATGATCAGACTGAGGCCTTTCTGAACCACGGCCGGGTTCGCCAGTCCTTTGTGGGCCAAGAATTCTGCCGCTGCTGTCGCCCGGGAAAGTGCGCGGCTCATCGCCGTCTGGCTCTGGTCGAAGATCCGCACGGCATATCCGTGCGCCGCGAATAGCCCCGCCCAGCTTGCGCCCGTGTTCCCTGCGCCTACGACCGCGACCGTTCCTCGCATTGACTTCGCCTCCGTTGGTCGGCAACTCATTGTAGCGCCGGGCCGCGGTGGGGCAGGTCGCGCCGGCCGCCGTGCCCCTCCCAGGCAGTCGCGGCACCCGGAATCAGTGTCTCGCGCCCACCGGAATCGGTGTCTCCCACCGGAATCGGTGTCTGTTATAGTCGAGTCAGTGCCAGCAATTGACGAGGTAACCAGCATGGCTGAGATCAACGACCTAAGAACCGCACTTGAGTTTCTTGGCCAGATGCCCGGGCAGCTGGTCTCTACGAAGGTAGAAGTCGACCCTTGTATGGAGTTACCGGGCGTCTACCGCAAGGTGGGGGCGGGCACGCCGGTTGCTCCGCCGACGAAGATCGGCCCGGCAATGCTCTTCGAGAACGTCAAGGGCTTTGACATGCCCGTCGTGGCGGGAGTTCTTGCCAGCCGGCTGCGGACTGCACTGTTGGTTGGCAGCACCTCTGAACGATTGGCTTTCGACCTCGTCGCTGCACTAGACCGCCCGGTGTCGCCCACAATGATCGCGGGGCCCGCGCCCTGTCAGGAAGTGGTCATCAGACCTCCATTCCACTTGAATAAAGTGCTGCCCCCCATCATCAACACGACGCGTGACGCCGGCCCCTTCATCAATATGGGCATCATGCGGGGGGAGGACCCCGTCACCGGCGAATCCGACGTCACCATCCACCGCATGTGCGTTCACGGCCCGGATCGTCTGACCGTCAGCTTCACTCCGGGACGACACATCGACCATTTTCGCCTGAAAGCTAAGGAAATGGGCCAGGCGCTTCCGGTTTCGGTTAGTATCGGCATGGACCCGGCAATCTACCTGGCCACGTCATTTGAAGCTCCGACAACCCCGTTGGGGTTCGACGAGCTGACCATCGCAGGCGCGCTGCGCAATCGGCCGGTCGAGTTGGCCGACTGTATCACCCAGAAGGCGAAGGCGATCGCCCGCGCGGAGATCGTTCTGGAAGGCGAGTTCATCCCGGGCGAGTATGCCGACGAGGACGCCCTCACCGGAGCCGGTTGGGCTATGCCCGAATTCCCCGGCTACGTGGGTACGGCGCAACAGCACCTTCCCATTCTGCACGTGACGGCGATCACTCACAGAACCAATCCCATCTACCAGATCCTCGTCGGCCCCGGAGAGGAGCACGTGACCCTGACGGGTCTGCCCACCGAGGCCAGCATTTTCCGGCTGGTCGAGGATGCCATGCCTGGCTTTCTCCAGAATGTGTATTGCCATTCCTGCGGCGGGGGCAAGTACGTGGCCATCATGCAGATCAAGAAGCGGCTGCCGGCCGATGAAGGGCGACAGCGCCAAGCGGCTCTGACGGCTTTCACCGCTTTCTATGAGCTGAAGCACGTCATTCTCGTCGATGAGGACGTGGATCCCTTCGACTCGGCCGACGTCATGTGGGCCATGACCACGCGCTACCAGGGAGACATCGACACCATCTTCGTCCCCAACGTGAAGTGCCATACCTTGGACCCATCGGCGAATCCTGACTACAACATCCTCATTCCGGCCAATGGAATCGGTTGCAAGACGATCTTCGACTGCACCGTCCCGTTCGCCCTCAAGGAACGCTTCGAACGCTCGCAATTCATGGACGTGGATCTGAAGAAGTACCTGCCGGAACATTAGACGTCCGCAACCGTTCACGTTTGCTCGGTGCCGGCCCTACCGGCCCTGTTTCAGACTAGACGCCCTGATCCTCCCGTGGCAACAGTATCGAGTTGATGCTCGAGGCCGGACCCCCCGCTTCTGACTTCATCAAGGTCGTGGAGGTTGTCGAAGGCGTGGTAGCAACGGGAAGAGTGGTCGTTGC
>JAMCTB010000199.1 GCA_023380955.1 Chloroflexota bacterium | reverse complement strand
GCGGCTTCGTCGAGTTCTCGGAGCAGCTCGTGGGGTAGCGAGATCTCAACCCTGGGCATGGGCGACCTTCTGAGGTCGGGGTGTGAGGGCGGTTGCCTCCATGTATCCTTCAGCGGATCGAGGTGGGCGCACCTTTTCCTCTCTACCCGTTACTTTCAGTACCCTTCGGCGGGTCGTGACGTAGATGATAGCAGCAGCCGTTGGCGCGGGCAATGGGGCGATTTTCCGTTCCTGTCTACTCATTAGGGGGTATTGACATCTTGTCGATGCCAGTGTACTTTAACCACATTGATGAGGCGAGTCGGCTCATGGCCTCGGGGGTGAGGGGATGAGGGTGGAGCCACCGATCGGCCACACGGAAGCGGTCCGGGCCTATTTTCGTCGAGCGTTCCAGGGTAAGGATCCCTATCCGTTCCAGTTGGAGATCATCGACCGGCTTCTGGCCGGTGAGAACGTCGTTGCCCTCGCGCCCACAGGGGCCGGAAAGACTCTCGCTCCGGTTGCCGCCTTCGCCTATGCCAGGGAGCGCGGTCTGCAGTTTGCGGACCGACTCGTCTACGCGTTGCCCCAGCGGACCCTCGCGATGGCCCTGTGGCGGTCGGTGGCAGAGGATCTGAAGAAGGCGGCGCCAGACCTGCGAGTCACGGTTCAAACCGGAAACTTCCCCGACGACCCCTACTTCGAGGGGGACGTGATCTTCACTACTATCGACCAGCTGCTCGGCGCATACATAGAGGTGCCCGTCTCCCTGCCCGAGCGACTGGCGAATGTCCCTGCCGGGGCGCTTCTGGGCGCTCTGCTGGTCTTCGACGAGTTCCACCTGCTGGAACCAGGTCGTGCCCTCGCCACCGCCCTTGACGTTGCGAGGCAGCTCAAGCCCCACAGCCGCACCCTGGTGATGTCCGCGACCTTTCCCAGGGCTGCCCTCAGCAGGGTGGTGCGACAGGCCGGCGCACGGCTGGTGGAGGTGAAACCGGAGGAGATCGAGTCCATCCCCAGCCAGCGTGACAAGCGTCGGAACTACCTCTGGCACCCCGAACCCCTCACTGCTGACTCGGTAGTTCGCCACCACGCGGGTAGGTCCATCGTCGTCGTGAACCGCGTGGCGATGGCACAGCAGCTCTACGGCGAGGTCAAGGAGCAGGCTGCGAGGGAACTTCCCGGTGTGAGACTAATGCTGCTCCACTCTCGTTTCCTACAACGCGACCGACAGATCCTTGAAGAGGAGGTGATCGAACGTTTCAGACGCGATGGCTGCGGCGGGGCGATTCTGATCGCCACGTCGGTCGTAGAGGTCGGATTGGACATTTCCTGTGATGTGCTGCACACGGAGGTAGCCACTGCCGCCGCACTTTTCCAGCGCGCCGGCCGCTGCGCCCGTTACGAGGGCGAGGCCGGTACCGTCCATGTCTACGACCTGGAACGGTCGGAGAACGGCAATCGGCGTTATGGCCCCTACCGAGAGGACCGCGACATTGTGGATGCGGTCGCAGAGCAGATCGGGAAGCGCTCCGGCGACGCGCTCGGCTTCGCGATGGAGCGGGAGGTGGTCGACGTCACTCATCGGGAAGTCGAACTGACCCGCCTCGGCGAGGTGCTGGGGAGGAGACGTGGCCAGGTGATGGAGGCCCAGGTTTCCCACGAACCCTCCTGGGTGAGGAGGTTGATCCGCGACAGCGACTCGGTCAACATCCTCATCCACCACGACCCGGCGGCGCTGGACCTGGCGCGGCGCCCCGAAACCTTCTCTCTGCCGAGGATCGTGCTCCGCGGCATCCTCAGCCACCTGGAGCTGTCCGGCGGCGACGCCGGCAAGGTGGCGTACCCGGTCTTTCCGGAGGAGAGCGATGAGGGGTATAACCGGCGGCCCGTGTGGGAGAAGGTCGAAAAGCTTGTCGACGCCGAGAGGCACTTCGTCCTCGCCCTGCACCCCACCCTGGCATCTTACGACTCCGAGTACGGGCTGCGTCTCCTCCCAGGGGAGCCCGGCGGCTACGAATCTCACCCCACCCGCGTCGAGGCCGACCTCCGGATCAGGCGAGCCTCGTATCGCAAGGAATACTACGCCGAGCATGCGGGGAGAGTACTGAGGGAGATGGATGCTCTGTTGCAGATTAGCCGGGTAGCCACGCATGGGTTCGCGACCGAACTCAGGATCGGAGTGGAGGATGTCGCTCGGTTGGCGAGGTTCGCCGCCGCGGCTCACGACCTGGGCAAGCTCTCGACGGGCGTGCAGGATGCCATGTGGCGCTGGATGGAGGAGGTGCATCGCCATCGCAGAGACGGGTTCCTTGCCCATACCAGCTTCGACTCTGACGATCCCGAACAGTTGGCCTTTGCTCGACAGGCCTGCTTCCACCGTCCACCGCACGCCATGGAGGGGGCTTACGCGGCGTGGCCGGCGCTGATCGCACTGCTGCGGAAAATGC
Source organism: Chloroflexota bacterium (assembly GCA_023380955.1). The sequence goes on along the minus strand of JAMCTB010000199.1, from coordinate 3,720 downwards.
AGGCCGACGCCGCTCTGGATCTGGGTGCAGACAGGGCAATCTTCTCCGCGGTTGCCCGGCACCACAACCCTCGGACCTCGAAGCTGCACCCCTTCGAGTTGGCGACCGGCGCCAGTGAGGAGGCTCTGTCTGTCTTGAGTGAGCGCGGAACGGGGAGCACCCTGAGCGAGAAGCCGACAGCTGTGGATTGCGTCCGGGCGGCGGAACTACCGGTCCAACCCGGCCCGAGCCCCGAAGCCTATCGGTTGTACCTGTTCCTTGTTCGTTTGCTGCGGATAGCCGACCAGAGAGCCACGGCTGGAAAGGAGTAGCCATGGGGGTACAGGCTTTCCATCTGACCAAGAAGACGGGTACCTACGCGGATGCCCTGGCCGCTATCGGTCTGGTGCGCATGCTGGCGGTGCTGGCGCGCGGGAGGTACCCCGCTGTGCGGGATGAGGGCTGGGCTTACGCGGTGGCCTGGCCCGGCGGCATGGCGGCGAATCTCGACGATCTGGACTACGACACGCTCCGACAAGATCCCGGGTACGAGTATGTCGCCAAGACTACCACTGATCCGAAAGCGCCCAGTGAGGCCGCCTGCATTGAGTATGAGAAAGAGAGAGAGCGGCTACTGAACTACCGCGAGCGTCGCCAGGAGTTGGTGAAGGCCAGGGGCGGCAGGCTTTCCGAGGAGGACTGGGAGAACCTGAGGCAGATCGCTCCGAGGGCAGGGTGGCACCTCTACCAGAATCTGAACGTCCTGCAGGCCTTCGGCAGCTACAACCAGCTCCACTTTGCCCTGCGGCAGTCGGATCCAGGAATTTTCCGGCAGGCGGTTCGTGCGAAGCTCGTTGCCCTGGCTCGGGGCGAGGACCTGGCCGATATCGAGACGCCCTTCGCACCGAAGCTCACCTCGGTTCAGGCTTTCAACCCCCCCGTCGGCAAGGGGATCAACCGCCCCAAGCCAGATGGTACGGCGGCCGGGGGCCTCCCGGGTTTCTTCGTCGACTGGTTCGAGGAGTGGCTTCGGTACATCGGGGTCCACCTTGCCGCCAGTGGTTACAGGATCGGCGACCGTAGGAAGACCACCGGCATCAAGGTCGTAGCTATGGCTCCCGGAAGCCTGGATGGTGCCGCCGTGCCGAGCCTTTGGAGGGACTTCGTGGGCTTGCGGGTGGGGGCGACTCCCGTTCACATCGACGTTCGGTCCGTGCTGGAGCTGTCTGCTGTCCTCGTCCGCAGCTCGGGGCTACTGGGCGGAGTCGACGACGATCCCTACAGTATCCGGAACAGGGCGCCGAGGGACGTGGTGGCCGGGCTCCAGACGGCTTTCTTCAGCAACCTGGGGAGCGCCTACGCCCTGACCAACACCTCGTTCATCGGACTTCCCGGATGGTTCCGCGTTCGAGACGCTGCTTCGGCCGAAGCGTGGGTTCGTATTCTGGAGGAGCACATACGGGTCGTGCGGTTCCTCGACGAGGAGAAGTCGGAAGAGGCAGCGATGCTGATCCGGTACCGAGACTTCCTCTCAGCCGGAGACGAGGACCTGCGGGCGCTGTTCGACTTCTGGGGGATGTACGCCTGCCACGCCATGCGGAAGGGGGCGAAAGCGCCCGTGCCGCTGTTCACAGTTCAGAACGTGGGGAGGTTGCTGATGAGCACATCGGAATCCTATGAGGAGATCGTCCAGAGTGAGGGGTTTCGGGCGGTGGCTACTGCCATCCGGCGTGCGACTGTCTCAGAGCAGTTCCACAAGGCTAGAACCGGCAAGCAGGACTACGAGATCCACTACGGGTTGTTCCAGGACCTTCGCCAGAAGGCCCGCTTCAAGGACCAGGTGGTGGCGATGCTCAGCGGCTTCGTCGCCGGCTACAACTACGAGAACGCCCGAAGGGCCGAGCACCGGGCCAAGCTCGGCCTGCGCGAGGACCGCCGGCGGCGTCTCCAGGTAACCCAGCAGCAGCTTGACGAGTTGGTGCGCCTGATCGACAGGTTCGGCTCCGAGGTGGTGACCATGCTACTGGTAGCATACGGCGCGGCGCGGGATGCCCGGGATGCAACCCTGGCGAGTGTCGGGCCGGAACAGGGAGTTGGCGAGGAGGGTGAAGCTCTCGATGTGGAGGACGCAGAGTAACAGGGGAATGTGGTTAGAGTCAGAAAGGAGCAGATGACATGACAGGGGAAGCCTTGAGTTCCGTCAGCGTCAGCGGCCTCATCACCATGGACCTCCACTCGCTGAACAACGAGGGCGGCGAGGGCAATCAGATTCAGACCCGGATGGTCCATATCGTCGACGGAGAGGGCAAGCTCGCCGTCGTCAACGCGGTTTCCGGCGACATGCTGAAGCACATACAGTCCGAGCACTTTCAGGCCATCGCGAACGGTGGGGCGGAACTGAAGCTGTGCGGAGGTTGCCGGCGATTCAGCGCGAACCGGATCAACGACGACGGGGTGTTCATGGCGGCTCTCGGCGATGTAAAGGAGAATGCGGAGATCCTCGACCGGGTGCTGCGCTCGTGCGCGATGGACGATGTGGAGGGAATACTCATAACCATGGGCAACCGGTCCACGCCCAGAAAGTCGGTGGTGGAGTTTGGCTGGCTGGTGGGGCTGCCGGACAGGACCCGCACCGAACGGTACTTCCACGTGAAGTACGACATGGCCGGTCGTGGCGAGGGGTCAGGCGGTGAAACCGGGGCCAATGTCGGCCAGAACATCTTCTACCGCCCGGCCAGCTCCGGCGTGTACGCTGCCATCGTGAACGTCGATCTTCACAGGGTGGGTTTCAACGACATCTCCCGGGAGTATGCGGTCGAGGAGCATGATCGGCGTCGCCGGCAACGGGTGCTCTTGGAGAGCCTGACATACACGTTCCTGAAGCCGAACGGGGCCCTGCGAAACACCCAGAATCCCCACATTACCGACTTCCGGGGGGTGGTGTCCTGGTCCACCGGCTTCGTCCCGGCTCCCATGGTGAGCGGCCTCGTCGGGGACGTGGGCAAGCTCCGCGAGGAGACCGATCGAATCGCTGCCGGGCTCAACCGCCTGAACCCGGGCAGCGTCGGCTTCCGGGCATTCGAGGGGCTGGGGGACTTCGCAACCGCCATGGCGGAGTTGGTGGATAGGGTGTAGACGGGAGGAGACCATGACCTGGCTGATCACTACCTACAGGCCGGTGTCGCTCTTCTCCCTTCGAGCGTCCCAGACCACTAGCTCAGGAGGTCGGACCAACCTGGTGCCCACCATGTACGCAGTGAAGATGGCTCTCCTGGACGCGGCCTTTCGTAGCGGACAGGACGGCGCGGAACTCTTCGATATGGTCAAGGCGCTGAGAGTCCGATTCGAGCCTCCTCGCGAGACAGTGGTGAGCAACACTTTCTTGAAGATCCGCCGTGAGCCTAAGGAGAAGAAGCCGGGCGGTCCAGCCTACATATCGACGGTCGGCTTCAGGGAGTTCTGCTACTTCGTCGGCGACCTGCGGGTTGCCCTCGATATTGCCGGGCTGCCGGATCCTACGGTCGACCTGCTGAGAGGGCTATTGGCCGGCATCAACTATCTGGGGAAGCGTGGCAGCTTTCTCCAATTCCTGGGCTGTGAGACCCAGGAGCCCCTCGGGCCCGGGTTCGCTCTGCCCATGGAGGAAGTGGTGGGAAGCTTCCCTGTAGACGCCGTCGTCCAGTACCTGGACGATCTTGGGGGCCAGGCGGTTTGGTCTCGGGTGAACAGCTACTCCGAGGA
>JAMCTB010000198.1 GCA_023380955.1 Chloroflexota bacterium | reverse complement strand
GCTTTGGCCGTGTTGGACTCGAACCAACGACCATCGGATTAAAAGGAAAAAATATCGGGCCGTCTCGGGGTGGTCTGCCAGCCTGGCCAGGTAATTAGGCTGCACACCCGGCTACTTAGAATTCGCCCACATCTCGGCGCTCTGCCCTCGTGTACGGGGCGTGCACTTTTGGTGTACATCCCCGGCCTGTGATCAGGGGCCCCACGGCCTCTCCCCTCCCTGAAGGTCGTCCCTGCCATTAAGAGCGCGGCCTTCGGCGGGGACGCCGGAAAGGACCACAAACCCGGAATTTCCGGGGCATTACGCGGCTACTCTTGCCGCCCTAGGGTAAGGCCGAGTATACCTCTGCCGGGCCGCGCGGGAAGGGTCCAAGAGGACGTCCGCATGAGCTTCTGGGCCAAGTCCCAAGGTGACCCTTGCCGGTGCGTCCGTGGCCGCTCCTTTGACCCGTCCGCGAGGGCCTTTCCAGGGACCCCAGACCCGAGCGTCCGGGAGATGGCGGGCGCCTACGGCGTGCGCCCGAGTCCCACATGCGCGCATGATTTCGATAGGTCTGCAATTCTTCCCAAATTCCTATCGCCAGCTATTATGGCCGCATATTCCCGGCTTTCCCACTCTCGGGGAATGAGGCTGGTGCTTGCGCTCTTTATTTTTGTGCGTAATAGTGTTGGACAGTGGTGGCCTTCTCGGGCCAAACTGAGGACAATTGGGCCCATTTGCGGGGTAATCCGGGGAGTTTTGGCGGCATGCGTTCCACTTTGGTAGAGGAAAGTCTTGCCTTAGACGCCCTGGAGCTGGCCCGCAGCGGACTCCTTAGACCGGGGGCCCGGGGGGACTACGTCTGGACCGTGGGCGGTACCGAGAGGGCCTCGGTCTCGGTGGCCGTAGAAGGGTCCAAAGTCTGGCTCAACTACCGGCCCGGTCCGGGGGAGTCCCCGTCTTCCTATGCGGTGGAGCTCACCGGAAGCCCCACCTCCTTCGGGGGGCGAAGGGTGTGGTTTTTCTGCCCGGGATGCGACCGGCGGGTGCGCATCCTCTACCTTCCCCCTTTCGGCCCCCAGTTCCTTTGCAGATCCTGTCACGGCCTCACCTACCAAAGCCAGAGGGAGCGCCCCTCGCAGTTTGGGCGGCAACTAAGGGAACTTGAGAAGATGAAAAAGAAGCTGGAGGCGCCCCGCAGGCGGGCCCGCACCAGCCTAAAACTCCTGCAAGAAGCCCAAAAGCTCCTGGCGGAGACAGAGCGCATCGATCCTTGGGCGGAGGCCCCTTGGAGGCTGTTGCTACCGCTCGATCGGGGCTATGGTGAGAACCGAGAGGACGACAGCCAGGAACCGGGTCTCCCCCGGGCCCGGGGCCGTCCGCGTAAGAAGCGCCCCTACGAGCGCCGTAAGCCCTTCCTCACCACTGCCAGGACCACGGCAAGCCAAGTCCTTTGCCTTAGGTGCCGCGACTTTCGCGAGCCCGAGAACGTCCGGGAGGTCACCTACCGAAACGGGCGCCGGGCCAGGCGGGGCACCTGTCCCGTCTGCGGGGCCTCGGTCTCTGAGATCGGACGGCGGTGAGGCTGCCGGGAGGGGTATGAGGACGTCCTTCACCACGCGGTCGTGGTTATCCTCTCCTTGGTCTCCAAGAACGGACCCGACGGACGGCGCCAAGGCGCCCCCATCTATCCACCAGGCGGGCTTAAGCGCCCGCACCAAGGACGGTTAACCACGCGGACGTAGTGGTGGCTTCTGTCGCCCGCAGATGGCGACCAAAAAGAGCATGCTCAGGGTCGTGCACAACATGCGGGAAAAGGCCGGAAAGACGGGTAAAACAGGGCCAGGGTTCCGGGCGCAGACGGAGCCGTTCACTGGGTTCCCCTTGACCGTGGCTCTGGCAAGTGTAGTGCGTCGGGGCCAGCCTTTTTTTAGGGCCCGGCGGGACTCGCCGCCGCCATAGCCACGTCCTCGTGGTAGTTAACTCCGCTCATCCGTCATTTCAGCCGGGAAGAACCAGGGCCGCCACCCGGCCGGCCGCTTCTTCGGCCAAGGCCGGCAGGCAGTGACTGTAGACGTCCATGGTTATCGCGGTGCTCGCGTGCCCCAACCTTTCGGAGACCACCCGGGGGTGCACCTGAGCGGCAAGAGCCACGGTGGCATAGGAGTGCCTCAGATCATGGAGACGGATGCGAGGAAGCCCAGCTTCTTTAACCAGCCGTTTGAAGAGGCGGCTCACCCGCTCGGGGTGATAGGGGCGGCCCGAGGCATGGGCAAAGACGCAATCGGTGTCGGGAAGCTCCTCTCCGCGCTCCCTGGCTTCATCTTCTCTTAGGCTGTGGTACTTCCTTAGGGTGGCAGCGGTTACCGGATCAAGGATGATGAGGCGCCGGCCCCGCTGGGTCTTAGGCGCCGAGGCGATGACCTCGCATCCGGCAAGGACCCGGGTGCGCGTCACGCTTAGACGCCCGCTCGTAAGATCAAGATCCTTCCAGAGGAGCCCGAGGGCCTCCCCCCGGCGCATGCCGGTGGTAGCGAAAAGGAGCCAGAGGGGATACTCCCGGGTCTCTTCCTGGCTTAGAAGAAAGCGCTTTACCTCCTCTGCCTGCCAGACCTTCATCTCCGGGCTAGATCCCGGCCGGGGTGGGTCGGCCCCGTCGGCCGGGCTACGGGCAAGAAGGCTCCATCTGACCGCGTCCCTAAGCGAGCGGTGGAGGGTGGCATGTACCCGGCGAACACTGGCCGGGGAAAGCGCCCGGCCTTTCCCCGGTTGGGCGAGTTTCGCGTAAAAGGCGTTTAGGTGGGCGGGGCTTAGTTTTTGCAGTGGCACGCATCCCAGCTCCGGCACCACGTGGCGGCGCACGTGGCCTTCATAGGAGAGGTAGGTGGTCAGACGCACCGTGGAGCGGATCGCCGGAAGCCATTCCTTTAAGAGGTAGTCGGAGAAGAGCAGTTTGCGAGGCTCCACGTAGGTGCCCAGGCTGAGCTCGGCTAGGGCCCGGGCGAGAGCTTCTTCCGCGGCCCGCTTGGTCTTGAACCCGGCGTGAAACTCCTGCCGGCGGGCCACCGCGTCCTCCAGGGAGCCTTGGCAGCGGGGGCAGCGGGAAAGCCGCCTTGTTCCCGCCCAGTAGCGCTTGCGGCAAGCCGGGCAGCGCTGCAGGGGTTGCGGTCCCCGGTCAAGGACAAAGGTCCAGGTGCTGCGTTTTATGATGTGCCCCCGCATGCCCTCCGTCTCTTTCTGCCCAGTCTCCAGGAGAAGGCTAAGTACCGCTCCACTCGGCCCGAATAGCAAGTCCGGTGGGGTAGAAAAGAAAGAAGGAAAAACAAATAACCACTAGGTCGTGGTAGCATGGCTGATAAGGGCCGACGTCATCGCGAGTAAAAGCAACAAGGAGGAGGCATCGGCGTGGATACCGACAGGACCGACTACCTGCTTAGGGAGCTGGGGCTTAACGGCTACGAGGTGGCTGCTTATCTCAGCCTCCTTCGCCGGGAGAGCTTCACCCCGGCCGAGCTTTCGCAAGTTGCGGACCTGCCCCGCACCCGAATCGATGACGTCTGCTCCGCCCTTAGGGCCAAAGGTCTCGTTGACTTCCCCACCACCTCTCCGCGTACGCTGCGGGCCCTCCCTCCCAGTCTTGCCCTTACCGCTCTTCGCGACCGCTGGCAGAAGGAGCTAAAAGGCCAGGAAAAGCATGTGGCCGAGTGCGCGGATGAGCTGGAAAAGGAACTTGCCCCGCTCTTTCTCGAGGGCCAGAAGGAAGATCACCCTCTACACGACCTAGACGTCTATCGGAACCCAGCCCAGATCATGCAGGTGGCGGAAGAACTCACATGGGCCGCCAGGCAGGAGATAAGAGTGCTTCTTCGCGGTCATTCCGTCTTTAGCGCTAAAGAGTACGAGTCGCTCCTCCGAGTCCCCTTGGAGCGGAACGTCAGGGTGCGAGTGCTTTCTAGCCTCTTGGTTCAGCCGGCCCAGGAACTGGGGGCTATCGTGCGGGAATTTCTCTACCAGGGCCTTGAGCTTCGCCGGCCCGAGGCCAAGCAGCCCCCCCTCACCTTTCTCGGGGTGGACGAGCGAGCGGTGCTCACCTTCCTTGAAGAACCCTTGGCCGGAGAGGCTACCTACCGGGGGATCCTTTACCGGCACGCGGATATGGTGGCCGCCCTTCGGCTGGTCTTTGACACCCTATGGGAAGACCGAAGGACAACGCCAGTCGGACGAGACGGCCATTCGGCGGGAAAGTCCCTCCCGAAGGCTGAGACCGGCGAAAAGGACGGCGGCGAGAAGGAGACTGGCCAAGGACCACTGTCTCCCCTTAGCCCCAGCGGCCTTAGGGCCGCCAAACGGTGAAGGCCGTTCTACACGCTAGGCTCGCCTATCCCGGCCGTCATCGGGGAAAGCGCCCGGTACGGGCGAGACCAGGAGTCCCACTCCTGATTACTACCAACTCATAATGGTTCAGCGAGGCACTTTGGGAACACCGCATTGGTTTCGGCCCCGCGGGTCCGCGTCAACAGAGAGGACGAGCTTTCGTCATCACCTCCGCCGAGAGCAGCCGGTCCACCTCCTCGATCTCGAGGTATCCCTTCTCGCGGAGGATCCCCCGGACCGGCTTTCCTGTCTCAAGGGCGATCTTGGCCACCTCGCTGACCCGGTCGTAGCCCAGGACCGGCACCAAGGCTGTGATGATGCCGATGCTGTGGTCTACCAGGTCGCGGCACCGATCCCGGTTAGCCGTGATCCCGGTGATGCAGCGCCGGGTGAGGGTAGAGGTGGCGGCCGTGAGCATCTCCAGCGATTGGAAGAGGTTGAAGGTTAGGACTGGCTGCATGGCGTTGAGTTGGAGCTGCCCGGCCTCGGCGGCAAGAGTAATGGTGAGGTCGTTGCCGATCACCTGGAAAGCCACTTGGTTCACCACCTCGGGGATAACCGGATTCACCTTGCCAGGCATGATGCTGGAACCGGGCTGCATGGCAGGCAGACGGATCTCAGCCAGGCCGCACTGGGGCCCCGAGGAAAGGAGGCGCAGATCGTTGCACATCTTGGAGAGCTTCACGGCGATCCGCTTCAGGACCCCCGAGAACATCACGAAAGCACCGGTGTCAGGCGTCGCCTCCACCAAGTTCTCGGCGCTGACCAGATCCAAGCCGGTGACCTTTCGGAGTTCCTCTAGCACGATCTTCGAGTAGCGGGGGTCCGCGTTGATCCCGGTCCCGATGGCCGTACCTCCCATGTTCACCTCATGTAGCAACCGGGTGGCTTCCTGGAGCCGCTCGATGTCTTCTCCGATGGTGACAGCGAAGGCGGTGAACTCCTGTCCCAGGGTCATGGGCACTGCGTCCTGGAGTTGGGTCCTGCCCATCTTGATCACGTCGCGGAACTGCCCTTCCTTGGCCGCCAGGGCGTCCCGCAAGTCCTCCAGAGCTCCCACCAGCGTCCGGGTGGCGCAGACGGCCGCGATCCTCAAAGCCGTCGGGTAGGCGTCGTTGGTGGACTGGGAGAGGTTGACGTGGTTGTTCGGATGGCAGTGGACATAATCGCCGCGAGACTTACCCAGGATCTCCAATGCCCGGTTGGCGATCACCTCGTTTGCGTTCATGTTAGTGGAGGTGCCGGCTCCTCCCTGCACCACGTCCACGACGAAGTGACCGTGGAAGTTTCCATCCACTATCTCCTGACAGGCTCGATCAATGGCGTCGGCAATATCGTCGGGCAGCACACCCAGCCGGCAGTTGGCCCGGGCTGCCGCCTGCTTCACCATTGCCAAGGCGCGCACGAAATCGGGAAAGTGATGGAGCTTGATGCCGGAGATCGGGAAGTTCTCCACTGCCCTCAGCGTCTGGATACCGTATAGGGCATCATCGGGCACATCTCGCTCGCCCAGCAGATCGTGCTCACGCCGCATCTGCCCCGAAATGTAGCCCTTCGCCTGTCCCATCTCGGTCGAACTGGCGTAGCGAAGCCGGCGGCTCGTGGTCGTACCGATCCGCGTCAGGAGTGCAACTGCGGCCGAAGCGTCCTCCTCGAGCTTCTCTCGAACAGCGTCGACGGGCAGTTCCAGGAGGTGAGTGTTGGCGAGGGCCCCGGCGGAAGTGGAGTGACGGCCTCCGTAGAGGATTGCCGCCTCGCCTATGACCTGGCCGTGGCCGAGACGGAGCAGGGACACGGAGCCCCCAGACCGCTCCCGCGTCAACTCGATCCATCCTCGGGCGATCACGTACAAGGAATTCCTGGGATCTCCCTGGCAGTAAAGTAGCTCCCCGGTCCGAAGCCGACGCCATTGGGCGACGGGAGCCAACAGTGCCGGCACCGATGGGTCTAGACGGGCGAAGAGGTCACATGACGTGAGAACGGCGAGGGCTTCGTTCATCTAAGGGATCTCCAATCCGAGAGGAGTGACTATGCCGGGTCGGTGCCGAGCCGGCGAGGCGCTGCCCAATGCCATTTTGGCCGGGCGCGAATCCCCGAAGGTCCAAAACAACCCCTTTCCTGGCCCACCGAATCACCGTCGCCGCGTTCCCCGCCCAGCAGGCTGAATAGGCCGATCCGATGGCGCTGGATGTGACGGCAGCTCCTTGTCTGCAAGGCCGGCTTCCTCAGAGGACGCACATTCCATAGACGCGATGGTACGGCACATAGACGGGAAAAAGGGCTACGCGATCCCCAGCCGTCACGAGAGAGCCGAGGGTCGCCTTGCACCCGTTGATCATGACCATACCTATGCGGGCGGATTCCAACCCGAGCGCCGCTGCCACTGACTCCGCGGTTATCGCGGAGCTCGCCACGCGAGCGGCTGCCAACTCGCTCAACGACAAGTACCACGGCCCCACGCCTCCCGCGATGAGAGCCAGGTCCAGAAATGCGCGCGCCTCCACCACTCCCCCACTACCTGTCATGCCCGTCCGCCAGCGCCGTGAGACCGGCCTCGGAGACGTCGAGGGTGCGTGCCCGCCGCGCAGCACGAAACAACCGCCTCCATTGAACCGCTAGCCTCCTCCGAGCGGTGGGAAGAAGCTGAGCCGATCCCCGTCTCGGAGTTCCGACTCCATGGTTCCGCGGAGACCGTTGATCATGACGAGGTGGCCGTCGCCTGGTTTCAGGCCCTCCGCCTCGATGGCTTCGCGCACGGTGAGCCCCGGACGTGACTCCATCTCGAACCGCTTGCGGCCGGTGGTGGAATGCATGGAGAGCGCAGCAAAGAGGCGGACATCGATCACTGCCCGGAACCTCCGTCGGCGCTCATCCGGAACCGACCCATGTCACTCTTCGCTCCGGCGCAGATAGAACTGCGAGAAATGGATGAAGTTGGGTGGGAAAAGCGCCACCCGGTCCCCGTCCTGCACTGGAGCCGACGGGGCGACGAAGAGGTGGTTGCGGTAGATCACGTTCACCTCGTCGACGGCGATGCCCAGGGCGGCCATCACGTCGGCGACCGAAGTGGGCCCCCCGCCAGGCAGTTCCACCAAGCCTTCGCCTCCGGCGAAGCCCGGAGCTTTGTCCCTCAGCACCGATCCCAACTTGACGGTCACGTGCACGGTTCACACTCTCCTCCACCATCGAGCGCCCCAAGTCAGCCGAGTTCAACCACCGGGCTCCAGCCGCACACCTGGTTGAGCTCCTCGTCGGGCACATCCCAGGTAAGATTGTGGGGGGACAGTTCCTCCTTGTAGAAGAAGTCCGGCAGGCGATCGTCCTTCTCGGTCATGCCCGCCCGCTTGTTAAAACTGCGCTCGATCTCGAGTACCTTGCCGCCATGGGCGACAGCGTCGGCGACAGACATCTCTACGCCGAACAGGGCAGAGACCATCTCGGGGATGGCGGCCAGCGAATCGGCTTGGTCCAGGCAGGCAAAGGCGAGAAACAGACACAGGCCGGTGGAATCGAAGAAGCCGGCCGTGGCTTCCTGCAAGGCCTGGGAGAGGGCGCATTGTCCCTC
>JAMCTB010000197.1 GCA_023380955.1 Chloroflexota bacterium | reverse complement strand
TTCAGGGCCTCCATCTCGTCCGCGCTCAGGCCCAGCTCGCCCTGGTAGACGTCCCGATTGTGCTCGCCGATTCCCACCGGGCCGGCGAACCGAACGGCGCCAGGGGTGTCGGAGAATTTGGGCACGATGCCCGGCATACTCACCTTCCCTAGCACCGGGTGTTCTACCTGAATTATGCTCTCCCTGGCCCGGTACTGGGGATCCTGGAAGATGTCCGCCATGCTGGGCACCGGGCTCACCGGCACCCCGTTGTCGTCCAGCAGCTTCACCAGATCCTCGTACGAATAGCGCGAGCACCACTCCTGGACAATGCCCAGAATCTCCTCGCGGTGTGCCACACGGTGAGGGTTGACGTCGAAGCGTGGGTCTTTGAGCAGGTCGCTCCGGCCCATCACCTCCGCCAGGCGCGCGAAGGTGCGGTCCGTACTGGTCACGATGATCATCCACCTGCCATCCCTGGACTCGAAGGCCCCGGCCGGCGCGGACTCCTGCAGGGCATGGCCCGCTCGCTCCCTGGCCACCCCGGTGAGATCGTACTGGACGATGGGGGTCTCCAATATGCGGAATACCGCCTCGTAAAGCGCCAGGTCCACCTGCTGCCCGGCCGCCCCCTCGTGAGCCTTCAGATGGTAGAGAGCCATGGCTGCGGCCATCGCCGCGAAGATGCCCGTGACGTAGTCGGCCATAGGGAAGGGCGGGCTGACGGGCGGCCTGTCAGGGTAGCCCTGCATGTAGGTGAGGCCGCTGAAAGCGGTGGCCGGCGTGCCGAACCCCGCCTTTTCGCGGAAGGGCCCGGTCTGCCCGTAGCCGGATATGCGGATCATAATGAGCCTGGGATTGATCGCCTTCAAGACGTCGTAGCCGAGGCCCCAGTTCTCCAGGGTACCGGGGCGGAAGTTCTCCACCAGCAGGTCTGCCGTGGCGACCAACCTTTTCAGCAGCTCCTTGCCCTTGTCCGTGCGGATGTCCAGGCTGACGCACCGTTTGTTCCTCGAGAGGGTTGTCCATGGCCCGGGGACGCCGTGCACCACCGGCGCGATGCCTCTAACGGCGTCGCCCACCCTGGGGAGCTCCACCTTGATGACGTCGGCGCCGAAGTCGCCCAGGAGACTGGCCGCGAAGGGACCGGCGAACACCGTGCCCAGGTCTATCACCCTCACTCCAGCCAGCGGCCCCTGGAGCGACGTTCCATCACCAGACGCTGCCTTCTCTGCCAACAAGCCCTCCCATTTGTTCTGCCTGGATGTGTTGTGTCGAGCCCCGCATCGGCCGAATTTCGTGATGCTCTTCGACTGTCACAGTAGCCCGGTGGAGGATAATCTTACACCAACGGGGTAGTACTTTGTCACCGCGAACCAACCCAGTCCTGGAGTCGACGCTTTCAGCGGGGGTACCGGGTACGGCCGACTGAAGTCTCGATTCCAGGGCGTCAGATCCGCCTGACACAGCGGTTGACCGCGGCTCCCGAAAGGCGCGAAAGAGGCCCTCGATCTCGTGCTTTTCACGTCGTTTCGCGGGCCTTTTCGTGCTCTATTCACCTGTCTCGAAACGGTCAGCCGGCTTCGGACTCGACCTCCGCGGCCACCTGCGCCCGGGCGTTCCGCCACGATTTCATCACTACAGGCCCCAGGAGAATCACGATCGCGATCAGCAGCAGCACCACGGTGATCGGCCTGGTGAAGAAGATCGCCGGGTTGCCCGCCGAGAGGGCCAGCGACCGTCGGAAGTGCTGCTCCATCAGGTCGCCCAATATCAGAGCCAGCAGGGTGGGGGCCATTGGATAATTGTAGGTCCGCATAAAGTAGCCGATGATCCCGAAGATGAGCATCAGCCCTACATCGAACATCGAGAGCCTCAGCCCATAGACTCCCAGGATGCAGAAGGCTATCACCATCGAGTAAAGGACGGCGCCTGGCAGGTCCAGCAATTTCGCGAAGATGTTCACCAGAGGCAGATTCAGAATGAGCAGGATTACGTTGCCCACGTACATGCTGGCGAAGACGGCCCATACGAACTCGGGGTTGTTCTGAAACAGCAGCGGCCCGGGCTGCAGTCCGTAAATCATGAAGGCCCCCAGTAGCAGTGCGGTCACCCCGCTGGTCGGGATACCAAGCGTCATGAGCGGCACCAGCGCCGCCTGGTGAGCCGCGTTGTTGGCCGTTTCGGGCCCGGCGACCCCCTCGATGGCCCCGTGCCCGAACTGCTCGGGGTGCTTGGAGACCTTCTTCTCCAGCACGTAGGACATGAAGGAGGAGGTCGTCCCACCGGCACCTGGCAACGCGCCGATCGCGAAGCCCAGGGCGGTACTGCGTACATAGGCAGGGAACGACGCCTTCAGGTCCTGCCAGGAGATCCAGACACTGCCCTTCACCTTCAGCACCTCGGGCTTAACCTTCTTGAATACGCCCGCGGCCATAAGCACCTCCGAGATGGCGAAGAGGCCGATGGCCACGACGATAAAGTCTATCCCCTCCATTAACTCCGGCATGCCGAAGATGAAGCGCTGGGCTCCGGCCTGGGCGTCCAGCCCCACCATGGAGAGAAGCAGGCCGAAGAGAGTGGAGACCAGTCCCTTTACCGCCGAACCGGTTGTCAGGCCCGAGACCATGGTAAGGGCCACCACCATCAAGGCGAAGTATTCGGGTGGCGCGAACTTGAGAGCCAGAGAAGCTACCAATGGCGAGATCAACATCAGGAGGACGGTCGCGACGCTCCCTCCGAAGAAGGACCCGATAGCCGCCGTGGCGAGGGCCGCCTTCGCCCTGCCCTGCCTGGCCATCTGATAGCCATCCAGACAGGTGACGGCAGAGGATGCCTCACCGGGGGTGTTGATCAGGATAGAGGTGGTCGAGCCTCCATAGGTAGCCCCGTAGTACATGCCGCACAGCATGATTACCGCCGTGGTGGGCGGCATGTTGTAGGTGGCGGGCAGCAGGATGGCGATTGCGGTGATGGGACCGATGCCTGGCAGGACACCGATCACGGTGCCGAGGATTGCCCCCACAAAGCAATAGAAGATGTTCTCGGGCAGCAGAGCAACGCTGAAGCCAATCGATACGTTGGATAGGAACTGGTCCATCTACCGTACTCCTCTCACCATCCCAGGAGTCCCTTGGGCAACAGCACGCTCAGGAAGTTGACGAAGATCGCGTACACGACCAGGCCGAAGCCTATCCCGCTGATGACATTGCGCACCCAGTGGCCTGCCTCGAACACCGCCGCCTCGTAGATGCAGAGGAGGGCTGTGGAGACTATGTAGCCGAGGGGCTGCATGGCGAAGACGTAGACTCCGATCCCGAGAAGGGCCAGGGCCTGGGTGCGGCGGTCCTCCCCCACCCCCTCCGGCAACTCAGAACGATGGGCCCTTATTGCCTGCTCTTTGGTGGTCTTCATGAACAGGGCAACGGAGACCAGCATCAGGCAGATGGAGATGATGATTGGGAAGACCTCCGGCCCCACCGTCTGCCTTATGGCGGTCTTGGGCATGGTGATCGCAAGGTAGAGCGCCCACGACGAGAAGAGGAAGAGGCCGATGGATAGGCCCCGATCGAAACTCATGACGGACTCCCTTCTAGTAATTAGTAATTAGCTATTAGCTTCTGCCTGTCATCCTAAGTTATCCTGTCATCC
>JAMCTB010000196.1 GCA_023380955.1 Chloroflexota bacterium | reverse complement strand
GCTTCCGGCGGCGCAGCTCGGCCACGGCCCGATCGTCGGTGGCGTCGCAGGCCAGGTGGAAGCCGCCGAGCCCCTTCACTGCCACGATGGCGCCTTGAGCCAGGAGAAGGCGAGTCTCCTGGATGGCCTCTTCGGCACTCACCATCTTCCCCATCCTTTCCCCGTGCACCAACCACGGCCGCGGCCCGCACTCCGGGCAGGCGTTGGGCTGGGCGTGGAAGCGGCGGTTGGAGGGATCGTGGTACTCCCCTTCGCAATCGGGACACATGGGGAAGCAGCCCATGGTCGTCTTGGGCCGGTCGTAGGGAATGTCCGCCACGATGGTGAAGCGGGGGCCGCAGTTGGTGCAGTTGATGAAGGGGTAGCGGAAGCGGCGATCGGTGGGGTCGCGCATCTCCCGCAGACAGTCGTCGCAGATGCAGATGTCGGGGGAGATGAGGGCGAACCGACCCTCGGCCGCCTGGCTGGCCTCGATGGCGAAGGAGCTGTAGCCGATGGGGGGCAGACTCGCCCGGTCGATCCGGTCCACCTGCGCTCGCGGAGGTGCCTCTGGGCGAAGAGCCTGAACAAAGCGATCTACAAGGTCCGCTTTGCCCTCAACTTCGATCACCACCCCCTCGGTCGAGTTCAGCACCCAGCCCTTCAGCCCGAGGCTGTGGGCCAGCCGGTGGACGAAGGGGCGGAAACCGACCCCCTGGACTATGCCCGAAACCACCAGTCGGGACCGGACCAACGATGCCCCCACATCTGCGGGAGTCGGCAGCTCTGCCGGCCTCTGCACCCCAACTCCTGTAGGGGCCGGCGTCTCTGCCGGCCCTGACGGTGGTGAGCCCAGGGGTGTTTCCTCGGAGCCGGGGACGGTCACTCCTCCACCTCCAGGCTCTCCACCTGCAACTCCCGACCCTGGGTGATCTTCCCGACCCCCCCACACTCCGGGCAGGTCAGGTCGTAGTCTTGCACCACGAAGAAGCGGTCGCACCGGGTGCAGGTGGCGCCGACGGGGATCCGGATGGTCTCCAACCGCACCCCCGCGGCGATGGTGCCGGGGGTCATGGAGTCCAGGTAGAACTGCACCGAGTCGGGGACGATGTCCGTCAGGGCGCCCACTCTGAGTCGAATCACCTTGATCTGGGAAGCCCCGATCCGTTCGGCCTCGTCGGTGGCTATTTGGAGAAGGCTCTGGGTGATGGCCAGTTCGTGCATGGGTTCGTCAAATAGGTACGACCGGGCCTGCTTGGCCCGGCCGCCTGTCGAGTCGGTGCCGGTCCTCTCTCTAGTGTACCACGGACTCTGGGATGGGGGATTTCAGTGTCTAGAGGGCAGGCGATGGCTCGGCTCTGCCCTACTGGCCCCGATCCTTCATCTTCAGGTGCCCTTCGAAGAAGGCTCCCTCCTGGATGATCAGGACGCCGGCCGTCAACTCTCCGGTGACCCTGCCGGTGGCCAGGATCTCCAGACGTCCGTCGCAGGTGATGGAACCCTCAAGCTCTCCGGCCACCACGGCGTTCGAAGCCTTGACATTGGCGTTGACCTTCGCCGTTTCCTCGATGAAGACCGACTTGGCGCAGGCGATCTCGCCCTGGGAGGCGCCCTTGATGCGCAGGTTCGATTCGCACCGGAGGTTGCCGTCGAAGACGGACTGCATGCCGATTATCGTCTCCGCCCCCTCGGCCTCCTGGGAGATGGAGGGGGCGTGGGCGCGAGAAGTGTAGGCGGGTTGGGCGGCAGGGCTCGGCTTGGACGGTGCGGGCGGCGGGGCGGGCATCGGCTGAGCCACCTCTCGGGCCACGCTCTCTCGAGCCACGGCCTCCCGAGCGGGTGCCTCACGGGCCGCGGCCTCCCGCGGCAGCGTAGCGGTGTCTTGGGGCTCCTCCTTGAGGATCACCCCTTCTTCTTCCTGTTCTGCGCCGGCTCTAGATTGGCCGGAAAGCGCTCTCGAAAAGCGGGACCATTCGGTATCTTCCGTCTTCTTGAACACCCTGGCACCTCCCACGCCATCTCATTCTCAATCGTTACCCCGTGCCAAGACAGGGTGCGAAGGCGCCTGCCGATCGCGGCCGCAATGTTATTGTGGGGACGCAAGACAGGGCGCTCGCGCCGGCCCCAAGTCGCTGATGGGGGACTGCACGTGGGACCGTGTGGCTCAGGTTAGTATACCCCCTTGGGTTGTGGTGCGCAATGCGGGGGTTTTTCTTTCCCCCGTCGGCTTCCTCGAGGGGCAGGTATTCCGACGCGGGTTCGGGCTCGAAGCCGTCATCCTCGGGTTTGAAGACCAGGGCGCAGTATACGAAGAAAGCCGCGGCAACGATGGCCGTAGAAGGTCCAATGCCAACGGGGGGCAGTTATCGTGAGGATGCAGTTATGGATCGGCGGCTCGCGAGGGCTCAGCGGCCGATCTGCGAGAGGGGCCCCGGGGGAATGCAGGTGGACGTCCGGAGATGCCGCGGGGGATGAAAGTCGGGTTTGCGCGACCTTCATCCCCCAGGGGGCACTGTTCCCCGCTGCTGGGGAACGCTAATCGGAGCCGCCCATCACGGGCGCCGGCTTCGGGGCCTCGGCGACCCTCACGTACTTGGCCGTGAGTGGCTTCAGGACGAAGAGGGCCAGGGCCGCGGTGATGAAGTTGACCGCCATCGCGATGAGGAAGATGAGGGTCCAGGAGTTCATCGCGACGAACAGCGCCGCGGCCAGGGGGCCTGCGAAGATGGAGGCCACGCCCTTGGCGGTGTACAGGATGCCGTAGTTGGTGGTGGCGAACTTGCTCCCGAACAGATCGCCCACCGTCGCGGGGAAGAGGGAGAAGATCTCGCCCCAGGAGAAGAACACCAGACCCGTCAGGACGACGAAGGCCACGGGGTTGGTCGTCAGGTTCATCCAGAGGAAGACGAAGATCCCCTGGAGGGTGAAGGCGATCGCCATGGTGTTCTCACGGCCGATGTGGTCCGACACCCAGCCCCAGAAGGGCCTGGTGAAGCCGTTCAGGAGCCGGTCCACCTCCACCGCCATGACCAGGGCGGTCATGCCGAAGATCATCTGGACCTTGTCCACATGGTAGAACTTGGCGATCGGCGCCACCTGCGCCGTGGCCATCAGGCCGCTGGCCGCGACCATCACGAACATCGCATAGAGGACCCAGAACTCGGTGGTCTTGACCATTCCCATGGGGTTGACGTCGCGCAGGGTTTGGCGTAGACCGCGCTTCAACGCCGCCGCCTTGGGATCCCACCCCTGGGGCAGCCAGCCTTTGGGAGGGGCGATCATGAACTGCGCCGCCACCAGGCAGACGACCCCCTGGATGATCCCGAACACGATGAAGGCCTGCTGATAGCCGCTGGAGTCGATCATGTTCTGGATCGGCCAGACGGTGATGGCGGTGCCGGCACCGTAGGCACCGGCGGTGCAGCCCGCGGCCAGTCCGCGGTGATCGGGGAACCACTTGAGGGCGTTGCCCACCGAGGCGCCGTAGACGGCACCCGCCCCGACGCCACCGATGACGTAGCAGATGTAAAGGGATTGCAGGGTGGTGGCCATGCCGGACCCCACCCAGGAAACCCCTATCAGGATGGCGCCGATGGACACGATGAGACGGTTCCCGAAGCGGTCGATCAGGTAAGCCTCGAAGGGAACCAGCCAGGTCTCGGCGAGGATGAACATGGCGAAGACGCCCTGGATGGCGGGCAGTTCCCATTGCCACTGCTTCTGCATCGGGTTGACGAACAGGGTCCAGGCGTACTGGAGGTTTGCGATGGACGCCATCGCAAAGACACCCATGAGTAGCTGCATCCAACGGTTGGGTAGAGCCTTGGTCGACGTGGTTGTTGCTGCGGCTGACACGCCTATCTCCCTTCTAGCTGCAATCACACGTTCTGAACGAGGCAACGGCGACGGAAGACGAGGTCAAGGCAAGGCAACAAAGCCAACGACCGTTGGAGGCCGATGGCGGAGGGGGACGGGCACGGAGACCCGTCGGTCCGGGCTCCCGCCTGGTACAGAGCTTGGCAGCTGTTGTAGCCAACGCCACTACAGGGTTTCACCCCACCGGCACTGCGAGCGATCCCGCTTGCCCGCTCGGCAGCGAAAGGCTGGCAAGGCCACGGCTAGCGCCTGGACTCCCACCTGGTCGTTGGGATCGACACGACACTGAGGGCATCGTGCCGGCAAGCCGGGACAGCGGTGTCGGGGCTCTTCACTTCGTGACTACGGACCCCACCCCTCTCCCCTCCCCGCAGCGGGGAGGGGCCGGGGGGTGGGGTCCCTCAATCAGGCCCCTGTTGGAGGAGGTGTCGCAGGGATCGGCACCGCTAGGCCGACCTCGGTCGCCTTGGTGTTCACGAACTGCTGAATGCGCCCGATCATCTCGGGGGTCAGGTGGCTGAAGCGGCCCTGAAGCCCCAGGTACTCGTTCACGGGCTTCATGCTCCTGGGCCGGTAGGTGAGCTTGGTCTCGCCGTTCTCGATCTCGTAGAGCTGGAACATCCCGCTCTCCACGGCGAGGCGACCAACGTCCACCGTCCGCGAGGGATCGAAGGTCCAACCCTTGGGACAGGGGGCGTGGATGTGCAGGAAGGTAGGGCCCTTGTAGGCCAGCGCCTTCCGCACCTTGTTCATCAGGTCCACCGGATGGGCCGGCGAGGCCGAGGCCAGGTACTTCACCGACGGGTGCCCGGCGGCGATCATCTTCACCAGGTCCTTGGGCCACAGCTTCTTGGCTTCGGGTACCACCTTGCCGGGCGGCGTGAAGGTGGTCCGAGCCCCGTACGGGGTCATCGGCGAAACCTGGATGCCGGTGTTGGCGTAGGCCTCGTTGTCGTAGGCGATGAACAGCAGGTCGTGGTTGCGGTACATCGCCGCGGACAGTGCCTGGAGGCCGATGTCGGAGGAGCCGCCGTCGCCCGCCATGCAGATGATGTTGGGGAGTTCCCCCTGCTTCTTGCCCTTCCGGAGCATGGCCTGGTAGCCCGCCTCGATGCCCGAGAGGACGGCGCCACCGTTGGTGATCTGCGAGTGGATCCAGGGGACCGCCCACGGCCCGTTCAGGTAGCTGGTGTTGGCTACGTACATGCAGCCGGTGGGGCCGACGAAAATGGTGTTCTCGCCCGAGGCCTTCGCCACGAGCTTGTACACCAGGGCCGGGCCGCAGCCCGCGCAGGTTCGGTGACCCGAAAGGTAATACTCCTTGGTGGGGGCAGTCCGGATGTTCTTGATCTGCTCGTACTCGTCGACGGAGCTCTTGCCGGGCGCTTCGGCTCCCAGCGTCCTTATCTCTGGCATCTCACATCCTCCTACGCTTCCTGGATGGCGCCCGTGTCAAAGCCGACCCAGAACACCTTCTGGTTGGGGTTCCTGAGACCAGCCGCCTCCTTCATGATCTTGTACATCCAGGCGAAGTCGTTCAGCCGGACGACCTCTCCGCCGAGCCCCTCCATGAAGGTGAGGACTTTGGGCCGCTTATCCAGGTCGTACAGGGCGGCGCGAGTCTCGATGGTCACCGGCCCCGAGTCGAGGACCGAGCCGAAGGAGTTGCTGTTCTCCATGATGCCCACCACCTTGGCGTGGCCGACCGCCTGGGCCAGATCGTCGTTGGGGAAGGGGCGCATGAAGCGGAGCCGGGCGACGCCCACCTTCTGGCCGGCAGCCCGAGCCCCGTCCGCGAAGCTCTTTGCCGTTCGGGCGTGAGCCCCCTGGCCAACGAAGATGAAGTCGGCGTCCTCGGTCTTGTACTTCTCAACGAAGGGATCGTACCGGCGGCCGAACTTCAGGCTGAAGTCCCTGACGATCTCCGGGATCACCGATCGAGCCCGCTTCATAGCGTTGGTCCTGCCCAACTCGATGGCGGCACCCTGGTCGGCGCGGCACTGGGGTCCCATGATGACGGGCCTGGCTGGATCCAGGGAGAACTTCGGATTGAAGGGTGGCAGGAATGATTCCACCTGCCCGGCCTCTGGTAGCTCCACCAGGTCCGGAATGTGGGTGATGAAGTAGCCGTCCTGGCAGGGGAACTGCGGGAGCATCACTCGGGGATCCTCCCCGATCCGGTAGTACATCAGGGTGTTGTCGAAGGCCTCCTGGGAGCTCTCGGCCCAGCCCATGATCCAGCCCTGATCTCGTCCCGTCATGGCTTCGGTGTGCTCGGAGCCGAAGTCGCCCGGCGGGTCCAGGGTTCGGTTGCCAACCATGCACTGGACCGGGTGGAACTCGCCGGAGATGGGGGAATAGACCTCCATGGCGTAGGTGAAGCCGACGCCCGAGGTGCCGGTGAAGACCCGAGCACCCGCGGCCGAGGCACCCAGAACCACGCTGAGCTGCGCGTGCTCGCCCTCGCCGTGGACGAACTCGGCGTCCAGTTCCCCGGTGGCCACCATCCGAGCCAGTTCGATCATGGTGGCGGTGTAGGGGCGGATCGGGTAGGAGCAGATGACGTCTACATCGGCGGCTTTGACCGCCTGAGCCACCGCAGCGGTGCCGCTCAACTTCATTTTCTTGCCCACTGCACTCACCTCACTCTCAGAATCGGACGACGCCGCCGACGAAGTCCAGCTCGGGAACCGGAGCGATGGCCCCCTTCACCGGGCATTCGGTCCAGCAGATCCCGCAGCCCTTGCAGTACTTGAGGTTGATCTTGAAGCCTGCCGGATCAGCGGTAATGCAGGCGTCCGGGCAGTAGATATCGCAGACCCGGCACTGGGTGCACTTCTCCTGGTTGATGACCGGGCGGAGGAAGCGCCAGTTGCCGGTGATCATCCCGTCGTTCTCCCCCACGGGGGAGGGGATGATCGCCGGGACCTCCTCGCCCAGGGCTCGCTCCTCCTGGTGGGGCGCGGGGCCCGGGTTGTAGCCCGCGGCACCCAACCAGTGCACCTTCACCTGCTCGTAGCCGCGGCGCACTCCGGATGGGTCGATCACAACCGCCTCGAGGGAGCCCAGCTCCACAATGCCGGAGATCTTCGCGATGGCGCCGGCGATGGGGCCCGCGGCTCCGCTGCCCATGCCGCTGACGTCGGTAGCCCCCTCGATGCCGCTCAGGGCGCCCTCCAGGACGCCGCCGCCGGCGCGGATGGTCGCTATGGCCGCCAGGTCGCTCAGATCGGTGTCCTGCAGGTGTTGCAGCAGCTCTTCGGGTGTCTTGTCGGTGTTGACCACCAGGACGGCCCCGGGCCTTATACCCTTGATCACGGGGACCCCCTTAACCATGGTGGGCTCCACTACGGCCACGATGGCGGGGTGATCGTTCTCGTACAGGTAGGGCTCGGCGATGGGGGAATCGCTGATTCGGGCGTAGGAACGGCAGGGGACGTAAACTCGGTCCGGCAGGTCGCCGTAGTTGTCGAAGGCCTGGGTGTAGCAGCCCTCTTTCTCGGCCGCCTTGGCCAGGCTGTTGACGATATCTCGGGAGATCTTCCCTTCGGTGATCCCCCGATACCAAACGGTAATCTCGGTTAGCCCTTTAGTGGCCACACCAGCAACCTCCTCTCAAGAGTTAGGAGTGCCCAAGGGTCTCGGAGCGGCAACGGTGTGCGTGGCGGCGGCAGCTACGTCATCGTGGTTCTCCTTTTGACCGCCTGAGGAGGGGCCGACCCTCTGGGTGTATGCCTACCCTGGAGGGGAGGCTCGCTCCGCGGGAGGCTGGGGAAGCGGGTATGAGCGAAGGTCTCGCGACGGGAGTTCTGTATACTCGTATACAAAACCGGTGAGGCCATAGTACGCCGCTTCTCTTGGGGATGTCAAGGGGTTTTTCAGACAGAGTTGGGAATCAGCGGCCCCGCTGCCCTGCCCATTCACGGGTGCGACCCAGCAGCACCACCTCGCGGGATCGCAACTCCTCCACGGTGCGGGCCCCCACCAGGAACATGGCGGTCCGCAGCTCCTCCAGGAAGCCCTCCAGCCACTCCTCGACCCGCTCGTAGCTCTCCATCGCCGCCTTGAGTAGCGGCAGAGCTACCCCTACCGCCGTGGCGCCCAGGGCCAGCGCCTTGGCGGCGTCCAATCCGCTGCGGATCCCGCCGGTGGCGATCACGGGCAGCCCGGCGACGGAGCACTCGATCAGGCAGGCTGCCGTGGGTATGCCCCAGCGAGCGAACAGCCTCCCTCGCTCCTGCAGCCGGCGGGCGCCCCGCGCGGCCGAGCGATAGGCTTCGATGAGGGCGAAGTTGGTGCCGCCCGCTCCCCCCACGTCCAGGGCCGCTACGCCGAGCCCCTGCAGGAGGAGGGCCTGCTCCCGTGAGATGCCGGCTCCCGTCTCCTTGGCGATGACCGGGATGCCCACCTCCCGAACGATGCGTTCGATGGCCGCAGCGCAGCCTGCCGCGCGGGTGTCGCCCTCGGGTTGAACGGCCTCTTGCAGGCAGTTGAGGTGGATGGCCAGGGCGTCCGCGGAGATCAGCTCGATCGCCCGGCGGGCGTCGTCGGGGGTGTAGGCCCTGTGGGCACGCTGAGAGATCAGCTGGGGGGCGCCGATGTTGGCTATCAGGAGGGCGTTGGGCGCCTCCTCCCGAACCACCGCATAGGAGCTGCCTGTCTCTCGCTTCTCCAGGTAAGCTCGTTGGCTCCCCACTCCGAGGGCCAGATCGAATCGCTGGGCAGCGCGGCCCAGCCGCCGGTTGATCTCCTCGGCCCGGGGGGTTCCCCCTGTCATGCCGGCGATCACCAGGGGTGCCTGGAGGGTCTTGCCCAGCAGCGAGGTCGAGAGGTCGATCCCCTCCTCGTCTATCTCCGGCAGGCTGCGGTGGACCAGGACAACATCCTCCCATCCTGCGTCCAGGGGGGACTCCACCGGTTGGGTGGTCGAGATGTCCAGGTGCTCGGCCTTCCTGGTGGCCGTCGGGTCCTTCTTCGCCGTTCTTCCTGGCAAGGCACGTCTCCAACAGAGGATGAGGGCTTGTCCCCCTGCTGCAAGATATACGGCCGATCTGGAGGAAACTGTAGGGCCGGCATTGCCGCCCGCCCTACCCCACCTTGGATTCGGTGACGCTCAGAGGCAGGGTGAAGTGGAAGGCGCTGCCTCGGCTGGGCTCGCTCTCCGCCCAGATCCTCCCCCCGTGGGCCTCCACCAGCTGCTTCGCCACGGACAGCCCGAGGCCCGATCCGCCGCTGGATCGGGCCCTCGACTTGTCCACTCGGTAGAAGCGGTCGAAGACCTTGGGAAGCTCCTCGGCGGGGATGCCCGATCCGCTGTCGGCGACGGTGACGTGGACGTAGCCGTTGATCCCCGCTGCATCAGCGGGCCTTTCGCCCGCTCGCACCGATACCAGCACCGTGCCTCCCGCCAGCGTGTAGCGCAGGGCGTTGCTCAGCAGGTTGCGCAGCACCTGGCCCACCCGGTCGGGGTCGCCGGAGACCAGCGGCAACCCCTGCGATAGCTCCATCCCCAGGTGAACCCCATGGTCGTCGGCCTGGGGCTGGAGGCCCGAGACAGTCCCTCGGATCAGCTCGCCCAGATCTATGGGTTGCAGGTGGAGGGGAAGCTGCCCCGACTCCGCGAGGGAGAGGTCCCGCAGATCGGTGACCAGCCGCCCCAGCAGGAGGGTCTCCTCTCGCAGGGAGGCCAGCCTCTCGGGGGAAGCGTCCACCACACCGTCCATCATCGCCTCCAGATTCCCCTGGATTATGGCGAGGGGTGTCTTCAGCTCGTGGGCTATGTCGCTGAGCAGCTGCTTCCTCTGCTCCCCGTTTCTGGCCAGGCTGTCCGCCATGCTGTTGAAGGCCTCGGCGAGGGAAGCCAGCTCGTCCCGGGAGCGAAGCTCTACCCTCTGAGAGAAGTCCCCGGCCGCGACCCGACGGGAGGCGAGGGTGAGCCGCTTGAGGGGGGCCGTGATCTGGCGGCTGAGCAGCAGCCCCAGCAGCAGGGCCGCCGCGAGGGCAATCCCACCGGCGATCCATAGGGATCGGTTGACGGCGTCCAGGAAGTGGCGTTCCGGGCTGCCGGCCGTTTGCATCATCTGCCTCATCATGTCCGTCATGACCGGCGCCACGCCGGCGCCCCGCCCCATCATGCCGCCCATCATCCCGCCGCCGGTCGCCGAATCGGCCGAGAGGTAGAGGGTCCCTACGGCCTTGCCCCCGGCCACCAGAGGGAGTGGCTGGCCCGGTGGAGGGTTCGGGACGCTGGCTCCAACCAGTTGGCCTCCGGAGTCGGCCACAACCCTACCGGAGCTGTCGGCGACCACCAGCCTCTCCCCCAGCCATCGCGACAGGGTGAGTACCACCTGAGGCATCCCCTGCCATCCTCCGGCGGAGGAGTAGCGGTCGGCGATGTAGTCGGCGGCCCCTTGCTCCTGGGCCTGGCTCCCGCCCTCCAGGTAGTTGCCGAACTCGGCGGTGGTGGATCGATTGGCCAGATAGCCGACGATAAACACCCCCACCAGGGCGACGACGACGAAGCCGGCGGCCAGCTTGAAGGCGACGCTACGCATCGGATTGCTCCGTGAACTTGTAACCCACGCCGTACACCGTCAGGACGTAGGTGGGGTGCTGGGGGTCCGTCTCGACCTTCTGCCTCAGGTTCTTCACGTGGGCATCGATGGTCCGCTCGTATCCCTCGAAGGCCTCTCCCTGGACCTGGTCCAGCAGTTGGAGCCGGCTGAAGACTCGCCCTGGATGGCCCATCAGCACCTCCAGCAGGCGGAACTCGGTGGGGGTGAGCTCCAGCAGCTCGTCGCGCAGCCGGACCTGGTGGCGAGCCGCGTCCAGGGTCAGGTCACCCGCCCTCAGGATCTCCTGGGTGGATTGGGGAGTCGAGGCAACCCTGCGCAGGACGGCGCGGACCCGGGCGACCACTTCCCGCGGGCTGAAGGGCTTGGTGACGTAGTCGTCGGCGCCCAACTCCAGGCCGATCAGCTTGTCGGCCTCCTCGTCTCGGGCCGTGAGCATGATGATGGGGACGGACGAATCCCTCCGAAGACGCCGGCAGACCTCCAGACCGTCTATCACCGGCAGGTTGAGATCGAGCACCACCAACTGGGGCTGCCTCCGCCGGAAGTCCTCCAGGGCGGTGCCACCGTCGGCGGCCACCACGACCTGATAGCCCTCCTTCTCCAGGTAGAGCCTCAGCAGCTCGGAGATCTTCGGTTCGTCCTCCACCACCAGAATGGTCTCTCTGGCCATGAGATCCTCCCCAAGGG
>JAMCTB010000195.1:423-5446 GCA_023380955.1 Chloroflexota bacterium | reverse complement strand
CCACAGGCCGTCGTGGACCACGCTGAAGGGGGTGGGAAACGCCTCCCGCAGGGGAGGCGCCGGAGCCGCCAGCGAACCCGAGGCAAATATCTTCGCCTGGAAGTAGTAGGACACGGCATCCAGGATATGGGGTGCCCGGTCGAAGAGCACCACGGCGGAGTAGCAGCTCCCCGCAAGGGCGACGCCGGCGGCAATGAGGGGAACCGCGGCTTCCCAGCGGCGGCCGGGGGCGACGGGGCTGGCGGGGGGACGGGGCGACGGAAGGATGGGGAGAAGCGCGGCCAGCAGCGTCAGCAGCAGCAGCAGGGCGATCGCCAGCGCCGCCACCCGCAGGGCCAGGTAGGCCAGCTCGGCCGCGGGGGGCTGCCAGTCGTTGGGGAAGTACCACCGGGCCAGGCTCTTGGGAGCCTGCCCCACGGCCCTTTCGGTGACCGTCACGTACCTGTCGTTCCGGTTGACCTCGACCCCGTACGAGGTGCCGGCATCGTCGAGAAGCTCCAGGGTTCGCGGGGTCTCCAGGCGGCGAAGCTGTAGGGAGAGGTCGAAGCCCTCGGGCAAAGTCACCTCGCCCTCCGGCGCGGCCCGCTGCAAGGCCGTCCGGCCCGCCGGGTCCCGAAGCACCAGGTTTCGCCACCGGCTGTAGGACTCCTCGTCCCTGAGGAGCGCCTGGAAGCGGTAGTAGGGGGAGGCGGCGAAGCTCGCGAAGTAGCCGGCATCGAAGGTGAAGTTGTTGGTGGTGTCGGAGCCGTCGACCTGGTACTCCCGAACGTTGGGCGCCAGGGGGGCGAAGCGCAGGGTGCGGAGGGGAGAGGCGAGGGGGAGCACCCTGGTATCGCCCTCGACGGTGATTCGCAGCGAGGTGGCGTCCCCGGTGGCCCTCAAGGTCACGGGAAAGGCGTCCAGGAGCAGGTTTCCGAATGCCAGCAGCAGCAGCGCTAGGCCCGCCAGCGCGGGGAAGACGGCCCAGGCAAGCCCACGCCTCGCCGCGAGCCGGTCTCGCAAGCTCCCTCCAGCCTTTCGCTGCGCCGCCATTCCCGCCCTCTCCGCCGATCGCACCCGGGGTGCACCCGCGCCACCCCGGCTGCGCCGGGCTCAAGTAGGTTGCCCCGATCTTCCCTCCGCCTCGAGGGGCGAGGCAACGAAGATCCACTGGTAGGCAAACAGCCCCGGCAGGAGGCGCAACCCCACGAGCTGCAGCGGGCGCAGGGCGCGGCCGACGGCGGACCAGCGGCCGCCGGTGATGTCGGCCAGGGGCACCACGGTGGCGTGGCGCTCCAACAGGGCCAGCCCCGCGTCTCGCAGGAGTCGCTCCGCCGTCGATCGAGTGAAGAAGTGCAGGTGGGTGCGATCGAGGGGACCGCTGTCCATGGATGGGAAGCTGCCGGAAAGCAGCAGCAGCCGTACCGCCAGGTGGGCGACGTTCGGCAGGGAAGCGATCAGGATCCCGTTCGGCTTCAGGTGGCGGATCAGATGGGTCAGCCCCGCCAGTGGATCGACCAGATGCTCCAGCACGTCGCCGAGGAGGATCGTGCCGTAGGGTTCCTCCAGGGCCGCCTCCTCCAGTGGCAGCGCGTAGAGCTTGCGGTAGTGCGGGCGCGCCATCTCGGCGAAGGCCGGGTTGGGCTCGATGGCGTCCACGACGAGGTCGCTGCCTGCCAGCATCTGCCCCAGGTAACCCTCGGCCGCACCCACATCCAACACCGGCCCTCGCCCGTAGCTCTCGGCCAGGGCCGAGAGCTTCCGGTGGCTACTGTGAGGGTCGGCGTGAAGTTGGTACACGAGGCCACCTCCCGGTCGATATGGCAAAGATCGCGGTGGACTGAAGGCAACGCCAGGCGTAGGGAATGCCGTTGACCCGGCAGATCTCGTCGCCGTAGTAGGTGGGTATCGGCACCTCCATCACGCGGCGGCCCCGGCGGAGAAGCTCCAGGATTATCTGGGTGTCGAAGTGCCAGGTATCGGGGAGACGATCGAGGGGCACCTCGGACAACGCCGCGGTGCTGTATGCCCGGTAGCCGGAGTGAAACTCGCTGAAGTGGGTTCCCAGCAGCCAGTTCTGGCCGGCCGTAAGGATACGATTCCCGACGTACTTGTACAGGGGCATGCGCCCCCGCAGCGCCGCGCCGGGGATCATCATCCGGGAGCCCATGACCAGGTCGGCCTTGTCCCGCTCCAGAGGGGTGAGCAGCTGCTGCATCACCTCGGGGGCGTACTGGCCGTCTCCGTGCAGCAGGACCACGATGTCCAGGCCGCACTCTATGGCGTACCGGTAGCCGCGCTTCTGATTGCCGCCGTAGCGCAAGTTGACGGGATTCCGCAGCACCGTCAGCTTGGACAGCTCGTTCTCCCGCTTGTAGGAGCAACCCACCTGGTAGGTGTCGTCCTGGCTGGCATCGTCGATGACGAAGACCTGCTCGACCTTGGCCATCACGGCCTCCGGTATCCGCCGGAGGACGCCTGCCAGGGTAGACTCCGCGTTGTAGGCCACGATCAAGATACCGACGCGCTTCCGAGTCATAGACGTCCGATCACACCACCTCGATGCCGGAGCCCGAGGCCGTTTCGCCGATTACCCAGCAGCCGACGCCGGCCGCCGAGAAGGAGGCCAGCAACCCCTGCAGCTTCTCCGGCGCCACCGCGGCGAGCAGCCCGCCCGAGGTCTCCGGGTCCATCAGCAGGTCGGCCATCTCGGAGGACACGCTGTCGGCCAGGTGGACCCGCACGGTCGAGCCCTCTCCCGTCCCCAGCAGGTAGGCACGGTTCCGCCCCACGCCGCCGGGCAGAATGCCGGCACGGGCGTATTCCATCGCCCCGGGAAGCAGCGGAACCTTCGTCGAGTCGATGCGCAGCAGCACCCCGCTGGCTTCGGCCATCTCTGAGGCATGGCCCAGCAGCCCGAAACCGGTGACGTCGGTGCAGGCCAGGACGCCTGCCTGCCGGAGGAGGCGCGCCGACGTCCGGTTCAACGCCAACATGCTGTCCACCGCCGCCCGAAGGTGGGCCTCCTCCACCTTGCCGGCCTTGTGGGCCGTGGTGATGGCCCCGGTGCCGAGGGGCTTCGTCAGCAGCAGCGCCTCGCCGGGTCGCGCCTGGCCCTTGGTGGCGATCTGCGATGGATCCCCTATGCCGGTGACGCAGAGGCCGTATTTCGGCTCCCGATCGATCACCGTGTGACCGCCCACGATGACCCCTCCCGCCTCGGTCACCTTCTCCGCGCCGCCCTGCAGGATGGCAGAGATGATCTCCGCGGGCAGATCCTCCGGAAATGCAGCCACGTTGAGGGCAAAGAGCACCTCCCCGCCCATGGCGTAGACGTCGCTCATGGCGTTGGCCGCGGCTATAGCCCCGTAGTGGTATGGATCGTCCACCACCGGGGCGAAGAAATCCACCGTCTCGATGACGGCCCGATCCCCGACTCTGAACACGGCGGCATCGTCGCCGGTCTTCAGGCCAACCAGCAGGTCCGGATGGTTGTAGTGGGTAAGCGGCTTCAGAATCCTCTGTAGGTCCAACGGACCCATCTTACCCGCTCAACCGGCGCAGCTGGCCAGCGAGGTGAGCCGGATGGGCTTCTCTTCGGTCATAGTTCCCCCTGTTGCCTGTCGGTCAACCGGATTATACGGTAGCCCCTGAAGCAGGGCAATGAGCTACTGGAGAAAATGGGCGCCAAGACCGACGTGGAGAGAGTGGTGGGGTTCCGTGGCACGACAACGATAGACAGCCACCACATGCTGTAATAGAATGCGACCTGCTGCCCTGTCGACAGTGTCCCCAACGCGCTTCCGGAGGCACCGATGCAGAAGGTGAGCGTAGACAAGGTCCAGCCGGGTATGGCCCTCGGCAAGGGCCTCTATAACGAGCGGGGAGACGTCCTTCTATCTCGGGGTGTGGTGCTGACCGAGCAGTACATCGAGGCGCTGCGGCAGCATGGCTACTACACCATCTACGTCCGGGACGGCGTGGCCGACGACGTGGAGCCGCCCGACATCATCTCGCAGAAGCTGCGTAGCCTCACCTTCAGGCACCTGCGCGACCTGTTCGCGATGATCGAGTCCATCTCGGAAGTCCAGGGGGCAGACGAGCAAATGGAGCTGCTGATCCAGTTCGCGGAGGCGGCCAGGCCGCAGTTTGCGGCGCTGTATCGCGACGCTCAGCAGATCGTCGAGGACGTCGCCAACGCCGAGACGTTGTCCGGCATCGTCTCGCTGCAGAGCCACGATACCTATACCTACGAGCACTCCCTCGAGGTCACCATCGCGGCGGTCGTGCTGGGCCACCGGCTCTACCTGCCCGTCCCGGACCTGCATCAACTGGCGCTGGGCGCCCTCTGCCACGACATCGGCAAACTGATCGTTCCCAAGTCCATCCTCGGCAAGCCGGCTCGGCTCTCTCGGGAGGAGTTTGCCCTGGTGCAGCAGCACCCGGAGGCCGGATACGAGGCGGTCCAGCACTTGATGGGGGCCTCGGACATCACCGCCCGCCACGTGGTTCGGCAGCACCACGAGCGGCAGGACGGCAGCGGCTACCCAAGGGGCCTCAAGGGGAGCAACCGCTATACCTCGGGGAAGCGGCCCTTCGGGCAGGGGCTCATCCTCCCCGCGGCCGAGATCGCCGGCGTTGCCGACGTCTATGCCGCGCTCGCCTCCGATCGTCCCTACCGCCCGGCCATGGGCCCCGCCGAGATCGTCACCACCCTTCAGGGCATGGCGGGAAGCCATCTGAACCGCGAGATCGTAACCCGCTTCTTGACCGTTCTTCCCACCTACCCTGTCAGCACCGACGTGGTGGTCATCTCCCCCAAGCTGCAGGGATACCGGGGGATTGTCACCGACGTCCACCCCGCCCACCTAAGCCGCCCCACCGTGAGGATTCTCTTCGATCCCCACGGCCGGACCACCGCCCCCTTCGAGGTGGACACCAGCAGA
The DNA here is from genome assembly GCA_023380955.1 of Chloroflexota bacterium. The sequence continues at coordinate 521 of JAMCTB010000195.1, read as the reverse complement.
GAGAAGGACATCGACATCGCTACCTCATCCTACGCCAAGTTGGCCGGCTTCGACCTGACGCCCAGGGGGCCGACAGCCCATGGCCGGTGAGAAAACCG